>CAXTSI010000001.1:0-102813 GCA_964246695.1 uncultured bacterium
AGCGCCCGCAAGCTTGAGGCGATCGCCTGATTCATATTTTGGTTCAGCAACGCCTGAAGTTTTCATCACTAGCAAAGTATCTGACATTTAAAAAAATCACACAAGTGATATGCTTCCCTGAAAAGTTTGTCTCGATTATGAGTAATAATAATGAATGAAAAAAGGGTTGGAAGTTCTATTAGCCCTATAATGATGCCTTGTAATTGGCTTTTGTGTTCCATTTTATGACTAGTGAATGATTCCGTGTAGTCGAAGATTCTTATTTATTTACGTCTAATGTGGATTGGTGGGACTTAGACAAAAAATAGCCAAAGAAATACCTTAAATGTTTGTATGGAGAGCCTTTGACATCGTTTCACCTAGTTTCTTGATTCTGGATTTCAGCTATTTTTAGGCGTTTGGTGTATTTTCCATGCTCTGCATGGGTTTGAGCCTTATTTCTTTCTAAAATGTTTAAGTAATTGTTCAACAAGGGCTAAAAAGTGCTGTTGTTATTTACCAGATTTCTTTCTATAGCTCTACTATCAAGGCTTTTTTTGCATCTTCAAGATGACTCACGTTCCATTAGCTACTCTCTCCATGCGCTTCTTGAATCGCTTGTTCCATAGACATTTCCCGTCCTACTGTCCATGCCGTTTCAAAAGTATCCTCATCTACCTGTACCTTTGCATCTGCTATGCTTTGTTCATGTTCGATGCAATCAGAAGGCGGCAGAGAATAGTTAATTCTCTCGTGTAGAGCTTCGACGTTACTAAAGAGGCGAATAGCAAGAGAGAGTTTTTTCTGTTCAAATGCCAAACGTGCCAAACCTTCAAGTGCATAGGAAATACCTATCAAGTTTTTCACATCTTGCTGAATTTTCATTTTTTCATGATAACATTCTCTAGCTTCATCATAACGACGTTCTCTTAGGTAAGCTCTCCCCAAAACTTGGTTAGCCCAAGCGACACCACCTCTATTATTCAGCCTACAAAATAGAGCCAAAGCTTTCTTAGAGAATAAATACGCCGCCTTATTCTTCCCTTGATTCAACTTTAGGATAGCCTGATTGTAGAAAGACCAAGCAATACCATGTTCATTTTTTAGTTTATAAAACAATACAAATGCTTCATTGTTTTCTTGTTTTGCTTTATTAACTTCTTGAGTGTATGCACAAACATATATCCTTACTGAGTTATGAAGTATCCAGGCATACTCTTCTTCGTCCTTTAAAGTAAGTTGTTTTAAATTGCGATAGACGTGATATATATTTAGGCTCTTCTCCGTGTATTCACGTGCTGCATCGTATTCTGCCCGATTCAATTTCACGCGCCCAATATTATGACTTACAGAGGCTATACCTTTTTGGTTATCTAAGTTGTTGAACAGATCAAAAGCTTCTTCATAACGTTCTAACGCTTTCAAATCTTCTCCATAATCTGCTTCAGAAAGACCTTGATAAAATAGTATCCAAGCTTTTTGCTCATTTTCCCCTAAACTTCCGTACAAATCTAGGCTCTGTTGATAATACTCTTGTGATTTGTTATGTTTATCTTGAAATCTATACAGGTTCCCAATTCTAAGAAGTGCCTTTGCCTGTAAAGTTTGTGAAACTAGACTATTATTCTTCTCCAACAATTTTTTCAGCCACTCGCAACCCTCTTGAGCTTGACCATGTAATAACCAGAATTCTTCCAAAGCAAATGCTAATCGAAATACCATCTCTGCTTCGTCATTCTTTAGATTTCGCTCTAACGAGTATTGCAGTGCTGCACGAAGATTTTCGTATTCTTTTTCCAATTGACCTAACCCTTCTAACCTCTGTGGCTCCTCCTTTAACTTGAATTCCATTATCTCTGCAAGTTCAACGAAATACCTTAAATAGCGTTGAAAGACGTCCCTTCTTTCCATTTCACCTAAATGCATTCTGGCGTAGTCAGAAATAACCTGATGTAGCATATAACGTTCAGGACCACTACTCTCCAATAGTCCATAGTCAGTCAATTTGTCTAGCATCTCATCAGGAAGGGCACAAACTGCTAGCGCTGCTTCTTCTGAAAACGTGTTCGGTTTAGGTGGAAAAACTGACAGTGCCCGGAGAGTAAAGTTTGACAATTCGTCTAACTCTTCATAACTGATCTCAATAACTGCAAGCAATGACAAAGATGTACCACCTAACAAACTGGAGTGGCGTTCCAGCGATCCTTGTGACTCTTCTAGCCGCAAACGTTCCTCAACCTTCCTTAACCGAGCAAGTGCTTTTCGCAAACGGCGTGGCTGCCCATCGTGAGTTTCTTTTTGGAGATATTTCCCTATAAGGATAAGTGCAAGCGGCAGTCTACCAACAGCTTCTACAAGCACTTTTGCTTCATCTGGCTCAGCCTTCACCGCATCTGATGCCAGCTTTGTTAACAACTTCAAGCCATCTTCTCCGTTCAATTCAGGCACCTGCGTGGGTCTTTCACTATCGAATTCTAACGCAACTTCAAGTAGGCGTGTTGTGATTAAATAAGCGCAGTTGGGAGTACCAAACTTAAACTCCTGAGCCACCTCAACTTGCCAGACATCATCAAGTACCAGAAGCATTCGGCGTGTGCCAATAGCAGTTTGAATTGCTTTTGCGATGTCTTCAATGCTGGTTAACTTAGCTATTTCAGTTTGCGAAAAACCCAGTGCCGAAGCCCAAGTCGTTAGATGGGAGAACAAATTCGGTTGGCGACCTAAACCAGCCCAGAGTACACCATCGTGAAAATGCTTTAGCACTTCGGGATCATACGCCAACTCGATAGCCAATGCTGTCTTACCTACACCGGGCAGACCTTTGAGGGCAGACAGAGCTAGGCTACTACCAGCAAACAACCGCTGCTTCAGATCACGTAGTAATTCATCGCGACCCACAAGCTTGTAGAGCGGTCGGGGCGGGGCAAGAAACGGAACGGTACGTTGCTCATCATTTTGGAAGATATACGTAACTGTGTTATTTTCTCCGATGACAAGCCCTTTTACTGAACCGTAAACGTGTAACTCGTACTTTTGTTGATCCATGAGATGTTTATTTTTCTGAGAGTTTGTCGCCAAAGGTCATCGTTACCTGGGTGCCGTCGCCCTGAACGAAACCCTTTACACTTCCAGCAATCTGTACGTTGTACTTGCCCATTGGTTCCTCCGGCTGGTTCACTTGTGCCACGAGTTCCTGAACTGCTTTAATAATTTTCTCCTTGTTTTTTTTGATAACTGGTATGGAAGCGCCAGGAATACCTTCTAATTTAATTGCAATGATTCCTTCGTTGAAAGCTCTTTGAAATTCTTCTTGATTGTCCTGAGAATCATACCCTAGAGCATCATAAAAACCTTCAGCAAATTTAATAGCTGTTTTGTCACTAACCGCCTGATTCATACCAATCACATAATTTATATATTGGCTAATTGCTTCAGCTGGTTTCTCTGAGTAGCAAGCGTTTATCAGTACGCAGTTTACGGAATCTGCGTGCGACTTGAACAGTTCTGCTAGTCCATCTTGTTTTACTAGTTGCCTTTGCCCCCCATCGTCTTGTAGTATCAGACTTCCATCCTCTGTCCCGTGTCCACAAAAATGGACGATTTGCGGTCTTTCTTCTGCAATTGCCCTTCTAATATCCTTCGGACGTACTGCTTGCCGCGTGACGATTTGAAACTGATCTCGTCTAATTGCCCTTCGGATGGCATCCTCAATTTCACGAATTTCTTGATCCAAGCGTAGATCGCTTGGATTCGCCGCCAAAATCAAGATTTTTCTTGGTTGAGTATTACTATTCATTACAAATCCGAGATTTTCGACAATTCAGACGACGAATACTAAAGCATTTACTTATTCTATCCCACATCCTCCATGACTGATATCTTTGCCCATTTCCTGTTCTAGATATTCAGCTTTTGGAAACGGATTACTTTAAAACTGGTCTGTACCGACATAAAACCGCCATACCCAACTACTCGTGTGGAGCACTTTACCCCAAAGTTTTCGCATGCGCTGCCTTACTTTGTTCTCCTGTCACAGGGCTTGAAGGAAGGCTTCCAAGTTTCTCATTACTGAAGCCTGTGTGGCTGCCCTCCTTTCCTGCTTCGGTGCTTGGCGACTGCCATTTCAGCATTGTTGCTCTTCTGAGGCAGAGGTAACACCATCGCCCAGACCGAGGTCAAAGGCTGATCGCGATGATTAAGTCACATATCTTCATTTTTCAGCCCAGTTGTCTGCAATTCCAACTTCAACTTCAACTGGAACTCGTTTGAGAAATTTTTCTCCCGCCTGAATCATGACCTTTTTTAAAATACTTGCTGCTTGATTTGTCGTAGGTTCAAGACATTCCAGAATAATCTCATCATGGACGACAGCAATAATAGTAGCTGCGGTATCTTCCAGTTCAATGGTAAGTTTAGAAAGAGCAAGCTTGGTAATGTCAGATGAAGTCCCTTGAACAGGGAGATTAAACATTTCGTTTAACGACGGCTGAATGGAGTCTGGCCATTGACGCCGACGATTTGCCAACGTGCATGTTTCTCTTTTATTGTGCTCGTAAAGCTCCTTCTTAACTTTTTCGTGCCAAGCAGCCAAACCTTTATAACTTTGAAAGAATTTGAAGCGAAACCTCTTGGCATCAGCCAGCGACATCTCGACCCCGTAGTTGACACTGGCATAATTTTGCAAACCATCAGCCCCTATTCCATAAATCAAACCAAAATTTATGGGTTTTGCTACCTGGCGATCGCCTTTCTTAACACTATCCAATCACTTCCCCATAACCAGGGAAGCAGTCAAGCGATGTAAGTCCTGCCCGTTCTGATCCGCCGTAATCATCGTTTGATCGCCACTAATTTCTGCCGCAATGCGAAGTTCTATTTGGCTGTAGTCAGCGATAATGAGTTTATTGTTGGGGGCCGCGATGAAGCATTTTCGTACTTCGACACCCCGTGGCACTTGCTGAAGATTTGGATTCGAGAAAGAGAACCTACCGGAGACAGATCCTAACTTTACTGGACATGGCTCGGTTTTGCGCACCTTGAACTGGATGTTTAACACCTAACCAAAGACAAGCGTTGTCCAACTTTGTCTTCCTTTCCCCAACCCTAAGCGCTTACAATCAGCTTCCCATCTAGCTATAAGCCCGCTGCTTCAGAATGGGGTTGCTGACTTACCAAATCTTTAGCTGCTCGGTTATCTTGAGATATTATAACTCTTTTTAAGAGGTTTTGCCATTTTAATCGCGTCGTTTAAAAAAACATTTTTGACACGTTTCAAGCGCGGTGTAGGTAACTGACATTACGCTCTTATTTCGCTATGCCGATGGCGATCCAACCATGCCAGGGCTGCGTCCAAAATTGGTTGCCCTGAAGACTGGGCAAAGGCGATCGCACCTTGAAAAGACGTGTAAGCCCCATCCCTATTTCGTATTGAACCATTCCCATAGGCGTAGTCAGCCCCCATCTCTGACAACAGTTTGGCAATTTGATCGGGGGGCATACCACCCGGTTGCGAGTACCCGTATGCCTTACATTGAGCCACAATCCAGTCGGGGGAGTGGTTGGTTATTTTTCGTACTTGTTTGACCAGGTTGTTGTGTGCCGGATATAGGTCTTGTGTCGGCTGGTTGGGGGAGGCAAGCGATCGCATGTATTCGATAATTTGGTCGTACTTATCGGGAGTGATGTCATCGCTTGAGTTAAAGCCAAAATGCTTATATGCAGCTTTGATTTTTTCGTCATTTAACTTTAATTCACTTTTACCTATGGCCCAGAGCCGATCCCTCTGCTTCTTCGAGATTTTTAGGTCAGGATTTGTCCCAGCTAGTGCATGAATGAGTCCGTTCGCTTTTTCTGGTTCTCGTTTTTGTGGCTGCCGAGCACCTACAGATACTTTATATTGTTCACAGAGTTTCCTAACTTTTCCCTGCATTTCGTCATCCAGCTCTTTTAGATGTTCCGAAAGATAGCGGATGACGAATGGTTGATCGTCAAGATAACGCCCTACTCCCCAAGCCTCGGCGGCATTTTTCAAGCTTTCTGCTGCTAGCCTATCCGCTGCGCTGCCCCGCGTCATCAGAAAACTTGGGTTTGACACCCCGTCCTTCTAGGACGGCTTTACAATGTTGGCAACACGCCACGAGTTGTAGGATAAAAACTTACAATCTGTGGGTACTGCGTTTTGAGTTAATCGCTTGCCAGTTTGTAAACTATGCAAGCTAATTGTTTTTCTATTTGGGTCTTTTTTGGTTGGCGACTCTTGCCATCCACCAACGTAAGCCTCGCCATATTTGGGATGTTTAACGATAGACCCACGTTTAAAACCTGCGCTAATTGTCCCGCCATAGCGAGAACGAATGTGTCCGGGCGCGTGTTCTAGCCGATGAAGTTGACGACGGTGAAATTCTAGAGGAATAACCTCAATTAACTCGGTATTGTCTGGACTAGAATGACCAACGGTTAACCAGTTAGCCAGTACCCACGAATCAACGCAGTGAGCATCAAAGTTGTTGGATAACTTATTCTTAGACTTTTTCAATCCCAAGGATTGACGCAGTTCATAAGTATCGTTACCCAGCTTTGTTTCTAATGAGGCGATCGCGCTTAATTGGTCGTAAAACCATCGTTTGCCAACCTCTAAAGGTGAAAACATGGAATTCCACTTTTTACCGTTTTTCCAAGTCCTAGCTTTGATATCTTCAACAACGAAAACACTAACTGGGAACATGACAGCTAACCACTTACAAATACGCAGCTTCCATTGCCATCTAGCTAGAGTAGACGGCGCTAGTCGTTGTTTATTGGCTAATCTATTACTGCGATTTTGACGGCACGGTGTCTTACGGTTTCTTCTGGTACGTCGCATATTACGACGTGTTTTAACGTGGTCTTTCACCCAATCAACGGCATGTGTTTGCACGTTTAAATATGTATGTGCTTTCGATTTGACTGTGAAGCCTTCACGCTTTGAGCCTGGGTCAACTCCTACCGCTATTGGCTGATAATTACGGCTAGATGGTTCTACATTGAGTCGAACACAAAACACCCCTTTTTTAAAAAATGGTGTTGCTTTCTTTGATTTGATCCAACGTCTCGCTCTTGATGGAGTAGTTGGCATCAACGGTCGATTATTCTGATCTACAACGGGTACAAACATTTACGATAAATCCTATTGCTAGGTATATACATCCCTTCGACACTGACCGATGGAGAGGAGAAGAACTAGGGAGGTATTCTTCCGTCCTATTAGCTACCACGCATAATCGATTCAGTTTTTTGTCCTAGAAGACAACGCTTCTAGCGTCTAGACACTGGTTTAACTTGAAATTAAAAGGTGGTGAATCTTTTTCTTTCAAGCCTCTGGCTTATAGCCAGAGGTTAGTGACCTCGTGACCTTTGCCGCTGGTGAGAGAGATGGGGACGGATGCGATCGCCTTAATAAGACTTCCAACTTAGTTAAAACATTCTCCTCTAAATTATCTGCATGTTCGGTTTGCAGAAACCGCAACTGCTTCTCCCACGAGAAACCTGTGCCGCTACCGTCAGATTTTGAGTAAACCATTCACCTATCTCCTTGAAACTACTCGCTGTCTTGACCCACGTTCAGCAAACGAAATTCGTTCTTACTTTCATCCAGCCATTCAGCAAGCTTCTGACTTATCAACTCTTCCACAAACCCACGAATTTGCTCTGTTGGTAACTTGGTGTTGTTGAACGATTTCTGACTCAGTTCCCGAACTTTTGCTTGCCGCCAGTTGCGATCTAGCAGCCACATGAAAAACCCGTTAGCGGTCACCGGGTATTTACCAGCCTCTCCGTCTAATAAAGTTTTTTCATCTTCTTCCTTCTCTTGAGGAAGGTAGGTTACATTATCAGGTCTGAATCCTTTCTGGTAATAAGCCAACTTACCCAGCATATCTAGTTCGATCATGGTTTGCTCGACCTCAGTTCCAGTCCTGAGCATAGTGTCTTCGATTAAAAACTCGCTCTGCCGGATTTTGAAACAGCGTTTTTCAATAATCTCAAACTCGTCAGCTAACGACTGCCCGAAAAACCATGTCAAATTACCCCCAAAAAACAGCAGTAACATGCCCGTAATTTTACGCTGGGATTGACCTTGAATGGTTTTGTATGGTTTGTGACTCGAAGGAACATCTTCCTCTATGCGATAAATTATTTCTTCAGCATGTTTCTGTCCGAATAAATTTTTGTTGATCTCTCGAACATACTTCCAGCTCTTATAGGTGTCTGGAATCGCCAGAAATATACCTCCAATGCATAGTCCCGCACCAACCAAACAAGCTGCTTGTTTTATTTGCCTAACTATGACAATACGACTCATTGTGCAAAGTACCCCCTAAACCATTTCACGCCTCGAAAGCACAAGAATATGGCTCCTAAGATTGACAGCACTACATGGATAATTGGCAGGGGGAAAAATAAGAAGATTTCGCGGAAGCCTAAAAGTACCCCAAGCGTGACTGCGGTCATCCTGAACATAGACGCCCTTGGGGTATTGCTGAATTCTAGTGCCAGGTAGGCGATCGCCACTGCATACCCAAAGCCCAGAATTATCTCGAAGGAGCGATTATGCAGAGCAGAGAATGCACAGCCTAGCCCCGCCGAAAACAGCACAATGAACTCTCCAAGGTTAGAAAGATGTTGATAACGGTCAGATTTCGGAGTTGGGGCATCTTCATCATTGATATCTTCGATACTGCGTAAGGTCACATCACCCTCCTTGCAATGGTGTGCTGCTCCTGTTCAAGTTCTTGACCAGGAGCATTCTGGATTCTAACTAGCTGCCGCGCCTTGCAAATGACCCGTAGCTAACTGATGCTTGTACTGCGCCATTTCCTGTTTATGCTCCTGTACAAGTACTTGGCGCTGAGTACGTAGATTTTGCACTTCGGCTGCAGTTCCCTCAGTCAACTTAGCTTGCTGATTGACTGCAGTCATAATGTTTGCCTTCCGAGCGTCAAAGGTTTGTTCGAGAGCATTATTAGCAGCATCGATGATTTGCTGAGTTGCCTGAACCTTCTTTTCTAATCGGGCTGCTTGGCGCAAATACTTGGTGTAAGCCAAGTAAGCTTTTGCCTGTTGTTGATCGATATAGCCTTTTGCTTTAGCCATAGCGACGGTGATATCAGCCTTGAATTCTGCCTCTTTCATTGCGTAGGCTAAATACTTCATGACTGCGGTTTTGACTTCAGCCATCTCCAGTATTTTTTTGTCTAGACCAGCCGCAATTTTATTAGCTTCGACAACTTGCTCTTTAGACCAGCTGAGCGGTTTATTAAGATCGATTCCTCCCATTTGCTCTCCGATTTCACTCAGCCATCCCTGCATCTCACCTGGGACAATATCAGCCAAGGTACCTGTAAAACTGCCTGTATTGACCTTGAAAGTTGTACTGGTTGAGGAGCCTTTTGTAGTCGGTTTACTTCCTGAACTTTTAGTAATTGTCGCTGTTTTTGATGACCCTGTGGTCGTAGTCTTGTCTGATTTGAATTTCATTGGATGTCACTCTTTGTGAAATAAGGAGTTGAACAAGGCAATAACTGCTGATGAATAAAACGATGAATGTTCCCAAAACAATGAAGTATGGATTTGCATTTTCTGACTCTATTCTTTCTGTCTTAAGAATGGAGGCGGACGAGCCATCCTTGAATGTGAAATCCAGTGTCTGGGTTCTAATTTCATTCCTTTTGAGTGTGCTTTTCACCAATTTGCTCCCTAAAAAATGGGGCAGGCTTGATGCCCCTACTTTAAAGTATGGGACCGCTACATCCAATGGAAGAAGCCTGCCCCATTTTTTTACGCGACGCTCGGTCACCTGTGTAATGCATCACCTCTCTCTATTTATCGGAATTAAGCGAATATCTATGTTGCGGTTGTTGCGGTCTGTTGCGCCTGATGTTGAGGACACCGCAACACCCGCAACAAGTAAAACCGGAGGGTTTGGAATTTTTAATGCGTCTGCGAGTAATTATTGATTTAAAGGTATCTTAAATAGCATACTCGCGCTCATCATTATACAGTTTGAAATTCGGTTTGGGCTTCGTATGTCCCAGTTGCCGGGTTCAGATCTAGGCTGATATCTCCAGGTTCTTTGTTAATTACTAGTGTATCTTCTTGGGTGTCTAAATCCTCAAAAACTTCATTATTTCCATTTAGAAAAGTTACCAATTGGTCAAGGCTGTAATTGTGTAAGGAAATGTTGAAAGTGGTTAAAAAATCTAGACATCCTGGACAGATACCTAATACTGTATCATCCTCATCTAAGAGAGTACCGCAATAATGTTGGTACATTGTTCTGCTTCCTTCTAGAACAACCTAAATGCTAATCTGGACGTTCTTTTTTGAGTTTGATAAATGTGAGCGATCGCCCATTATCTCAGTACAATCAAGTTCCTCTGTACCGCTTACATCCAATACTAATCAAACTGATTGCAGCGAAAGTTGTGAGCACGGGTAAGGCGATCGCTCCGGTAATCACGGCGAAAGATGCCGCTGCATAGCCTAAAAAACCGAGGCTTGCTGTTGTTGATAAAGTTGCAATTGTTCCTGCTAGTGTGTCTACCATTGTTTTCGCTGTTGTTGATAAGTGATTATTTTTGATTGTTTCCCCGCATCAAAGCTGCTGCCGCTCCTGCCCCAAATACTGCACTTCCTAGCGCAATCGGGATCGCGGTCTTGAATCGGGAAGTAATAGCAGCAAGGGTTGTGAGCGTTATCAATGCGATTACAATTGCTGCCAGTGATAGGTTTACAGGATTTTGAAGCTGCTGCCTTTGCTTGGGAGATTGCTGGACAATGTAGACCCTAAAGGGGCTTTTTTCTTCCCAGTTTCTGTAGGGTCTTGCTTTCCCTCCCTGATAGCGTTTAGGTCGATACCCAGACCCTTGAGAGCTTCAGTCACAACGTCAGCAGTTTCGGCATCGGTATGGGCACGGAGGTTTTGTAACTGTTCTGCAAGCTCCACAGCGTCCACCTTGTCGGCTTCTGTCAGGGATAAAATTGTTCCAAGCTGTTTGCCAATCCGGATATCCTTGGCGTCTTCTAAACCTTCAAAAATGCCAGTCTCAATCCGCTTTTGCTTTGCTTCCTTGTTGGCTTCGACTAGGTTTAAGGCAGCCTGGGTAAGCGCTGCGCTAATTTCTGATGTGGCTGTTTGGGGTGCGATCGCTGTGTCTTGAGTGCCAGATCCCTCTACTTGCTCCTCTTCATCCTCTTTAAGGTCTTTCTTAGACTGTTGCTTAGCTTGCCGGAGCAATTCTTCTGCTGATAATGGCGTCTGTGCTGAGTTTGGAAGCTCTTGAGACAGTTCCGACAATGAATCTGGTTGTGCAGCGTCCTCGATCTGGTCTGTAGCCTCATTAGAGGGCTGAGAAACATCATTCATAGTAGAGTTGTCATTTGCCAGTATCTGCTCAAGCTCTTCTGTTGACTGCGCTAGTGTTATCGGAGACGCAGGTTGGTGCAGGTCTGACTTATGATTTTTGCGCTTGCCGTTGGTCGTAGTAGTCATTTTTTAGCCTCTCAAATCGTGTATCAATATCGAATCCATAGTTGTTAAAAATGGTTGTCAAAGAATTCTGACTCTTAAGGGCCATATACATTTTTTGACTGTTGTAGCCGTGTTTAAGCCTTAAAAAGGCTTGAAGTTCGAGAATTTCTTTGAACTGTTCCCAGCTAATAAACCGTTGACCGAAAAAGCTCAGAGTCTTCAAATACTTATTCATCGTGGCATCGCTGTTGATTCCTAACAGGGTTTTTGATTCTTTTACGCTAATCAGCCCTGAAGCCCCGGATGAAGGGACGGTTATTGTTCTTCCACCTCGATATGTTTTTACCGTTGAATTTTTTGCCACCGTCTTAGTTTTTAAGCGTTGGATATTTAGATGATAAAGCATCATCTCAAAATTAGACAAGGGGTTTTTAAATTAATTTTTTAAAAAATTAATATTCAAATTATCTGCATTTTTTGCTTTCAGATAAACTTGATAATAAAGTGAATTTTGCACATTCAGTAGACCGAAAACTTTGGCGATCGTTCTGGAAAACAGACTCAAAACCAGATTTTTGTTGAATTAACTGTATTTTTGAATACAGTTACCCCTGTTTTTAGGAAAAATAAATTGATAAGAAAAGCTAATAGATAAACTCCAGACTTCTGGGCTGAGGTTAACCGTGTATTACTTGGGTAAAGAGCTTTTTTTACTATTATTTAGTTCACTTTTTGATATTTATGGAGGCAACGATCAAAGGCTTTGGGTATTGCAGCCGATTGCAACGGCAAAACTTGGGCTGACCATTTAAAACAAATTGTCAGGGAAAATACCAAACCTTGTATTACACGGCACGAGAATCTGCTCCCCATGTATTACATGGGGAGCAGATTCTCTTTAATTGTTCAATACATCATCGTCAGGATGCATGAAGGACTGTGCCCAACTGTATAAAAACAATAAAGTTCTTCTCTGGGCAATAAACCCTTACCCCAGACAATAAAGTCCTACACTGGAACCATCCATAGTTTGGTACGTTTGCGACTGGATTTTGTATGATGGGACTCTATTCTCAAGCATTTTCAAAAACTTGGTGTAAAACTTTATTGTCACGCTCGCTCCTCAAAAAAGGAATGGGCAAGCGTCCCAAGGTAAAACTTTATTGTCAATCCAGTTTTTTTGGCTAACGTAAGATTAAGGCGAATGGGCTACGCCAGTGTAAGACTTTATTGTCTCAATACACCAACTAACCAAAAATGCCTAAAGTGTACTCTAACTCATGGTTTTAAGATAGGCGATCGCCAGCGAGTAAAAGGAGTGAGAAATCACGGGTAAAGAGCATGAATTTTTATAAGGTAGGTAAGGAGATTGAAGAAGGAGAATTGAGTGAGCATGAGTACGGAAAAATCCCCAGTTTTAACTGATAGGGAAACATTAGAAAAAGTAGTTAACTGTTTAACAGAACATATTCCCATAAAAACTCAAGGTGAGTGTGAACAACAAACAATTTTTGAAGTTTTAATTAGAGCAGCTACTCAGAAGGATAGTATAGAGAATACTAGTAAAGTTTTAAAAAACGTGCCTACAAGCAAGAATATTTATTACCATTTGGGAAAATATTCAGATCTAAATTCCTTAGAATTGGATTTAAATGCAGCGCTTCAAAGCCGAATACCGGATGGAATTCAAAGAGGAAAAAATAAAATTGCTATTGACTTTAACTTAATTCCGTATTATGGCGAACCATCACCATTAGAAGAACCATATATTTATAGAAGTCAAGCTAAAAGTGGTACGTGTTCATTCTATGCTTACGCAACTTTATATGTAATTAAGAAAAATCAACGAGTAACTTTAGCTATTAAAGCTATCCGAAAACAAGATACTTTAGTTGCCATTATCACTTATCTTTTGGCACTAATTGAACCTTTAAAATTGAAAATTGAGCGATTACTTTTAGACAGAGAGTTCTTCTGCGTCCCAGTAATTCGGTGGTTGCAAGCTTTAGATATCCCCTTCGAGATACCAGCTATCATTAGAGGTAAACATGGAGGAACTAGACAATTAATTAGAGGTCGGCGTAGTTATAAAACAACTTACACCTTGAACAGCGACCAATATGGCTCTGTTACCTTTCTTGTTGGGATAGTGTGCACGTATAAGAAAGGAAAAAGACGAGCGCATGGACGAGAGTTTTTTGTTTATGCTATCTATAAAGTTAAGTTGTCATTACATTCAATACATGATGACTATCGGCTGCGGTTCGGAATTGAAAGCAGCTACCGGATGAAAAATCAATGCCGGATTAAAACAACTATTAAAAACCCAACTCTTAGGTTTCTATTTGTAGCTTTGGCATTTTTAATTATTAATATTTGGATTTATCTATTATGGCATTATCTTAGTACTTTAAGGAGAACTAGTAAAAAACCTTTTTCTTATCTATTTACTCTCAAACAAATGCTGGAATTTTTACGTCAAACTATAGACAGCAATTATGGGGTAGTTAATGAAGTGTGTTTGACGTAGAAGTAGTAATGGTCGATTTTGAAGACTGATTCATAAGTTTCCTTTATGACTTCTCAAAAATGATCAGCTTTTTTGTCTTCTCGCACAACTGTATCACAGGCTACTATTTTTTAACGATCGCCAAAGTTTTCGGTCTACTGACATTGAATTGGCGATAAGGCGCGACGGTTACTCGATTTTTGAGGCTGTTGAACAGTTCAGGTAGGATTTTCTGCGTTTGGGTATTTTGATTAAATTTCAAACAGCTAGATACTACCTGATTGAAAATCGGTTATTAGCTGTTATTTGTATATCCACGCTTTTGAAATTGATATTTGATTCCCCATATCTTTTAGGCAGGAGAGTGTCAATAAGATGAGAGAAGCGATCGCACTGCTCTATTGCCTCTCCATCAAGAGTCATCTCAATTTGCCACGTGTTGTGCGATGTTTGGTTTTTAGAGGGTGTTAGGGAGGATGGGAATTCAGACGCGGCGGCTTCTGTGCTGGCGATCGCTCTTGCTGCACCACCTAGAAATTCAATTCAGCGCAGGAGCCGTCCGGCGGCTGAAAGCGAAGCGGTTCCCAGACAATCGTGAGTCCCAATGTCGGTTATTGACACGATTTTATTATAGCTTTGGTACGAATATCCTTTGCTCCAACCTACGCGATCGCCAAACTGTTCCCATACCTCTGATTTATATGTTTGAGTCCCTCCCACCAGATGGTAAATTTCACTCTGGATGCTGATGCCAAATTTATTGTTACTATTTTCAAGCCAGAGTCGATTAATTTCCTTAAGAGTTTTATAGGGAAAATTATTCAGCAAACCCTCCCAATCTTTATAGTTTTCTTTAACCATGACTTGGTAAAAAATCCAAGCAGTTTCCTCATCTGCTTTTTTCCACTGTTTTTGTTTCAGATAGTTTTCTAATGCTAACAATAGTCTATCTGCTACCAAGTCAGCAGTACATTTTCTCAATTCGGATTCAAAAGCTTGATCCGCTTCTAAGTTATGTTGAACTGCCAACATCTGAGAAAAGCCTTGCCTGAATCGTTCAGAATTTTCTTTATTGGCGAATTTCAACCGAAAATTTTCTTGCCATTTTTCTTCACTTTTATTCTTTTTATTCCCCCACAACTGATGTAATTTTTCATGAGCTTTCTGGTAGAGAGAATATACTTCTGGTGCTTCAGGAAAGCGAATATTAGTAATAATATGGAGCAAAATGCGTGAAACCCGATAAATTCGATTTGATTCTTTTGGTTCTGGGCTTACTTCTATAAGCCCTAATTCAATCGCTCGATTCAACTGTTTTTTGTAGTCAAAAATAGACTTACAAACTGCTTCTAATGCTGATATGGGGACAGGAATTTCAAATACCAAACATCGACTGAGTATGCGCTCAGTAGTTGGATCAAGTTGCTCGTATAACTCTTCCCAAATTATTCTTCTCTTCCATTCATTAGGAGTGGCTTCAAGTTGAGTGAGTTTTGTTTCTGCGTCTTCTCCTAACAACACCTCATCATTTAACCATTCCAACAAACGAGGATTGCCATCAGCTAATGTTTTGGCTCGCTCAATTAAATTTAGAGAAATTTCCTCGGAATTAAAAGCTTTTAATCGACTCAGTTTTTTCTGTAAATCCGATTTGCGGAAGGATTCTAGAGGCTGTTTGTAGAATGATTCATCCAGGTCTGCTTCAAAGTCATAACGACAGGTAATAATAATATGGTGGTCGGCATTATTCTCTTTAATTGCCCACACTAATGACTTCAATATTTCGGCTACTTTAGTTTTGAGAATATACCTTCCTTGACGATGTTCTAAATTCCACTCAAAGTCATCAAATACCAGCAAAAAGGGTTTATATCCAGGTTGTTTCAACTCTGTGAATACATCTCGCAATCGATATTTGAGTTCCTCTTTGCCTTCTTTGAGTGGTGTCCGTAGTTCTGCATTCCTCAGTTTATCTGCTAGCTTACTTACCAAACTAGATTCATCAATTTGTCGCCACCAAATGATTAGTTCATATTCAGATAAGCGATCGCACAATCTCGCAGCAATGGTACTTTTTCCTAATCCTCCCATGCCATGAATTAAAACCCCAATCTCTTCTGAATAGGGCTTGAGTACCCGCAGACAGTTTTGTAACTGGCGACGACGACCAACAAAAGTCTCACGGATGGCAACTCTAAGTTTCTTCTCTGGGTCTAAAAACTCTTGAGCAACAGAAGGACGAGGTACGGGTTTACGTCCGCGTTCGACCAACGCACCTGGCAGGGTTTCTGCCACATACAAGCGCAACAAATGCCAATCTCGCGCTTGATTTTTTAGCAGTACTTGATAGGTGATTGCCACTGCTTCTGTTAGCTTCCTTCCGGCTGATAATTCTTTGTACAAGGCAGCAGCAGTAGCGGTTGCATCAGTATCCAACACTCGCTGACCCCAACCGAGAACAGCAGTTGCACCTTGATTTAATAATGCCTCTGCCATTGATAGTACTGTACCTGCGTCCCTTGAGTATCCAGTATTACAACCGGAAAGGAAAATTAGCTTGGGCAGTTGGAATTGCAGTTCTGTAGCGATGTCTTCTGCACTGCTATATTCTGCTTCTCCCAATTCCGTCTCAGTGATAAAATATGGTTTTTCATCTCGAAACGTGGCATGACCTGTCAGGTGAATAACATCAAAGTAATCCTCATTCTGATCTTTGACTAAATAACCTAACTCAGTTAGGCAACCACTTTCTTCCACTATCAAAGATAAGGGTTCGCGCTTCGTTGCTTCTAAAATTTTGGCTTCTTCTGCCTTAAAATCCAGTTCGGATTTGATTCCCAATGGGGAAGTTGCCATAAAAAGAACATTTAATGCCCGATTTGCTGGTTGATGTTCCAAGGTCAGTGGTTTGGAATTATCATCCTTTATCCAGCGGATGGGAATAATGGGAAAAGTTCGCCGATTCACCAAAAAATCTGTACTATCGTGCAGTATTTCCCACGGTAAATGGGCGAGTTTTTCAGTTGCAGCAATGGCAAGAACAATACCTGAGCGCCTATGCTGGTTAATTGCACCTTCAAGTAAGCGATCGCTCCCGTCTAACCAGTTATAAAGTGCTTGTCCTGTCTTCTTGTAATCTTCGTGCAGTATTGTGTAATACTCCGTTTCTGCCCTTTTAATCAAGCAAGCGATTTCCTCTAAAGGAAGCTGACGAGACTGGTAATCATTGGGGTTATCCCAGAAGAAACGGAACTCGGCGTAGCGATCACCCACAAGTTTGAGGTCAAGGTGGAGAATTTTCATTTCTACTTCTAGTTTTCTAGAATCTCTTTGATTTGCTCTAATGTTGCGTCTTTGAGCAGTAATCGACGATTGTCATCAGTAACAATCAAAACCTTCTCAATCCTTGCACCAGTTGGGTCGTGTAAAGACTTCTGGTAATTCTGATTCCACTGGTAGAGCTTTTCTCCAATGGTTAATGTTCCGCCCACAATTGCAACAATTGCGGCGATAGTGGTTACAGGCTCTCCTCGTTCGACTTCATTAATTGTCTGATAGCTTCCTTCTAGTCCCTCAATTGCCAGAAGTTCTTCTGTAGCTTCTACTGCATCTCGTCCTTGGATTTCAATTTTCATATAGGTAAATTTTAAATAAAAACTTCACAGTCAAAACTCAGTTAAATGGCGTTGTGTTTGTACTTGAAGTGTTTTTGACCAAACTTTTTAGCTCTAACATTTGAGCTTCCAATGCTGCCACTCTCTGGCTCAACGGAATTTCTTCGCTTGCATCCAGATACTGAGCCAAAGCGTTTAAAATCACTTCGGTTTTGGTTAAGTGAGTCTCGGCAATGTAGACTTTTAACCGCTTGTGAAGATTAATTGGTATTCGGATACCAATAGAAATATTAGACACGAGTAGAGGAGGTTAGAATCTATTTTACAATGTAGCACGAGGTTCACACCCTACCTTGGCATCTATCCACAATTGTTACAATCCTTGAGAATGCGCGATCGCTTTGCGAATATCTTAAGAACCTACAGCAGTTCAAGTCTAGATCTCAAATAAATCTCGTCTTGTAGCTATGCTAATTACCAGAACTGATGAATGAATTAATTGCTAAAAGGCTTTTGATACTCCGCCATCTGTGTAAACGGCATCTCAGTGGTATTGCTACTTTGTTCCAATAGCTCTTTTGCAGGTATTTCTGAATCAAGAGCTTCTTGCCTATTCATAATTAAAAGTTTTTATAAATACTGTTATCCTTAAATCAAGTAATAACGACAGGCAATTTGTCATTATCAAAGTTTACAAGCTCTCTTTAGTCTATGTATGTAGCGACAGCCATTTTGTCATTTATCTAGAAAATGACATTTAGTTTGTCATTGAGAAGAATATTGACTTGAGTCTCTTAAATTTTTAAAGCTTGTTTATAGTATCGGGTAGCGACGGCTCTGAACTCCTTGATCTTGCCGAAGAATCTTTCTGTATTTTGTCGCTCCTTGTATTTGCGCTTGTCATAGACGATGAGGTCAATTGTGTTGGATTTTGGCGGAATAACCGCTTCTTTTTCAGAGGTGGCAAGAGCCTCACGAATACGATTATTAGACCACTAAATAGGAGAGCTTGCGATCGCCCAAACAAAATCTACTAAGAATTAGCTCCCTCTGGCGATACCCTCGCTCACCAGTTCCCTGATTTGTGCTGAAGTTCGTCCAACTAACCGAGCTAGTTTTGAAATCTTGTTTTTTTACTCCCCCCGAAGTTATTATCTCAAAATTCGCTCTACCCTTCCTGTTCTGTTGTTAAAGGAAGCAGCGATCGCTTAAAGTCAGCAAACCATGAATATCTAACGGGAGCAACTCTTGCTGCTTCAAGTGGATCGTACAGCTATCAGGAATTGCCTCAATGTACAGGCGATCATAGCCTGCAACTGGATCGCCGTCGAGGAACTCCGCTGGCTGAACCGCAACAGCAAGCGCAAAGCGCGGGATTCTGCCCCTGTTGCCTTCCTGGCTCCCCAGTCGAAATGGTACAGGCATGTCGTGACCAGGGACGGCAGCAACCGCCGCTCCTACGAATTCGCCGTGCTGGCGGAACTGGGAAACGCTGTCCGTTCTGGTGATGTCTGGGTCAGGGACAGCCGCCAGTTCCGTAATCTGGAAGAATACCTGCTGGACTGGGACGCCTTCAAGGCACTGACCACGTTGCCTGTCGTCATCGGCACAGACATTACGCAAACTCTCAAGGAATGGGACGATGAGGTTCATGATAAACTCGACACCATTAACCGCCTGGGCAAAAAAGACCAGTTGCCAGAGGTCAGACTGGAAAACGGACTGCTGAAATTCTCACCTCTGCCGGGCACGGTTCCCATCGAGGTAAAAACCCTTTCAGCCAAAATTGATGCCCTCGTCCCCAAAATCGATATCACCGATCTGCTGCTGGAGGTAGATGAGTGGACGGGCTTTACCCGCTATTTTACCCACCTGCAAAAGGACACACCACCGCAAGATCGCATCTTGCTCCTGACCACTCTTCTGGCGGATGCTACTAATCTGGGCTACTGGAAAATGGCGGATGCCTGCGCCGGTTCTTCGGCAGACCGGATGGATGCCCTCAGCCATTGGCATCTGCGCGATGAAACTTTCAAGAAAGCCCTAGCGGAAGTCGTGCAGTATCACCGTCGCCAACCCCTCACGGCTGTTTGGGGCGATGGTGTCACTTCTTCTTCGGATGGCCAACGTTTCAGGACGGGCGCACATGGCAAAGCCGCAGGACAGGTCAACCTCCGTTATAGGCTTGACCCAGGCATTACGTTCTACACTCACATTTCCGACCAGTATTCGCCTTTCCACGTCAAGGCAATCGGCTCCAGCGTCCGGGATGCCACCTATGTCCTGGACGGACTTCTATACCACGAAACCAACCTGAAAATTATCGAGCATTATACCGATACCGCCGGATTTACCGACCATGTGTTTGCCCTCTGTCACCTTCTGGGGTTTAACTTCTGCCCTCGGCTTCGAGATATTCAAGATCAAAAACTATATCTTCTGACCAAACGCCCCTATCCTGCCCTCGATAAAATCATCGGCGGTGTCGTTGACCAAAACTGCATCATCCCGGCATGGCAGGATATTCTCCGTCTTGCCACCTCCATCCACCAGGGCAAAGTGACCGCCTCTCTCATGCTGTTATCAGCGGCAAGCGGTTTGACCGTCCGGGGCTTTCCGCTTTCCTGAACTATGCCCGACCCGGCGATACCATCGCCGTCGTGCGTCTGGATCGTCTCGGCAGATCACTCAAGGAACTACTAGAAACTGTTGACCTGCTCCGCCAGCGAAAAATTGCCCTCATGTCCCTGGAGGAAAAAATTGATACCTCTTCTGCCGCAGGGGAACTGATTTTTCATGTCTTTGCCGCGATCGCTCATTTTGAAAGAAGACTCATTGCCGAGCGAACCAAAGACGGACTCTTGGTAGCCGCCAGCAAAGGCCGGTATCCTGGCAGACCAAGAACCGACCAGGGAAAGCTGCTCTCCGCCTTTTCTCTCATCAACCAGGGCATCTCTCCTACCAAGGCCGCCAAACAACTCCACATTGGCAGGTCAACTCTCTACCGGGCTTTGGCATTCAAAAACGTTGTTTGAAACAGTTTACATGAATGAAGTTAATTGTTTCAATGGATTTATGGCGTTTATCGGAGATTTAAACCGTCTAAAAATCCAGTATCAAAATTTCGACTTTTGTATTGTGAACAATGAAAAGTGGATACAAAATATATAAATGCGGGTAAGGCAGTATGAAGGACACGGTCATTGTAATTCGGGTTCGCTATAATTTGAACCCACTATAGTCTTTATAGTTGTAGTGTATTTCTATCTTCTAAATCCTTCTATAAAAGCGAGCTTATAAACAGATTTCAGTTCTGTATTGCCCCGTATAACAGCTATGTGCCTGTTAGGCCTATTTGTCTCGCTTCTGCCTGAACAGTTCAACAGTAACCCTTGGCACAAGACGGCCTGCCGTCTTTGATAGCTCGCCGCATGGAGGTCTTGCTTTTTCCTGTTAGCTTGGCGGCTTCGCCAAGGCTTACATACATGGTTATGGTCTGTTCACAGTTACGTTACGGGTGACTGTAAATGCGCTTAAGTTATTTTCAAGATATTATACAGAGGGGAGTTCTAATCCGAGGATTTTTCCGTCAAGCAGGTATGAACTTGTCTATTTTTAAAAAATAGCCGTCTGACAACTACAGCCGTAACAAACAAAATATGAAGTGTTCCTAACACACGTGTCCGATTAAGAAATAAATGCTGACCCGAAGTTATCATAAATAAAAAAGAAGCGATTCCAGTTTCTAATAAAATACTTATTTTAAATTTTTTAATTTTAAATTGTTTAATAACTTGAATAATTAGTAAAACAATCATGGGGAATCCAGATTGTGTGAGATCAGACGGATACCACCATTCTGTATTAGCATGATAATTAGATTCAGTTTGCACTGAAATAAATGCCATAAATATTATAATACATGAACTTAAAATAAGTCCATGTATTATAAGGTTAACGTTTCTCATTCATCACCGTCATTAGGATAGTCGATAAACGGAAGAGAATCATAGTTTCCTCCATAACATCTTGTTGGTAATCCACATCTTGGAAAGCATACATTATGATATGCATCAATGCATGATTTTTTTGTGCAATGTTGTATTGGAGTAGATTTTGTTAGACAACTAGGTACTGCTCCTGATTGCACTAGGTTATCCGCATTGACTAAACAATTTCTCAGGCAATTTTTATCTGATTCAGTTAAGGTACAAATTGCATTAAGAAGGTTTACTTCGTCATCTTTTGCTTTACATATATCTGCGGCAGCACGATGATAGTTGCATTGATATTTGTTAGCAATATCATCGTAATAAGTACATGGTGTCAAATCCGGTACATCACTATATGTGATTGGGCTTTTTTCGGACGGATTTAAGACGCAAAACTCATTATTATTGCTAATGGAATATGTTGAGCCATCTGGTTCATCACGGCATACGATGAAAGCTGCGCCAGAACTTTCTACATGTTCTCCGTTTTTAAATCCTGCATTGAAATTGCAGCTTACTCCTCCTAGAAAGTTATGATTATCGTCGTAAAGAGATGTAATCGAAAGAAGCGTTACATCATCGAATATTGTTGTCCTCAAAATATCTTCTTTTTCTGCTTCACAAGCACTTTGCGAGTCTGGAAAATATTGTGTTTCTGGAAGGATAGTGTATACAGCCCATTCAATACCTTTAATTGCGGGAGTCAATGAGGTACTTTGTGCTTTTACTAATACAGAATTAGCCAAAATGAATAAACTAATTAGTGTCGAAGTTACAAAAGCAAGAAGAGCAAGCCACCAGAATCGGTGGGGAAGTATACGCATAGTAGTTAGAAAAACGCACCAATTTTAACAATATGGCTTTTGTGACCTCCGCAGTTCATGAGCATCAGAAAACGTAATATTGAGCGCTCCGAGGGATCACGCACCTATCTTGGGGTTGCGACGGTCGGCTTCCCAAACCTGTTCACTATCACCGGTCCCGGCAGTCCTTCCGTACTGACGAACATGATTCCGTCCATAGAGCAGCACGTTGAATGGATCGCCGACTGCGTTCTCTACGTTTACGACCACGGCTTTGTGTGTATTTGAATAATGCTACTCTCGCAATTGGTTCGACGTCGGGCCTGTTAGAGAGTTTGCAGGAGTTTTTGATGATCTTCTGCGAGAGCAGTATCAAGTGTACTTTTACCCCACTGCGTGGATTCTTGTTTTGTAGTTGCTTCGATAACAAAACGGATATTAGGGTAGTTACTAGGATGACGGAGTGCTTGGAGAAAACCTTGAGTTAAGCGTGTTTTACCAACACCATTGTGACCAGCTAACACTACAACATTTGATAAATTATCGACATAGAATTGATTTATAGGTGGAATGTGTCGTGCTTCAATCAGTTTTAGTTTCATGATTTATTCGCTGTTATCAAAACTTATGATGTAAATAGTCGAACTCATGTTAACAGAGAAGGCATTAATTGCTAATTTTTGGATTTACGATAACTCCCGTGAGTAAGTACCCTCTCCTTGCCCAGGAGCTGAAGAGGTAGCACATGGAACCACTAACTGCTGGTGCGATCGCCACAACACCAACAGAACATTTAATGTGGTTGTGAAGTTGCGATACACCAATCAATGTATCGCTATGTGCCAGTGCAAGTACTAGCTTGAGCTTTTAATTTCAGAAGTGTTTCTTCCAGCATTTCTCCAGTTTGCTTCATTTGCAGACAAGCTAAATTGGCTTTTGCTGCTGTTATTCTTACTTGTTCCAGGGTTGGTGGTACTTTGGTATTACTCATGATGATAAACCCCAATCTTGTTTAATTTCTGTAATACTACGTTTGAGAGCAGGAATTCTGTTTTGGAGGTTAGTAATTCAATTATTAACCACGGTTAGTGCATCAGTAGTAGCAATTGGTTGCATTGCTGCTATTCTCAGTAGTGCCTGGGTTAATTGCGAATATCTCTCAGATACTTCTTGTCTAATTTCCACAAGCGACTCAAAGGCAACAGCAGTAATCTCTGTCTCTCCAAATTGTTGCAGGATTTGAGCTTCTACTTTTGAAGCTTCATTAATCAAGTCCAATAATTGTTGGAGTATTTCCCAAACATGATCTGCTATTTGTGGAGGGATTTCTGCCATAGATTTTGCGATCGCAGGCCTGAATACTATGAAAGTTTGCGATCACTCAGCCTTGTTTTTTACGTCGAACTCAGGTGATAAAATATTATTGTGAGGACTGCTCTTGTCTATCAATTTGAGCTAGTAGTAATTGTTCGCGTTGTTCAAGGTATGCAAGGTCTTCTAATAGTTTTTGTTTGCGTTGTCGCACGAGTTCTAGATGACGGTGGTAATAGTTTGGCTCCAGAAATTTTTCTACATGAGCTTGTTGTTCTGACTCTGACATAATCCCTGCAAAGGCGTATTGATCAAGCTCGTCACGTTTTGCCCAGCGCTCAAGTTGTTCAGGTGTTGGTTGGTAAATTTCTGACGACATTTTTAATTTCCTTTTTTAATCAAACGGCTGTGATAATAACCGTTGCTTTTGGTCTAGTATAAACATAGCAGCTGCGTTCGATGTCAGAATCATCTCGCCTGACCCATTTGTTTCCACGAAACCTTTGTCCTCATAAAACTCCCTTGCTTGGGGAATAACCATTGCTTTAAGAATACCATCTAATTCTAGTCTTTGGCTTTCCCGTGCTAGTTGTTCAATTAATGAGGTAGCTGCTCCTTTTTTTGTTTCTAGTTGTGCGTATGTAATTGTATTCCAAGGAGCATTCGTCAAGCTATCAATAGCTAAACCTCTATGAGTTTCATGAGCTATTTCTATCTGTGCTATTTCGCACAAGCAGACAGCTTGTATTAGCTCTTGATCATCTTTGACGGCTCTAAATTTTTCATAGTTATCTGGATCGTCGAGTGCTTCTTCTAAGTTGTTTGCTTTTGATATACAGGAAAAAAATGTAGTGCCTTTGGCATTTTCTCTATCTCCTTGGTAGTAGAGATTTAGGTATTCATTTATTTTGGTTCTCCAAATAATTAAACCTTGTTGGATTTCAATTGTTGCTCCTATTATGTAGGAAAAAGTATTCATTGATTTTCCCAATTATTGATGGTTTATTTATAGTTTTTACAGCCCGGAAGAGTGCAGTTCCATAACTTTTTATATATGACTACTAATTGAGAACCACCCATACCTCCCAGAAGCGAGCACGGTATGTTCGCCTGCAAAGTGAATTTACTTCCATGTTTTAGCCATTTTGTCTTGAAGCAGCCGGATTTGTCCGGGGGCAAAGTGGGAATAAGCACCACACGCATAGTGACCCCTTATGGCCAATAATGTTGCTCGTATGCTCAATAAATAATACAGTCAAAGGCGATCGCTCCTGGGCTTTCCTCGTTTGAAAGCCACCTTGAGTGCGATCGCCCTCAAGAGGCTTTGGGTTTGACGAATTTGAGGGTCATGCGATCGCCTTCAAGTTTTCGACTCCCGAACGTCTTAACCAGTTGAGATTCTGGCTGACTAGCTCAACAATCGTTATTTCAACGCAGAATTATGGGGTGATCGCTATTCAAATTCAGCAGGTCAATTCATTTCTAAACTTCGATTTAGCTCACCTAATAGCCAATTCTTGGGTTAATGAAGCGGTACAGAATGTGGGTTTGTAACATTCTCCCATTGTTACAGTATCCTTGATGACCTAAACAATTAATATTTAATGATTCCTCGCAGAGAACATTTGAAGTTTTCCAAGTTTTGTCCGTAATAGCTTTACTGTCTTTCGTGCTGATTTAACCATAATTCTAAATCCGCTATATCAGAAAAGTCTAACACTTTACCTAGCACGAGGAGTCTCCCGGCAGTGGAACTCCCCATCAGAAATTGTGGCATCATTATCGCCCGACAAGAGCTTCTTTCAAATCTCCACCAGATCGAGTTCATCAAAAGAGACAGGTGTGGGCATCGCTTCCAACCAGACTTTTTTTGATGCGGCATTGATAGCAGCGACCCTAAAGCCCTTCCATGTACGCTTGTCAACGAACTTTACCATTGAACCTACTTTAATGCTTTCGGCTTTAGTTTTAGCTCTTTGTTCTGAAGCTTCTTTAAGTTTGTGGATGCGCGATCGCACTGCTGGCGGTAGCGATCCCCACACAAGCGAACGAATTTCTGGAGTCCGATTTTCCATAAGTTTTAAAATTGCCTGCCAGTCATTGGCATGAACACGCTTTATGATTTCTGGCATGATTATAGAAACTATTGCTGTTTCGGCGCTCTCTTGGTGGTGCAAATCCATGATCACTATACCTGCCTGTACATCATCCAAGGTTAAATCCTTGCGATTTAAAACATTTTCTTTAAGTGTGCCTAGTCGGGAATATTTTTGGTTTTTTAGTAGGGAATTAGCGCGGATATGTTTCTCTGCATCTATGAAAAGATTGACTATGTGCGATCGCGCTCCTGTGGGGATCTCCTTGAAGTAAATCTTGTCACCGTCAACCAGTTGAAGCGGTAACTCTGGATCTTCTGGAGTTTCGTTTTTCTTTGAGTCTACCTGAGTATAGGTTACTACCTTACCACAAGCAGGGCAATCAGCATTGGACGCAAGCTTTTGCACAAACGCTTTCGCATCCCAAACCCTAGTAGTTGTGATAAGAGCAGGCATTGGTACAAACACGTGCTTACACTGGGGACAATTCCACGTTCCCAACCCAGACTCAGCTGGTACTGGATCGAGCGTCCAATTTCTCTGTTGATCCGGTTTCCCAAGACGTTGCCAGTTGTCAGTACAATCCAAGATAATAGCATACTCTTTGCCTTCATTCAGTCGCAAAGCTCGACCAACCATTTGCAACCATAAAGTTATGCTTTTGGTTGGTCGGGCAGTGACGACACATTCAATGGCTGGCAAGTCAAACCCTTCTGTAAATAGTCCAACATTGCTTAGGACTGTAATATCGCCACTCTCAAAACGAGCTAGAGCATCCCTTCTTTCTTCTAGTGGTGATTCTCCATCAAGGTGATAAGCTCTAATTCCTTGTGCAAGAAATTCGCTGACAATTGCTTGAGAGTGAGGTATGTTGATTGCAAACAAACAAGTCTTTTTCTCAGGCGCAGTCTTGAACCACGCTGAGATTACTGTTTGAGGGTCGATAGCATGTACTGCTTTACCTAGTTGGGCTGCACTATAATCGCCTTTTCCCTGAGAATTGCCCATATGTAGGTCAATAAAGCCACCAAATAAGCGAAACGAGGCTAAGTAGCCATCGGCAATTAAATCGCCCACAGATGCTTTAAAAGCGCTTGCTTGGATTAGATATTCAAATACATCACGTAATCCGTAGCCGTCGATCCGGTTAGGTGTAGCACTAACACCCAAAATCTTCGCCTCTGGGTATGCATCTAAAACTTTGCGGTAAGTAGAGGCGGCGCTATGGTGACACTCATCCACAATCACTAAACCAGCCGCTGGTAGCTTGCGCCTTACCAGGGACTGAATGCTGGCTACTTGGATTTGTGCCTGGGGATTGGGCTTGTAACCAGCTTTGATCAGCCCACACTCTTTGTTAGTGGCTCGTTGCAGGTGTGCTGCTGCCTGGGTCAAGAGTTCCTCTCTATGGACAACAAGTAAGACTGGTTCATTTTTGAGGATGAATTCGGACGCGATCGCTGCAAAGCAAACCGACTTACCTCCTCCTGTTGGCAGCTGTAAGCAGACACTGCGGTACTCTTTCCATGCGGCTAGTACACGGTTAATGCCTTCTACTTGGTACGGTCTTAATTCCATAAGCTGATCTGTAAACGCGATGCATACAGCGTCTACGCTTTCTAAAAAAGTAGACAATGTGATGCCTCTTTCCAAGATTATCTTCGGAATTTCCAGAGATGGCTACACGTGGTTTAGTAACAAATTTACTCCCCTGGCAGTGCTTACAGTTACTGAGAGTTTTGCGATCGCCCTACTTTTTTTAAATTGCTCTTATGGGACTTAGACAAAAAATCAAGATAAAACAGCCTCAAACACTTATAGCAAAAGGCTTTGACGTCGTTTTCCTCGGTTTGTTGATATATCTGGATTTCAAGATTTTTTGGGCATTCGGCATATTTTCCTTGCCCTGTATGGGTCTGAAGCTTGTTTTGTCCTCAAAAATGTTTAAGTCCCGATTAGCGCAATTGAGTAACTCTCACTGTCGAAAAAAACGCTTTTGGGTTGAAGCAAGAGTTGCTGCCACGTTCCGGCCACTCACTTGTACGAGAAATTACTACTTTGAGCCATGTAGTTAACGAAAATGCCCTTTCGTGCAGCGGTATATGACTTACGAGTCGAAACTTAAGCTAAAAGCTTTTTTGAAGGTAGCTTGTCGGTATTGTTGTAATTCCGCCTACCTCTGTATAGTCCTCTTCGACTTTGGTGTTAGCCTGATATTGATAATATGTTTTCTGGAATCGAATATGCATGCAATGTAGATTTATATAACTACTATTTTTATACAACCGCTATTTTCAGTAAAAGAAGATCGATATTTGCTCTCTTATGGTTAGGAGTATGAAGAAAATTCTGATTTTAGGAGCCAATCCTGGCAATACTTGTAGGCTTCGTTTAGACGAGGAAGTTCGGGAAATTCAATCTGCATTGGAGCGTTCTAGACTCCGGGAAGAATTTGAACTCATTCCGAGATTCGCTGTGAGGATTGACGATTTACGCCGCGCACTGTTGGATAACAACCCGGAGATTGTGCATTTCTCTGGTCATGGGGACGGAACTGACGGCATAGCATTGGAGGATAACTTCGGGCACGCGCAATTGGTTAGTACGGAATCATTGAGCAATTTATTTCAGTTTTTTAAAGATACAGTTGAGTGTGTGTTGCTGAATGCCTGTTATTCAGAAACTCAAGCAGAAGCAATTTATCAGCATATTAATTGTGTTATTGGCATGAAACGTGCGATCACTGATATTGCTGCTATTCATTTTTCTAAAGCATTTTATGACGGTCTATGTGCCGGGAGAAGCTATAAAGAAGCTTTTAATTTTGGTTGTAACAATATTGATCTCAATGGCATACCATCCGCTTTAATTCCCAAAATTCAAATCAGAAATGAGTCTAAAACTTTATTCTCTAACTTGGAGCAAAAATCGGATATGACTGGCAATCGCAATATTCATATTGGTAGCGGTAACTATAACGAGCCTATTGAAGGTGACTATATCCAAGGAAATTACAATGCACCAGTGATTCACGGTGGTAGTGGTCACAATATCACATATAACTGACTACAGCCGCCCGATTGGGAACGGGTAAAGTTAAATCCCCCAAAAAATCTTCAGTTTCAAGGGTCTGCCAACTTTGTAGGAAGACAGTATGAACTGACCCTATTGCGTGATAAGTTACAACTTCCAGGCGCTGTTGCCATTTCTGCTGTTGTTGGTATGGGTGGAGTTGGTAAAACCGAACTGGTGATTCAATGGCAACGGCTGCTTACTGAAGAGCATCCCGATGTCGCCACCAGTTACAACAACTTGGCAGGACTCTACTCATCCACTGGACGGTACAGCGAAGCTGAACCACTGTACATTAAAGCATTGGAAATTGCTTCAAAAAGCTTAGGGGCAAATCATCCTAACACAATTACTGTTCGTGAAAATCTGAAATCCTTGCGCGATAAATACGCTTAAGGTCATAAACAGCGCTCTAGGTGCAGCAGGTCAACGAAAGAGCCATTAGTTGTGATTGATGGCTCAAAGTATTAATTTCCCGTAGTTGTGAGCGGCGGCGTCACCAACCTTTGGGGTTTTACCAACATGGAGTAATCGCGACATTGCCAACCAGGAATGGTAAGGTAGCTTTTTCAATTCCTCTATGTTGGAGCAAAAAAATGGAACTGTATGTTGGTTTGGACGTATCCCTTGAAGAAACAAGTATTTGCGTCTTGAACACTGCTGGGAAAATTGTCTGGCAAGGAAAATGTTTGTCTACCCCTGAATCAATAGCATCTACGCTTCAAGCAAAAGCCCCATCAGCAGTACGAATTGCCCTTGAGAGTGGATCACTTTCCACATGGCACTGGCACTCTCTCAAACAAATGGGTTTTCCTGTTGTGTGTATTGATGCCCGTCATGCTAAAGCGGCACTACAAATGCAAATTAATAAAACCGATAAAAACGATGCCCAAGGGTTAGCACAAATTATCAGGGCGGGCTGGTATCGAGAAGTTCAAGTTAAAGGGTTCGATAGCCACCTGATGCGTAGCCTGCTGGGAACTCGTGTCCAACTCGTCAGAATTAGGGTTGACTTAGTGAATCAAATCAAAGGGATTCTCCGCACCTTTGGACTAATATGTCGAGAACGAACTGACGCTTCCCTGAAAAATAACAGCTTTGAAGAAAAAGTTCTGGAACTGGTTGGGGACAATGAGGGATTAGGCACAAACGATTTTGCTGCGAATAGCCTAAATTGGCAGCAAAACTAGGGGAAGATCATGAGGGGTTAGCGAAAGCGAACCGTCATAAGCTTCGTAACGGGGTAGAGTGAAATAAGGCTGGAACAAACACTTGGACCAAAATGGTGAATAGGCAGCGCGAAGACTGGGGGTGCAATTGGATGAACATTTAGAATATGAGCATGGTGGTAATACTCATTACCATCGCGGAGCAGTTTGTAGCGCGTTGTAAATTGGCTCCAATCCTTTTTTTGTTTATTACCGCGTTAGCTCCAGTGTAAATTATGTACGGGCATAGCTCATAGTGGATCTGTAAAACCATAGTTAATAGGCGATCTCGCCGCCCATATCAATCTAGCGCCTTGCTAATCTCATTACCTCACATCTTGCACCACTGTCAGAAACCGGGTTTCTTGCAAATGAGTAAAGCCCAAACCATTAATTGATCGTTCAGAAACCCGGTTTCTCTCACCTTGTTGAGAATGGTGCAAGATCTCAGTTACTCAATTGAATTAAAACCTTTTTTTTAGCGAACTCTGCCGCTGCCCTCGCAGATTTTTCGCTGCTGATAATTGTAAAAAAAGTGATCGCACCATAAAGTTAGCTCGCCTCATGGCTATCTCGTTTAGTTGTTGGCGATCGCTCAGGAACTAAAGTTGCAACTTGATTGCTGGATTTATCAAATATGAACTTGCTCTGTTTTCTTGATTCGTGCAAAGTGATCGCTAAACACGGCAAAATGTAGCGCGACAGTTAACTTTTGCAACCTCACCATCGGCTCTCACCTGTCCATCGCCATGAAGTGTTAGGCGCGCTGATGACGAATGACGTTGAAGTTCTCATCGTCTGATGGTGCCTGAAAGTACTTCGTAATGGCATCAAACTCGGCATCACTCGTAAAAGCTGAGCCTTCAGCAAGCTCCCTGCTCCGCTCCCGCAGCTGACGCTTGCACAACTCGTCAGTTACATCGACGTAGTGCAACTCATGATCGGCGTTCGCACGTTCAAATAGCTCCCGAAACCAGACACGCTGCATTCTCGTGTTGCCTGGAAAATCGAGCACAACAGAGATGCCCTTTGAGAGCAGTGAGCAGATGTGCGCCGCAAGAGCATCTCTCAGCCTTGATGAATACTTGACGAAGCTAGGGATGTCCACGACTTCGCCCGGAAACAACTTGATCAGCAACTCGTCTTGCACTAACAAAACCGCGTTCTCTCGCCGCGCTATTTCCCTTGCAAGGGTCGATTTTCCCGCCGCCATCTTTCCGCAAAAGAAGAAGAGCTTTCCTCGCTGCTTCATAACCTATGTCCCTCAGCCTAAATATTTATAATGCGGAAACTTTCCTCTTTAAACCTAATCAAGGCTGGGTATCCGTCCCCTAGCCGCAAACCCGTGCATACTAAGATTAGCTAGGTTTACACCGTTTTGTTAACTACCCGTGCAAGTACTGGCTTGGCTTCTAATTTCAAAAGTGTTTCTTCCAGCATTTCTCCGGCTTGTTTCATTTGCTGACAAGCTAGTTTGGCTTTTGCTGCTGTTGTTCTTACTTGTTCCAGGGTTGGCGGTACTTTGGCTTTGCTCATGACGATAAACCCCAATCTTGTGTAATTTCTGCAATACTACGTTTGAGAGCAGGGATTCTGTTTTGCAGGTTATTAATTCTATTATTGATCACGGCAAGTGTGTCAGTAGGAACAATTGGCTGAATTGTTGCAATCCTCAGCAGCGCCTGAGTCAATTGCGAGTATCTCTCAGTTGCTTCAAGTCTGATTTCCACAAGCGACTCAAAGGCAACAGCAGTAATCTCTGTCTCTCCAAATTGTTGCAGGATTTGATCTTCTGTTTTTGAAGCTTCATTGATCAAGTCCAATAATTCTTGGAGTATTTCCCAGATATGATCTGCTATTTGTGGAGGGATTTCTGCCATAGATTTTGCGATCGCACACCAGAATACTATGAATTATGCTTAATTTTTCTTCAGCAAGTCTAAGTTTCTAACTCGGAATGTTTATCTTGATGCTTGCCGTTTCCTGATACCGGGAATAGGCGATCGCAGCCAAAAGCCAGACAGCTTATATCAACCAGCAACTAATCTAAAGCCTTGCTAATCTCATTGCCCAACTGAATCAAAATTTTTTCCTTAGCGAACTCCGCCGCCGCCCTCGCTTTTCGATGTTGAGGATTGTAAAAAAGGCGATCGCACCATAAAGTCAGATCGCCTAATGGCTAGCTCGTTTAGTTGTTGGCGATCGCTCAAGAACTTGAGCTAGTTGATGTAACCAACTCTGTGGATTCTCATTTTCCGGCTGCGAAAACATCTCCTCTCCCTGGTGATCGCCCTGTGTGTAGAGTTGTTTTTTTACTGAAACTGTTAATTTTGCTACACTTTAAAAGGGATATGGGAATTCAGAAGCGGTTGCTCCTAAACCATCTTTAGTTAGGGTATGTCCAGCTTTTCAAGGGGCTAATTCAAGCCATGTCCAGTAATGTTTAACGTCTACTCCTAGGAGTTCAGCGGGTGAGAGCGTGTTGTCCAACGCATGTCTTGCCCTAGTGAAGCGGCAAACGCACCTTCAAATGGCCCATAACTGAAGATGAAGATTGAGGTAGGAGGTGTGTAAATAATTGTATACCTATAATCTTCGCTTAACCATTAGGCATAAATATATAAGAAAAATGTGAAGTATTCCTTATTCAAGAATACTTCACCGTAATAATACTGATATGCTCAAAAGAAATTTCGTTCTGTTCTTGTTAGCATCACTCGTTGCTAACCCAGCAGCCAACGCCGAAGTTAAGCTGATTGCAACTGGCAGCCTGAGTGGCAGCATTGGCGATCTCTCCACAAAAACATCTGCTCCCCTTGAAAACGGTACTCCGGGTAACCTACTTGGCGGTATAGGGTCGGGACTGAGCTACGCTGGCTGCAACACCTTCATTGCTATCCCAGATCGAGGGCCGAATGCTGTATCATACAATAGTACTGTGGATGACACAGTATCTTATATCAACCGATTTCAAACCATAAGTATGAAACTCGTACCAAGTCCGCTTGGTACAGCATTACCCTTCACACTTACCCCAACGCTTACTGCCACAACCCTGCTATCGAGCAATCAGCCTCTTTACTATGGTACTGGCACAGGCCTAGGGGTAGCGAGCGGTGTTCCTGATCTGAATACCAACAGTACATACTATTTTACTGGACGCTCAGATAACTTCGACCCTACCCAGATCTCAACCTATCCCTATAATGCCCGTTTTGATCCTGAGGGTGTACGTGTATCCAATAACGGTGAGTCTATCTTTATCTCCGATGAATACGGTCCATATGTGTATCAATTCAATCGTTACACAGGTAAGCGCATTAAGGTTTTCACGCTCCCTAGCAAGTTCTCCGTCAGTGACCTGAGCCCCGTTGGTGCTACAGAGATTAGCAGCAATCAGTCCGGACGTGTTGCAAACAAGGGTATGGAAGGTCTCGCGATTACTCCTGATGGTAAGACCCTAGTCGGCATGATGCAGAGCCCACTGCTTCAGGACGGGGGTACTAATGGTGCCTACACCAGAATTGTCAAGATCAACATCGCAACAGGTGCCACCCAAGAATATGCCTATCAGCTAGATAATATTGGTACATCGACTACACCTAAGTATCCCACCGTCAGCGAGATTGTGGCAATCAACGAGCACGAATTCTTGGTAGACGAACGTGATGGCAAGGGGTTGGGGGATGGTTCCCAGGCTGCCTTTAAGAAGATCTACCATATCGATCTGACAAATGCTCAAGAAGTTAGCAATATCAGCGGGGAAAGCAACCTTGTAGGCAATGCGGTCAGTAAGACCCTATTTCTCGATGTAGTGGCTGTGCTCACTCAAAATGGGATCAAAGCAGAGGACATCCCCGCCAAGCTTGAAGGTTTGGCTTTCGGCCCAAATGTAGTTATCAACGGTGTGCTCAAGCATACGCTGTTTATCGCCAATGACAACGACTTCATTGGTACTATCATGCCAGACACTTATCATGCGGCGGGGATAGATAACCCAAACCAGTTCTTCGTCTTCGCGGTTGACCGTGCTGACTTGCCAGACTTTGTGCCTCAGAAGATCAAAGGGGCGCATGGATGCGAGCGCATTGCTGAAGGGGCGTGGTAACGCAGACTAATGCAGGCATGGTAGCACCACATCCATTGAGTCTCGAATAGACATCTCCAGAAATTAGATTTCAACTCAAGCAACACAAGGGTTTCAAACTAATTTTCGGAGATGTCTAATACATCTTGCCCGACTTCTTTAAATAACTCTTCTACCCTACCTCTGTTAAGGTGTACTAATAAAAAAAGTATATTTACAACTGTAATGCTTATAAAGTATAATATTATACTTAATTCCCAAGTCGTTTGCAAGCATATAAGCCTATTCAAGCCACATTTCTGTGCCAAATGTTTCAGATCGACTTTATCCAAAATTAGGAACTTGGTTCTTCTTATAGGGTAAAAACCCTAGCTTTTTGGCAAAAACTTTTCCATGTCACTGATTTACAGTCGAAGTGATTACGAAGACCGAGCGACGGCGGCGGTGGAGTACGGCAGAGAAGATACGACTGGTAGAACGGACGAAGGAACCGGGGATGAGTGTATTCCTGGTGGCACGGGAAGAAGGGATAGCTGCCAATATGTTGTTTCGTTGGCTGAGACTGACGGAAGACGGGGGTCTATCTGCTGTTTCTTCTGAAGAGACTGTGGTTCCTTTCTCAGAGGTCCGTGCGCTACAGCGAGTGCGGGAGCTTGAGCGGTGTCCTGGTCGAAAAGCCCTGGAATGCGAGATTCTTCAGGAGGTGATCGCGTATGGCAAAGAAAAAAAGTGGCTTGCACTCTCGGCACACTGTCTTCACTGGCAGATTCCCAGTGAAGACAGTGTGCCGAGCGATGAGAGTAGCTCGTTCAACCGTGCATCGGCAGAAAGGACGCCCTCCCACTTGGCAAGACGGTAGAAGGAAAAAGAAGGTGGACGACCAGGATATCACGCCTGCTGTCAATGTTTTAGGCAAAGTTGGTCTTGGCATACCATTTGGGTCGGTTGCTACTCGCACCCCGCTTTAAACCACGAGGAACATGAAAATTCCTAACACTTCAACGCTGAAGAGTCACTAGCGAGCATAACATTACAAATAGGCATTGCATTGGTAGAAACTAAGAAAGAAAAATAGTAGGAGGAAGGAGCAATGGATGAGCGTCATCGGTACTTGCGAATCGCCCTTGTTGTTGTTGGAATTGCTTTTCTCCTGATCTATCCGTTGATGAAGATCTGGTCATCGGGCTGGTCATGGCAACCAAGTCAATATGAATACGAACAGATGATCGTCGGCATGTATGCAACGCTCGGTGTCTTTTTACTATGGGCTTCTCGAAAACCAGAAGCGCATCTGAGTTTAATCTGGTTCACAGTCTGGTCAAGTGTTGTCCACGGACTGATCATGGCGATACAGGCAGTGATTGAAGAAGCCGAACGTGGACATCTCCTCGGCGACGTTCCAGCACTGCTGTTGGTGGCAATTGTCCTTGGTTTCTTAGCACCACGCGAAGTGGTGCCAAATACATGAGTGGGGACGGCATAATGGTCTAATGGTACCGAAGTGACACCAATTCACATGACAGCGCTCATCCTGATTAAAGCAAACCTTTAAAGGAGACCGAAATCATGGAGACAACGATCAACACGGACGTCATCATCGTCGGAGCTGGTCCAACAGGTCTTTCGCTAGCTGTACAATTGATTCGTTACGGTATTGACTTCGTGATCTTTGACTTGAAAGAAGGTGTCACTGATTTATCAAAGGCTCTGGTTGTTCACGCACGCACACTAGAGATCTACGACCAGGTGGGTCTGGCACAAAAAGCAGTCGTTGGTGGCGAAATTGTACGCAAAGCTGCGCTGATGCACAACGGTAAAATTAGCGCTCGCCTCGATTTTTCCCACTTCGGTGGGCGGCTGAGCCCTTTTCCTTTTCTCCTGGTTTTTGAACAAAGCAAAAACGAGCGACTTCTTTACGAGCATCTCAGACATAACGGAAAAGACGTTCAGTGGCAAACGGAAATGGAAGCAGTAGCGCAAGATGCGGACGGCGTGAAAACGGTTCTCAAAACTGCAAGCGGCGAAACACAGACTATTGTTGCCCGATACTTAGTGGGTTGTGACGGCGCGAGCAGTCCGACGCGGCATCTGCTCAATCTCCACTTTGAAGGCTCGACTTACCCGCGCATGTTTTACGTCGCGGATGTGGATATGGAGTTTCAGGTAGATGAGGCAACATTTTATGCTCATTTAGGGCAGAATTCGTTTGTACTGACCGTGCCGATGCAAGGTGAGAAGCACTGGCGGCTGATCGGCAACCTGCCTGAATATAACGAGCAAGTTGATCCAGAAGTGACCTTCGATGAAGTTGAAAACAAGGTCAAGCAGTTGGTGCAGCGCCCGCTGGAAATTATAAACCTGAGTTGGTTTTCGACTTACAGAGTGCATACTCGTCGCGTTGAGGAGTTTTCTTCCGGCAGATGCTTTCTTGCTGGCGATGCCGCGCATATCCACACGCCTGCTGGCGGTCAGGGAATGAACACGGGCATCCAGGACGCTTATAACCTAGCATGGAAGATCGGGTTTGTTTTGAACGGCTATGCCCAGGATTCGCTTCTCTCTACTTACAATGAGGAACGCCTAGCGAATGCGAAACGGCTCTTGCAGACGACCGATCAGTTTTTTGAAGTGGCGGCAGGCGCCCAGTGGTATTTGCGATTTTTCCGTGACAACATTTTGCCGAGCCTCGCCAGTTTTGTGACGCAGTTTGGTGCGGCAAAAGAGTTTATCTTTCCGATAGTTTCCCAAATCGGACTGAACTACCGCGACAGCTCTTTAAGTCGGCATCAGGGCGATCGCTCCTTTAAGGTCAAAGCCGGAGACCGGATGCCATATTTTCTGGTGGGTGGCACGAACGTTTACGACAAACTTCGCGAACCGAAATTCCACCTCCTTGTTTTCTCTGATGGGGAACACGGCTATGAAGGTTTGATGCCGGGAGGAGAAAATGAATACGGCGACTTCATCGATTTTAACGTCATTCCGCTTTACCCGCGCGTCGTGGAAATCTTCGGCACCAATCAGCCTTTTAAGGTGCTGCTCAGACCCGATAACTACATCGGATTTATCTCCACGGACTTCTCCTGGGACGATCTCAAAGCCTACATAAATGGGTTTATCAGACACTCTTAGACGTAACTTGCCGACTCTCGTTAAAGTTGCATGGTAGTCGGTTCTTATATCCCTCATTGGGTGAGAGTATTTGACGGTGTACAACAATTACCAGCGATTACTTTTGTCATCAACCGCCAGCATCGTGCCTATGCTGGTAAGATTTCAAACCCACATTCCGCACCCACAACTGTCACACCGCAATGAAACGGGTACATCTATATAGTCTACACACTTGCACCTCGACAAATCAGAGCAGCATTATCAGCTTCACAATCAACTGTAAAAAATCAATTGGGTAAATCCATAAATAACCCCACATTAAGATGGATATTTGAATGTTTTCAATCAATTCATCTTGTTACCTATCATGAGGAACAAGACATTTCTAACTTGACTCCAGAGCGAAATTTTATTCTTGCATTCCTCCCAGAAAATTGCCGTCGTTACTACAACTGCGTGACTTAGTTTTCTGTATATTCTTATTATTTTTTTCTATAAATGGACTACTTAATTTGATTAACAGTCCTGAATTATCATGCTTTTTTTCTGTTTTTTTGGGTTTAAGAATAAGTTATAATTTATAAAATGATAAATATATATAGTATTTAGTTATAGATGAAGTCTCAAGTTCCTTTAATTATTTATTGCTTCTTATTGAGAATGCGTGAGTGTGGCTTTTACTTCCTAAAGCGTCCTTCTGGGGTTCTTTAATGTATTATTTTATTCTTGCTTAATTTATTTGGCTCAGTAATAACCGATTGTGACACCTTTGGGTGCGGAATGTGGGTTAGAATCTTGCCAATGTCGTAAAGCTCGTATCCAAAGAAATCACATTGGCTGTGCCATAGTTATTTGGTTAAGACTTAAAGACCAAGCCGATAAAATAGGTCAAACTGCTTATCAACTCCAGCATGGGTTACTGTCAAACTACCTCATTCAACAACTTAAACGTCCCACCATCCCCATGTCCTTGGTCTAGTTCTTGGTGGCGATCACCGCATGCCTGTTGCGTAAGTCTTGTAGAATAAATAGCTTTGCTGTTAAGCTTTTACAGAGTCGAGATGTACAGGAATGATTTCGGTCTTGTAGCGGCTCAAGTCTTTTGTATTAAACGTTGAACCAGCATGGCGGAAACCAGTCGGGCATCGTGGACATTAACGCCTTTAACCTGATACGCCACGACAAGCCGCTCCCACTACTCATAAAGACGTATAAACTCTGAAAAAGCCAGGATGATTGCTCAAAAAACTCGACGTATAATCAAAAATCATCTTGACGAGAGAACTTAAAGTCTTGCTCGGTCAATTAGCCCAATCTCTTATTAAGCATTGACATTCATGGTTTCACTTCAGGGATTGTAGGTTGATCGATGTTTTTTTTGTCCAAATGCTATCTCAACGCCTCTTTGAAGAAAATGTATAAAGTCGAGCTTGGTTGAGTATCATAAGAAGTATAGAGTGAGTGTGACTGTATTATGACAGGATCGCAAGAATCACCTGGTGAGAGCAGCATTACTGTTATAGGTGATGTTATTAGTAGCACACTAATCACGGGTGATTACAACGTTGTCTATCAGCATGCTCCGCCGGGGCCCATCGATCCTGCCGAGGTTGAAGCAGCCTACGCTCAGCTTGCAGCCCTGCCACTCGATACGATTCCTACGCCCGCTCCCTTACCTTCTGGCTCACGCATGCCGCTAAGCCTCAACCCATTATTCGTCGGTCGCACTGATGACCTCACTCAACTTGCAGCAGCATTAAAAGCTGGCGGCACCACATCTATCGGCCAAGTTACTGCAACGACTGGTTTAGGGGGGATTGGCAAGACACAGCTTGCTAGCGAGTTTGTGCATCGGTACGGTCAATTCTTTGCCGGAGGCGTTTTCTGGCTGAGTTTTGTAGACGCTAGCACAATATCCATTGAGGTGGCAGCTTGCGGGAGCCTGGGCTTGTTGGAATGGCGTACTGATTACAATAAACTCCCCCTTGCAGAGCAGGTACTACTCGTATCGTCGGCTTGGCAGAGCCCCGTGCCGCGTTTACTTGTCTTTGATAACTGTGAGGATGAGCTTCTGCTCAAGCAGTGGCATCCTCCTACTGGTGGATGCCGTGTGCTGCTGACGAGTCGCCGAATGCAATGGGACAAGACACTTGGCGTGACAACAGTGCGGCTTGACGTGCTCCGACGCGAAGAAAGTATTGCGCTGCTGCGCAAGCATCGACCGGATGTGCCTGCGGATGCAGATGATCTCGATGCCATCGCTGCTGAGCTTGGCGATCTCCCACTTGCGCTCCATCTCGCCGGCAATTTTCTTGCAGCATATCGTCATGTCATTACGCTAGCAGGCTACCTCCAGGAACTGCGCAATCCACACTTGCTAGATCATCCTTCACTTCAAGGTCGAGGAACTCGACTCTCCCCGACAGATCACGAGCTTCATGTCGCACGGACATTCGCGCTAAGCTATGAGCGTTTAGATCCAACAGTCCCGGCTGATGCGCTTGCGCTTCAATCTCTCGTGCGGGTTGCCCACTTTGCCCCAGGTGTGCCTATTCCACGTGAACTCCTCGTCGCTACGCTCAGATCCAGCACGTCTAATAGAGATGAGCAAAATATCCAGACACAGATTGAGTCGTCCCTTGATGTCGAAGATGCCATAAATCTCTTGATCAATTTGGGTCTACTTGAGAACGAAGAAGCAGGTGCGTTACGGATGCACCGCCTGCTGACAGCTTTTATACAAAGTGTTTCAGCAAGTATAGAGGTACGAAATGCAGCTGAACAGGCCTTGATTAAGATCTCTGGCCCAATGGCTGAAACGCAAGACCTACTAATGATCCGTGCGTTACTACCCCACTTGCGCTATATGACAGCGAGATTAGTGGAACGCAAGAATGACCAAACCGCAACATTGTGGAATAACCTGGGCTATCACCTGCAGATACTGGGCGATTTAGCTGAAGCACGGCGATGTTACGGGCAAGCCTTTACTATTCGCGAGCAAGTATTGGGATCGCACCACCCCCTCACCGCATTGACTCTCACCAACTTGGGAAGTCTTCTTTTGGATCAGGGAGACTATGAAGCGGCCTGTCAGGCTCTGGAAAGCGTACTTGCTATCTACAGGCAGACACCTGGATCGAAGGATCATCAATTCGTCACTTTTCTCAACAATCTGGCTATCCTATACCAGGCTCAGGGAAAATATGACTCTGCACATCCTATTCTTGAGCAGATTCTTGAACTTCGAGAAAGAGATTTAGGACCAAGCCATCCGCTCATTGCCAATGCGCTTAACAATTTGGCCCGCTCGTTCACATACTTTGGAAATTATGCAGCCGCAAGACCGCTGTATGAACGGGCGCTCATTATAGCGAAGCAAGTTTACGGATTGGAACATCCTACTACCGCGAGGATAATCAACAATTTAGGTTTGTTACTGCAAGACGAAGGAGATTACGAAGCGGCGCGTCCCCTCTTAGAACAGGTGGTAACTATTCAGAAGCGGACGTTAGGACTGAATCATCCAGACATAGCTACTGGCTTGAGCAACTTAGCTTTGTTGTTGCGGGACCAAGGGGATGATGAAGCAGCGCGCCAGTTCCTCGAGCAAGCACTTGCCATAAGTGAGCAAACTCTAGGTCCAGATCATCCCAATACCGCCACAACCCTCAACAACTTGGCCTGGCTTCTGGAGTCAAAGGGTGATTATACGACTGCGCGTCCGCTTATCGAACGCGCTGCAACAATTGATAAGCAAGTGTTGGGACCGGACCATCCGAGCAGCAGAACGAGTTTCAACAACTTGGTGCGGTTACTGCGCAAACAAGGCGATCGCGAAACAGCTCGAATGCTCTTAAATCAGGAACTTGCCAGAAGAGTTGAGCTAGCGCTGGGACCATCCCACCCTCTTCAGGCTGTTCGCTTCAACACTTTAGATTGGCAGCTTGTCGAGATAACCAGCGAACGCGTGGTTTGGGAAAACGAACTTGCTGATCGGCTTTCCCTTAGCTATTCTGACCTGCCGCCAAATATCGGAGTTGACCCGTTTGATCTTGATGCTCTGCGTAAATTCTACCGAGGCTTCGTGCGTGAAGCCAATATAGGCATTGTCTCCGTCGATCACATATCACTCGACACTACGCCAGCCGTGCAGACGATTTTCAAAGTGCCTCAGCAACCGCATGGAATGGATTACATTGGCTTCTACACGCTTCCATATGCCACTTTCAGCTATATCATTGAGATCCGGGCGGCAGAGCATGGCATAACTGGTTTGCGCGATAGTTTAGTCTTTAATGAATTCCTTTCCAATATTTCAGAAAGGTCAACGGATGAACCTATACCACGCGGCTGGTTTCAATATCCCTATGATCCCACGTATACCGAAGGCATTCTGCGTAACCAATCTGAAGATGCAAAGTACGATGACCAATTTCCCGATCACCCGTTATCGCGTGTCCGTCGCTATCTCGCCGCTATAGCGCAAAGTATCTCGATTGACGAGGCGGTAAAGAATGCACCGCCATTCCGTGGCCCTGCCACTGGTGGGCAAAGTTCAGCCGAGCAGCGTAGGTCCTGGTGGAAATTCTGGATAAAATAAGCCCCTTGAGTATACTCGTAGGGGAGAAAATGGCAAAGCTGTCACGAGCCGCCACGCAACGGCTGAAACTACTGCTAAGTAAGGGTTACAATCACGGTATCATTCATCGAACCTGCCTCATAAGCAATTAAAGAGCGTCAAATCGTTAAATTAATGATACTCAGTAGGTTGTGCCAATTGTCACCTAACCAAGCCACTGTTTTAATTAGGTGGGGTCTTAGCTTTGTAATCACAAACGCAAATCCTTGAGCCTTCTTGGCATAGTCAAAAGCTCGGTCTAATGCCTTGCCCACCTCGTTTTTATCTGGATGTGGTTTGTTGATTTCAACTTCAGCATCAGCAATAGCATTGTCAATTTTGCGACTGTCTGAAGTTGTCAAGTTTGCCAATATCTCACGCAAGGCGTTGAGTTCCCTTCGCATATCAACACTTTCGGATGTAGGTAACCGCACTGGTTGATACTGTACAGAGATAATATTATTATCACCCGTTGTGATTGCACTACCAGTGACACCACCATCAACAGAAACTGAGCGGTTTTGTCCCCTCTGGAGATCGCGACTCATATCTTCATTCTTGATAATAAATTTTACAGGTGCTGTCTGTGCCGCATTGGCTTGTAATCTTGAAAGAGAACTACGCTGCCTGATTTTGATGACTGGGGTTGCTGATTTTGCAATCCCCTCTAAATCAATGGAAGCACAGCCCAATTCAAAACAAACCTCATAAGGTTTGCCAGCACCCAACGCATCATAAAAGCCAACAGCAAACTTAATTGCTGCATTATCTCCAATCGCCTGACTCATCCCCATCACACAATCAATGTGTTGGTGAATTGAGTTGCCTTGGGTTTCACTATAACAAGCGTTGAGCAAAACACACTCAACATCTTCTTGAAACGATTTAAATAGCCTTGCTAGGGCTTCTGTACTTACCAGTTGCGTTTGTCCAGAATTATTTTCCAGCACTAAACCAGTACTATCTGAACCATGTCCAGAAAAATGAACAATCGTCGGCTGGTGGTCTAATAGCGCACGTCGCAAGTCTTCAACTCGTACCGCCCAAGAGGTAATAATTTCAAACTTATCGCGGTTATTAGCTCTTTTCAAAGCTACTTGAATTTCCCGTACTTCTTCATCCAAACGCAACTTACTTGTATCCTTGGGATTAGCTGATACGATTAAGATTTTTTTCACCATGATTCTGGTTTGTGGTTTAAATGCTAGTATCCAAGCCTTAATACAAACTGAGTATACTATTTTTCGTAATCTTGGAATAATTACACTGGAGGCGGCGAAAAACACGCTCTTTGTGAAACGGCATTGCTAGAAGACGGTAGTAGACAACGAGCTATCTGGGGTGAAGACTGGACTCCCTTTGACCAGTCAATTGCTTATGAGTCCATTATCAATATTCGTCCGAGCCAAAATAATCGCTCGATGATAATTCAAAACATAGTAATTCGAGAACGTGTAAAACAAATGAAGGAAGGAGTTAATCGGTGGATATAATATTGAATTTAAATGAAAAACAAGCACGCTTCCAAAGTGATGATATTCCGCATCGTTTAGGGCATACAGCGTCTAATTTAGCTCGGGTTCGCTCATTTTGTAATACTGCATATAAAGAAGCAGTGAAATCTGTAATGAACGAAACTCAATGGTTTATCGAGTGGACAGCAGCAGAAATCGAACCAGAACAAGCTGAGGAACTAGTTAATATCCAAGTTCAATTAGCTCGGTGGGAATTAATCTTGGATAATATTTGGTTAGATGAAAAAAAGCGTGCGGAAATAGCTAAGCAGGCGGAAGCTTGGTCACAACGAGTATTAGATATGTCAGGGCTACTAGTATAGATTATAAAAGTAAAAAAATCAATTTAGTTTGTAGTATTTTTCAGTGAGCGATCGCCTTTAAGTTTCTTGACTCCTGAAGGTCTTAACTAGTTGAGATTCTGGCTGACCAGATCAACAATCATTATTTCAGAGTAGAATTATGGGCGATCGCTATTCGAGTTCGCTGAGAAAATCAATTTTTAAACTTTAATTTAGCCCTCCTAAAAGAAAATTTTCGTGCAATTTTCATTCAACTAATGAGCCACGTTGCGCTGCACGAAAGGGCTATATTTTGCAAAGTATTATTTTCTCCTGCTTGTGAGTGCTATAAAGGTAGACATAGCGGTGGCTACGAGTGCTAGGTTAAAACTAGGCGTGCTTGACGCAGGCACTCATCAGCGATGCTTAATTCTAGTACTGATTTGGAATTAGGCAGTTCAGTAATGTATCTCATAGTGGTTTAGGACAATGAAGTTTGTTACTTCTAGCATCAAGCCAAATTCCCAAAACCTTGACTGCCCAATCGTTTGCCCAAAGTTATGTTGTGATTGTTTTATGCTTGGCTTCTCCCAAGTGTGGATAATGTAATTTATACCCTTAGCTGCAAGGTATGAGCAAGAAAAGACAAAAAGAGGTATTAAACCTATAAAGTCATAACGGTTAATAGTATAAAGGTCTAATACTATAATTTTTGAATATGATTGAGTACACAATGGCAAATTCTTCTGAAGAAATATGCTAGCGTGCGATCGCTAATCCACATCAATGCCAAAAGTCCGCTCGTGAGAGTGCATAACTAGAGTTGACTGAAACCTGTAGAATATTAAACATTGGCGTAACCTCAATATCCAGAAATTGATGAATGGTAACACTGCGATTGCCCGCAAAATCCTAATTCTCACTGCCATTCCAGACGGTCTGCGTTTGGATAAGGAAGTCCGGGAAATTGAGGAGGCTATGCGACGAGCCACAAGACGGGATGTCTCCGAAATTCGGATTAGAACATCTGTACGTCCTCAAGATATCCGCAGGGCATTGGCAGAAGAACAACCCCACATCGTTCATTTTTGCGGTCACGGTACGTCAGACGGTTGCTTAGTCTTGGAAGATGACGAGGGTAACCACAAACCCATAACACCCCAAGGGCTGGCTGCCCTGTTTAAGTTGCACAGAGAATATGTCAACTGTGTAGTGCTCAATGCTTGTTATTCGGAAACACCCGCCTATGAGATTAGCCAACACATCAATTATGCGATCGGCATGAACCAACCCATTGGTGATCGTTCAGCCATTGTCTTTGCTCAAGGATTTTATGATGGTTTGGGATACGATGGTAGTTGTATTGTAAGAGCTTACGAGGAAGGATTAGTTGCCGTTCAAATGGAAGACCTGTTACAAGGATCGATACCAGTTTTAAAGAAAAAACCGACCGTGGCAGAATCCTCATGTCCAAGCCATCCAACTTCTACAGATGATGCAGCAGAATTGAAATATCCGTTGGAATATCCGGAAGGTCATGTACCGCTCTCCTCACCTTTTTATGTAGAGCGTAATGGGATTGAGTCTCTTTGTTATGAAACACTGCTACAACCAAGTTCCCTAATTCGGATTAAAGCACCAAAGCTGATGGGGAAAACTTCTTTACTGACTAGGATTCTCGCTCATGCAGAACAGCAGAATTATCAAGCAGTTTATTTGGATTTAGGTGGTATAGATAAAGCAGTACTGACTAGCTTAGATAGATTTTTGCGCTGGCTTTGCTCCAGTGTAGCTATTGAACTTGACCTCGAAAATCAAGTAGATGATGCTTGGAATACTCAAATTCTGGGTAGCAATGACAACTGTACTGCTTATTTTAAAAAATATATTTTAGCTAAAATCGATTCTCCTTTAGTCTTAGGCTTGGATGAAGTAGATCGATTATTTGCTTGTAGTGAAGTCGTTGAAGATTTTTTTGGGATGCTACGCTCAATGCATGAGAAAGGGAAAATTTCTGATGTTTGGAAAAAATTGCGGTTGGTATTAGCACATTCCACAGAAGTTTATATTCCTTTGGATATCCATCAATCTCCTTTTAATGCTGGAGTACCTGTGGAGCTAGAAGAGTTTAATCAACAGCAAGTACAAGATTTGGCACAAAAGCATGGACTAACGATAAAAAATTTTCTCATAGAAAAATTAAGGGCAATGGTGGATGGTCATCCTTATTTAATCAGGTTAGCAATGTATCGTATTGCTACAGGTAAAGTACCTGGTGAAGATTTGTTAGAGTCGGCAACAACAGAAGCAGGGATTTACGCCAATCACTTGCGATCGCTACTGAATATATTACAACCAGTACCGGAACTAGCCCAAGCACTCAAAAAAGTCGTGAATTCAACTGTTCCGGTAGAATTAGATTCAATCGAGATTTACAAACTACACAGTCTGGGACTCGTGCGTCGGCAAAGCAATTATGTCACGCCCCGTTGCCAACTGTACCGCGAGTATTTCCGCCGCGTCTTGTAAGGAGTCAGCACATGGTAGCAGCTATTTCTAACTTCTATCAGGTAGGGGCAAGTCTCCCGGTTGATGCTCCAAGCTATGTCAAGCGACTTGCAGACGAAGAGTTTTACCAAAAATTGAAGGCGGGTAAGTTCTGCTACGTGCTCAACTCCCGGCAGATGGGTAAGTCTAGCTTGCGAGTGCAGACAATGCAGCGGTTGCAAGCTTCAGGAACAGTTTGCGCTGCGATCGACTTAACGGGAATTGGCAAGCATAAGGTCACAATAGAGCAATGGTATGGGGGAATTGTTTACGCACTGGTAGAAAGCTGCCAGTTAGAAGACAAATTTGATTTCGATTGGCAGACATGGTGGCAGAAACACAGGGAAGTCTTTGACAGTGTGATGTGTTTGAGATTGTTTATCGAAAAAGTCTTACTGAACTTAATTGAGCAACAGATAGTCATCTTTGTTGATGAAATTGACAGGGTGCAAAGCCAGGATTTTTCTCTAGATGATTTTTTTGCACTCATTCGGTTTTTCCAGAATCAGCGAGTTGATAATCCAGTTTTTGAGCGGCTCACGTTTGCTTTATTGGGAGTGGCGACACCTAGCAATTTGATTACCGATAAAACCCAAACTCCCTTTAACATTGGTGAAGCTATTGAATTACATGGTTTTCAGCTTGACGAAGCCCAGCCATTAATTGAGGGATTGAGCAGTAGATTTAGTCATCCCCAAAAGGTCATGAAGGACATCTTACATTGGACAGGTGGACAACCATTCCTGACGCAAAAGCTATGCCAGTTTATGGTGGAGGAGTCTTGTCACGATAATCCAAGGAATGTTGAACAAGTCGTGCGATCGCGCCTGGTCGAAAATTGGGAGTCACAAGACGAACCAGAGCACTTGAGGACGATTCGTGACAGAATTTTGAGAGATGAGCAGCGAGCAGGGTATTTACTAGAATTGTATCAGCATATCCGCCAAGAAGAAAAAGCTGAAGTAACGGCAGATGACACTTTAGAACAAAGCGAACTACAGCTTTCAGGATTGATTGTTAGACAGCAGAATAAATTAAAAGTTTACAATTCTATTTATAGAGAAATCTTTGACCAAAGTTGGATTGAAATTCAGTTGAGTAATTTACGCCCTTATTCTGAGAATTTCCGTTTTTGGATAGCTTCTGACCGTAAAGATGAATCTCGATTGTTGCGGGGAAAGGCGTTACAGAATGCGCTTTTATGGGCGAAAGATAAAAGCTTAAACTTTCAGGACAGGGAGTTTTTAGCAGCCAGCCAAGCTAAAGAGAAAGAAGAGGCGATCGCGGCAAGAGAAAAAGAAGCTCAATTGTCAAGAGAGAGAAAGGATAGGGAAGCAGTAGAGAAAAGGAATTTAGTACTGGCTGAGGCTAATAAGAAAGCACAACGCAGAATGAGCATTGGAACTGCTGTTTTAATCCTAACTTTGTCAGTTGCAGTCATCTCAGCAGTACTGGCAACTGTAGCAGGGAATGAAGCGTTCCAAGCACAGCAAAGATTAGATAATGCAAGTAAAAAAGCATCAGAAGCTGAGGAAAAAGTTCAAGTAGCACAACAAAATTTGAAAAGTACCGATCAAGAATTATCAGAAGCCCAGATAAAAGTTAAAACAGCACAAGACAGCGAAAAAGAAGCAAAGCAAAAGCTTGAAGAAGCGAAACAGCAAGAGAAAAAAGCTCAACAGAATGAAACCTTAGCTAAAGCAAGAGAGAATCGGGCAGAGCAAAGATCACAAAATGCTAAGTCACAAGAGAAAAAAGCCCAAATCAATCAACAAGATGCACAAAGAAAAGAGCAGGAAGCAAATGAAAAAGCTATAAAAGTAACACATGAATTTAAGAAAACTCAAAAAGGACTGGAAACCAGACAGGAATATCTCAAAACAGTTGGAAAACTCGCTCAACTAGCAGGAAAACTTAAAGATAAGAGTTTTGATGATGAAGCTAAAGAATTACTTTCACAAGCAAGTCAATCAGTTAACATTAAAGATGACAATTTGAAACAAGACCTTTTGCATACAGGAATAGCTTATGCTTATTCAAAACTTAAAGATGCAAATTGGGTTCCAGAAGTAAGTAATTCCCTAAAAAAGGTAAATAAAACAAGTGATGATTCTTTAGAAAGCTTGCAAATTCAGATTTTAACCTATAAAACTCAAGGGAATTTCCAGAGAGAGAAGCAGGAAAATACCGATGCGATAGACTCTTATAAAAATGCTTTTAAGGTTTTAAAAGACTTGAAAAATAAAACTTCTAGCATTAGTCCACCCTTTAATGAAAAGATACCCATAGATAAAAAAATTCTATCAAAGGAAGTGGTCGAGGCTCTTCATAGAGAATTTATTAATTTACTTTACGAAAATAATCATGAGAACTCGCTCAAGCAAGAAGTAGAAAAATCTTTAAAAGAACACTTTTATAATGAGTTGGCAACCTTACTAAAAAATAAACAGTTTAAGCAAGCCGATGAAAAAACAAAAAATTTGATGTCATACATTGCAAGGGAAAAATCCTTTGATAAAAAATCTATCAATAAGCTTTCTTGTCTTGATTTAAGACGAATTGATCGGCTTTGGGTAGAAAATTCTGATAAGCGTTTTGGTTTGAGCGTACAAAAAGAAATTTTTCTGAAAACTGGAAACAGACTTGGTATGACATCTGCGGTATCAGCCCAGAATAAGACAGACGAAAAAAATTATTTAGAGTTTGCTAAAGCAGTTGGATGGTTTGTTGATAAAGGAAAAGACTCAGGAAGATGGTTAGGTAGTTCTAGCGATAGTAGCGATCTAGAGCGCCGTATAAAAGATAAACCTGAACTACGAGGTACTTACCCAACGAATTTAGGAGGAAGTTTCTTGGCAATCAGGAACGGTCATCTGTACATAGTTGGGCAGTCAGAGGTGTGGGGGTTTCTCTTCTCTCGCGTTACTGCTTGTGAAGTATAACACATAAGCGTTTCAGACTTTTGTAAATTCTCAAGATAAAAGAAGTCTACTTCGGCATTTTATCTTAGTTTTTTGTGCTTATACTTTTATTGTTTGGCATCAAATGACTGGGGGTCTAAGACGAAGATGGGCTAATAAACCTTTGAACACCTTTACCTACGCAGAGAGGGCTTTTAGAACGGCTGTGTCTTATCGATTTTTTGATTGGTTAACCCATAATCGTGACGTATTTACCGCTTATATAGCGAGTTTGGGCTACATTTGGGCTTAATTTCTGTTTAAGTCCCATTAATTAGATAAGGCTTCCTATTACGTAAAGATATATAAGCAATCAGGTAACAACCAAGTTTAGGCTACAATTTTTGTACGCTCAATTGCTTCTTGAAAATAATTGCGGTCAATCTCAAACCCTACAAAATTTCTACCCTGCTTAAGAGCGGCGACACCTGTAGTTCCTGCGCCCATGAACAGGTCAATAATAGTACAACCTGGTTCCGTAAATTTTTCTATTAACCATTCTACGTGTTCTAGGGATCGTGGCATGGATGCTTGACATCTTCCTTGAATGGTTGCGCGGGAGGGCAGAAATCGGGATGCATTTGCCCAGGTAAAACGTGATTGCCTTGTCTTGATTTAGGCGGAACCCCAAAAACGTAGGCTACATCTCCTGAAATAAGTAACCGTCCCTGCTTTGATGGTATGGCATAAGGCAACTAAGCTACCCGGATGAACGAGTACTGTGGCGGTACAGCAGCCATAAAGCGCGGGTCCCCATCACACCGCAACTGAATAACAATCTGCTTGAGGGGATGATGATCCCGGAGCGATCGCACAACATCCGCCAATAATTGAACAGGAGCGTGGCTACCTGCTAAGTTGTCCGTTGCCAAGAGCCAAACTGGATCGGTAACGATGGCATCAATGGTATGAGGTGGTCGCTTTACTTCAACCCGGCTATCGCCATGTATGAAGCACGCCCAATTCCCTTCAGGAGTTTTTAGGGTTATTGATTCTCCTCGAGCTGCAAAGTGACGTTCTTTGTACTTCGATAAATTGGGAGACTGTTCCAGAAGCCTTACAGCCAATTCCACCTTATCTGTAATAGAATCGTGTCCATTAGCCATACGGGAAATTGTCTCTCGACTATATCCAAGGCTTTTCGCCATCGGAGTTTTCCACCGATTGCCAAATAGACGTTGACCAATGGCACTAAATTCTTGTGGCGTCATACGTAACCCTTAATCACTAAAAATAACATAATCATTTTCAAACAATAAATAATTTCGTGATTATTTATCACGTTTCTATTGACTACTCACAATTATGTGTTATTCCAAATCAATAGATATGCTTAAATACTCAGTTAGATTGTTACTACATTATTTAAAGTATAGAGAAATACCTGTATTCAGCTAATTCATCCCGCATTTATGCAACGCCCCAAATCCCATCTTTTAATTCTATGTTCTCATTCTTTTTTAATCTTAAACAGAACTCTACTTTTTGGTCCCTAAGCCAGTTGGCTAGTTAGACTGAACGAAATTTTCTATCCCCCAATACAACGACTTTAAATTTATTTAATATCCCTATAAATAAATTTAAGGGATTCAATTGGACGTAGTATTCCTTGCGTTGCGCGTCTCGAAATACATATTTTCTTTTTTTTCAAAAATGAATTTATTACCATAAAAACTTTACCCCAGAAAGCAATACCTCTCTGCGATTCTTGTCAAGAATAGATTGAGACATACAACCTCCTGCCAGCTACGTGAACCAAGCTTGCTTTAAATCATTAGCCTTTCGCGTAAAAAACATAGACATAGCGATCGCAGATCCGCATTAATTCTCCTAAGTCTATTTTTTCCTGCCTTTTGATTTGATAGCGAATTGAAGCAGGATAACAGCAGAAGCCTCTGCCATGCGTTCAGCACAATGTTGCTTGGTGCTTAAATGTTACCGCCATCATGTGTCAGTCTGTAATCCCATCATAAATTTTTTACGAATTCTTCAACTTTACTGGAGCGTACCCATCGGGAGCGAGAAAAGGAGAGAGAAGTGCCAGAAAATCCGATAACTTCCATCTCTCAGAATCACTTAATAATGTGGCGACAATTCTTCTGGTCTGGAAATGAGACCATTATGACAGCTATCAGAGTGTGCGATCGCTCTACCTAGCACTCCCCCTGTATACGCATTCGTTTCCCTACCATTGGGAATTCTGCCATCGCTGCTCCCTCTGCTATCACCCATAAATTTATGGATAGCTTATTATACAGGAAACTGTTGATAACGCTGATGCTATAAGCAAATTATATCAAAAAGATCTGAAATGACGTTTTTTCGTAGAACCGGACAAGAACGAGTGATAAGGGCGGGTTATTGGGAGCGATCGCCAACGAAAGAATAGGAGTTGTGGGAACTTTAACTGTCGGAAAAAAGTCTCTTTTCTTTGAGAGTGCTTAGTCGGGAATATTTTTGGTTTTTTAGCGCTTCATAATTGCGGATCTTTTTCTCAGCATTAACAAAAAGGTTGACGATGTGCTGCTGTGCTGCTGTAGGGATTTCCTTGAACTGAATTTTATTGCCATCAATACTTATGTCCCAGCAATAAAAAACTTCGACTGAAAATACAGCCGATATAACTGACAACTCGGTGTCGCTTGATTATGATCCAACTTAATCAGCCCCATACTACTTAACTTGTGAGCCTGTATCGGTTCTAACGGCACAGCCTCAGTAGCATTCATCACCTTGTGAAGTGCGATCGCCAATTCTGGCTGTTCTTGCAAAGTTGCCCAATGACGTTGTAAATGATGGTTATAAATTCCAGAGGATGTCGGCGCACTATCCAGCAATTCTGTCAGAGTGCGATCGCCACGACTCAGGTGATACAGTGCTAAGTGTACCAGTCCTGGATGTCTCCCAACCATATCCATTAAAAGCCTTTCCTCCTCAGCGTCTGTCCAGTTGATCCCATAGCGCTGCGCTAACTGCTGTACCTGATCTAAACTCAAACCTGTTAACTGAATTGGTAATCCTACATTAAAAGGAGATTGATGTAGCTGTAAAGGAACATAAACTTCTGTAGAATGTACCAAAATTAGGCGCAGCTTTTGCCAGATGGGCGATCTTTTTCCTTCTTCATACCATGAACGCAACACAGCTAAAACTTCCTTCGCTACTTCAGGATGTTCAAAAAGCTGATTCACTTCATCCAATGCTAAAACCACAGGAGAATCTATTTGCTCCAACACATAAGCACGCAAGTAGAGAGAACAACTCACTTTGCTGCCAATATCTTCATCCCAATACTCGTCTAGTTTTGATTCCAAGTGAAGCTGACGTGTAATATCAGCGCACAGCCAGCGCAAAAATCGATTCAAATCGCTCAATATTGCCTGCTCAATTTGCTCCAAGTTCAGGTTAACTGTATGGTAGCCAATACGATGAGTATAGTCAAGAACCCTCAGCAGCAAAGAGGTTTTGCCCATTTCTCTGGGTGCTTTAATCCGAATCAAAGCTCCCGGTTTACTAACTTCTTGATAAACCTGTGATGTGATCGCAGAGTTTTCAATGTAAAACGGGGAGTCAAGCGGGACTGAACCACTCGGAAAGCGAGGGTATGTATCCTGCTTGGTATTTTTGAAAAAGTCTATATCGTTTTTTGTTGGCGGTGTGTTTTCTGGTACTACAGAAGCCACCACTAATGAGCTTGTCTTACTTTCGCATTCAGTCTCAACACTTTCCTGTGACCAAAACATTGGTGGTTCTGCTGGATTCTGAAATATGACTGGTAACCAAGTAGCGCAAGGAAATTCTGCCTCTAGCCCTTGCAGTCGTTCTCGTGCTGAACGCACCGCAGCATACAATGACCTACCCGATGAAAACTCAGCTAGAAAATACTTTAAAAATTCTTGAGCTACCACATCTGGTACAGGCTCACGCATGACAATAACTTGGGGAATGTACAAATCCTGTAGCTGCTGCGCCAATCCTAAACCATCACGAGAGTTGAAAATCGCTAGCTTCAACCCACGACTAATAGCTTGCTTAAGAGCATACTTTAATTGTTTAAGAGTAATTGTGTCTGCTTGATTAATATGCAACAGCCCTTTTTCTTGACTACAACTATAACCTGCAAAAAAGAGAATATCCCAACCTTGTTGCCAAAGCTTATCATTTAAACTCCCTAAATTAGGCTCTACTAAAAATGTAATTTCTGCTGTTGATAATTGCTCTAAAAAAATCCGATCACGACTAACATTAATTCCTTGACTATTGCCTAAAATTGCTAATATTCTAATTTTAGATTTCTTGCTATTGAAAGACAATTTATTTGGTTTTTGACACTCAGCAGAACTTAAGGCAACTTCCGTCAGAGGGTAATCCTCAAAAAAATCCCACAGATGCCAAGGAAGTCTTCGCACTAAATTGTCATTGGTTTCAATTATAAAGCGAATTTCTTCAGATGGTCTGAGTTGTGTACGTAATTGCTGGTCAATTTTGCGAAACTTCATTGAGTTCAACCATACATTTATCCTTTTTGATAAGCTTTGACATAAATTAGCGAACTCAACTTGAGAAAACATTGTTACATAAGCTTCTTCGATTTCAAATTGATCATCTTGAGCGTCTATTTCAATCCCATCACGGCATCTCAACCGTTGAGATAAAGCAAAATAAACTAACTGCCAATTTCGATAGATCTCGGGGATTTTGGGTGCTGCTGGTAAACTAGCAGTCAATTTCATCTGGTAGGGGTTGTTTGCTTCTCCAATCTGTGCTGTAACAGCGGCAAAGCCATCCCGTAGGTTTCCCTGACCCAAACTTAAAACAACTAGACGAGAGCCTTTATGTTGAACTTTGACTGTCTTTTTTTGGTCTGCTGATTGATTTATTGTCCTAAGTATCTGTTTAGGAATTGGTAATTTTTGACGTGTGCTCGCCTCTTCCAGGAAATTTAAGTAATGTTGGTAGCGTTCCCAGTCTCCCCGCACTACACACTCAGGCTCATCGCGATGTAAACAGTTACTAAAACGGCAACTAGCCACTGCTAAACGTCCTTTAGCTTCTGGAAAATAATGTACTAATTCTTCGGGGGAGCAATTCAAATCAGGCTGATTAAAACCAGGAGTATCTGCTAGTAAACCACCACGAGGTAGTTTAAATAACTCCACATGACGAGTGGTATGACGACCCTTTGCTAGTTTGCCAGAAACCTCTCCCACTCTTAAGTTAGCTCTAGGAATGAGTGCATTGATTAAACTGGATTTGCCAACTCCCGAAGGTCCAGCAACGACTGTGATCTTCTCTGTAAGAATGCTTGCAAGCTGGTCAATATTTATGCCTTGACTCACACTAATAAATCTTGGTTGATAACCCCAACTTGTTAAGCGAGTCCTAATTTCTTCTTGCTGTTGTGTGGTGATTAAATCGCTTTTATTTAGGCATAAAACGATATCTAAACCCGTGGATTCAGCCTTAACTAGAAAGTGACTTAGCTGGTATGGTTCTATAGGCGGGTCAGCAACAGTAAATACCAACAGGATTTGATTGACATTGGCGATCGCTGGTCTGTCTAACTGACTTTGACGAGGTTGAACATCAGCGATCACTCCTCGACCACCAGCCCAATCGGGTTCTTCTACGACCACGCGATCACCCACAATCACTGGTTGTCCAATTTTTTTTAAGCGTGTTCTGCGCGTACAAAGAAGAGACGTTGCAGGCAATGTCTCTTCAACATCCACAACATCTAGCTGAACTCGATAAAAATTTGCTTGTACGGCTAAAACCGTACCCAATAAATCTCTACTATCTCTACTATTAGTACGTAAAACTTTCTTTTGGAGATTATCAACTGCTAGTGCTGCTTTTAATTTTGCTATATCAGATTCATCTGCATTACTAGCAATAGTAAATGCTAAACGTTTTTTATTATTTATTACATTTTTATCCTTCTCTAAAGTGATAGGCTCTAAAAAATTTACATCTTCAATAATAACACCTAATATATCCTTTAATTCTCCTAATTTAAACAAATATTCTATCTGTTCAAGGCTTTGTTGTGAACCTTCTAAAATTAGTTTGATGCTTCCTTTTTCAATATCAACAATTTCTATAGAAGTATCCCCTGTCATTTTTTGTAAGAGGGCAACAATTGCCTTTAATTTTGGTAAATCAACTTGCTCAATACTACCAACAATTGCATATCCACAGCGGTTTTCATTAGTTTCCTTTTGTTCTATAGGTAACTTAGATGGAGTCGGCAAAATTTGTTCACCAATGTGATATTTGGGATTTCTATCACATGCATTTTCTTTTGTTATCTGATCTAAATTGTCCACTCCAAATGCTACCATGTGTAAAACTGAACTAATGTCCTCTGAAACTCCTAGTATTTTCATTTTTACACGACCAAAATTGAAAGCTTCCTCGATAGTGTAATTAGCTCCTAATGCTTCATAAAAACCCACATAAAATGCAATAGCAGCTTGATCTGCAATTTCTTTACTCATGCCAATAACATATGGTATGTGTTGAGCAATAGCCCTGGCCTGAATTTCTGAATAGCAGGCATTTAAAACCACACAATTAATATGTTCAGTTAATAGTTTAAACAGCTCAGCTAAAGCATTAGGTTTTATTGGATTTGTTTTTCCTAATATGTCTTCAACACAAAGTTCACCTGTGCTTTTACCATGTCCTGCAAAATGTACAATCTGAGGCTTGACATCAAAAAAAACTTGACTGATATCACCTGGGCGTATAGACTCACGTGATTCTAGTAAGAATCTGTCACGAAATCTAGACAATTGTAGTCTTTCACGAATATCTCGTAACTCCTGACCCAAGCGTATTTTCGTAGCATCAGTAGGATCTGCTGATAAAAATAGAATTTTGATAGGACTATTACCTAATACCCCTCCATTTGTCATTATACTTCACCAGTTTCCATAGATTGATGTAGCATTTGCAGCAGTAGCTGAGAGTGTTGAGACAATTGATAGATTCTGAGTTATTCGTTTATACTTGGAGTCTAGACTTAGATAAATCTTATCAAGCAGTTAGACATCGCACTTTAAACCTAAAACAGATAACCAAGGACGGTACAGCGAAGCGGAACCACTGTATCAAAAGGCATTGGAAATTGCTGAACTTAGCCTAGTGGTGGATCATCCCCACATAGCCATTATCCCTGAAAATCAGAAATCCTTGCGCGATAAATCAGCTTAAGGTCATAAACAGCGTTCCCTTGTGCAACAGGATACGAAAGAGCCATTAATCGTCACATTTGGATGCTTACCAACAATGGATCAATTGTTGGTAATTCATTCTGTTTAGCTTCAATTTATAAGTTACGACAATCAAACCCAAGCCGGTGCTGTTCGCTCAAGCGGTTCGTAGCTGTGGGTAGTCACCAAACGCATAGGAACTTTGGGGACTTGGGGATACAAAGAGAACTCTACGACTTCAAAGGTAGCGCTGAAAATACCCGGTGCATATGGAAGAAATGCTCGATAATTATTGAGATCGACAAGGGATTGTTGTCGTAGTTGGATTTTAAGAGCAGCTAGGTCCGAGGCTGACCATAAAGTTTTCAAGTCCAAACTAGTAGCCCATTCTCTTGGGCGGCGTAGCATTTCCAACAAAGCTTGGTTGACCCATTTTTGTTGGTCTTCCTCTGCACCGTCGAGTCCCACCAGTGACATAGGCTTTTCAGATTCCTGAATTTGCGCTAAAAGTCGTAAGTCTTGGGCATCAAAACCAAAGTTTGCACCAAAAACCATAGGGGTAACAATAGGTGAAGGAGATGGTGCTTCCTGAGAACTAGCCATTGCAGCGAGAATGCGGTAAGGTCGTTGGGTTCCTTCCCAAAGAATACGCGCCATCTTTAAGCCCATATTACTGATTGCTTGAGCCAGTTGTTCCGCAGCACAATCCGCAAGCTCACTAGCAGCCGCTGAGCTAGGAGCTTTGATAGTTAAGCTTTCTTTCCCCAGAAATAACTGAAATTCGTCACTCAGAAAATTAAGTGGTTCCATTGGCTTGTTCCTTTTTACGCTTAGGAAAGCTTTTGTCTCTCAATTCGATTACTAATTCTTCAGAGATATCTAAATTTTGAGCTAGCTTGGTTAGATCTGAGGCAGTGGGAGGAGAACCACCCATCAATGCCTGCAACCTGTCAACTTTAATACTTCCAATATCTAAGAGCAGTTGATAATTATTAACAACGAGTTCAGCGATTGTATTAACTTGGACTTTTATGGGGGTAGGTTGTTCAACGGTAGCAGTAGCTATTAAGCCAGGGATTACCCCAGTATTAGCCTGCACCCAATTAGTAACAATTTGTTCAAGTATCTCGCTCTGGCTCACATCAAGGGCAGTGCAGATGACTCTAAATAAATGAGCTGTCTGCTTGGGGACGTAGCCAGAAATAGGAGAATAATCAGGATTGCCCCGCTTACCGCGTTCGTTTTTGTTTGCCAAGAATCACTATGTTCCCTGTGTTCAGGTGTTCCATCTCTCATGCTAACCCTCCAACCGTGCAGGACAGCTTATCGTAAAGTTTTGTTAATAAAATCTGGCAAGCGTTCAAGAACACAAGAGTACATGATAGATTGAGCATAGATCGGCTCGATTTTACCAATGTCGAAATTATGCTCATTGTAAAAGCATTACCCAACAAAGGAAAATCTCCAACAGTTTTATCAAGCACGAAAAAAGGGGAACTAAGAATATTTTCTCGAACTTGGTTTGGAGTTAGCCGCCTTTCTCCAACCGAAATAGCTGGTAACCATGTGAAATCAGGCGATCGCAGCACAAAGCCAGATCGCCTAGCGACTATCACTTCATATCGTTTAATTTAATGCATTAGCAATATCAGTACTTAACTGATGCAACACTCTCTCTTTAGCAAACTCAGCTGCTGACCTAGCTGACTCAGCAAGAATCGTATCAGTATTGGGAGTCAATTTTTGTGCGCCTCCCAAGTACCCTAATGCCTTACAAAAATAATCAGTAAGGTTAGTAGCGGCTAATCTTTTAACTGTTTGATGGTCGCCATGATTAAAAGCTGACAGAGCTTCGGTATGCAAAGTGTTTTCAGGTGATCCCAAAACATTCAGTATTGCTTCAACAGCCTGATTGACTTTTTCTGCTGTCAATTCATTTGTAGATTGTGTTACCTGCATCATTGTTATACTCCTTAAAAACCTTAAGTCCAAGTTTCAAAATTTTCAGCTTCAACTTGCGGGAGGTAAAGTTTAACCCAGTTGCGATCCAAATGCTCTTTTATAATTCTGGAGACAAAGCCGACAGCGTTGTCACGGTCATAATGTATTGCATTCTTAACCAATGCCAGGTTTTGTGTTCCCAGCATGATGTAGTTGATGCCACGCTTAACCAAGTCAGGGGATAAAACAACATCTTTCAACGGGTTTTCTGGAATATCCCTTACCTCATGTTTATATGGCGGCAAAGCCTCAACTCCTTCCATTACTACAATTTCTGCCCATTGACGAAATGAGATTTCCCGTTTCTCAGCATCAAATTTAGCCAGATTCAGGTAGCATTCCCTGTTTCGTCCAATCCAGCCTCGAACGAATTGTGTGATCAAGTTTTTCTCAGAATCCCCTGAGAGATTCCTGAAAGCATCGATCCTTTCTGCATCTTGGGGAGAAGTGTAGTAGTAGGCAAGAAGATACTTGTGTGCCATGTGGTTTCTGGGTAATCCATAACCAATTTTATTACAAATAAGAAACGGAATAGTAAAAAAATTATTTTGTTTCGTATTTTTGTTGTACAATTTAGAAAAATAAGCAAGCTTCTCCTTCTAGGATTTGTGGTCAAAGCTTGCCTTAACCAGTCTCTCGCTCTGGGGAATAGGCGATCCTTCCATTATCTCGGTACTGGGGTCGCTAATATCTGTTTCACATAAAGGAGTTCTTATCTATTACCAATGCCAAGAGGCTTAAGAACCCTCGATTTTTGTGACAGGGGTATCAATAAACAGCCTTCCGCACAACAAATGCAGTAACTCAATCTCGATATTTGTTGCTTGTGCTACCCGAAGAATATCAGGATCGGAAGGACGAACGTTGTTGGCAAGCATAGTCAAGAAAGTGGCAGAAGTCAGACCATAATCCTCAACTTGATTATCACCATGAGAAATACTTCTCTTATAGAGCCAGTCGCTGATCAGGTCAGCTGTAATATCTTCCATTGTGCGCCCTTCGTCTACGGATGCCTTTTTAAATTCTCTATGCACCTCTTTCGGAATCCGCGTCCGAAGATAAACTTTTTCGTCCTTTTCTCCTGTCATATCGGGTCGGTTCCACTATCTCTCTTACTATATTCCGCCAATTCTCCAGTCCACTGCTGTGCGCTTTAGTGTTTTACTAAAAGCGTAGTGTTAAATTAGATGAACTTTATGCGGATTTGCGGATTAATCCGCTAAATTACAAATAAGCGAAACTTTCGCAAGGACGGAATCATGCTCAAGGCTTGCAACAATCAAGTTTCTTTGCTGGGATTGAACTGGCTTACATCTGTATTCTGCATAATCAAAGCGTCGATACTGATGCCCTTTATCTTTAGCCATGTGTCAATCATTTCTTCAAGAGCTTCTGACTGGGTAATCTCGTTAGCAGCGCACACCGCTCTTAGCGCCAAGGCCAGGCGCTTTGGCACAAAACCAGTTACTTGGGTGTAGTCTGCTTTCCCTCGTTTACCCCGTCTGTTACTCTCAGTCATTCAATCATGCATCCCACAAGGTTGTTCTCTCTTCTATGATGGCACGTCATTTGTAAACTTTTATTGTTCACGAACTAATATCTAGTCTTTTGTTCATGAACATTATAATTTTGTGCTAGTTTATGAATACGCTCAATTTTACCGAGGAGGGGATCGTGCTTACATTTAAAGCCTTGCCCAGCAAAAGAGATAGACTCAGGGAGTTTGCCGAATTTGGTTTGGAGTTAGCCGCCTTTCTCCAACTTGGATAGCTGATCGCCAGATGCAAACAGGCGATCGCGAACCATGCATAAAGCCCCTGGCAAATACTTTTGTAAGAAAAGAAGAATATTTAGTATGCCATTGGATATCTGGTTTAAATGTTTCTAACATGCCCACAGAACTCAAGCTGACTCTTACTTATACCTTGGAAGCTGGTCAGTTTGAAATTCTTTTAGCTTCCCGACTGGATTCGATGACGGCATCACGAATCTTAGTCAAGTCCTGTATGTCTATGTCAAGCTCCTTTGCCAAAAGTGCCAAATCAGCGTTACTGGGTATATTTCCGTTTGATAGATTTTTTACGAATTCTTCAACTTTACTGGAGCGAGTGTTAGTTGAGGTCGGAGTGAATCCGTAATAGTTGAGCCAACGAAGTAATTCATTTGGCTTAGGAACGGGCAATTTAAGCTTCTCAGCTAAAGTTATCAGCGCTAGACCCAAATGCAGCGACTTCCTCACCAATGGAGATTGTTGTTCTTCTGTGCCATGCAGTTGCTCCAGAAGATCCCGTATTTCTTGGTTAATTTGAACTGTAATTCGGTCGCGCTTGGGTGTGTTCATCCCTAGATTTTAGCCATTCACAGACATTTTGAGTAAATGTCATAACTTGTCAGACAATAGCAGACAAAAGGTGCTAATCTTTATATATGCTCGATTTTCCCAAGGCGGGGATCATGCTGACTGTTGGAACCTTACCCACAAAAGGGATGGAACTAAAGGAGTTTTCCTGGATTTGGTTTGGGATTAATCACTTTTGTCACAGCGAGATAGGCGATCGCGGTTCATACATAAAGCAAACGCAAACCCTTGACACAAAAAAACTAGGCTCAATAAGCCTAGCGACAAACTTTGCATACGGCGTTGCCCGGATCTACTAAGGTACTTACTTCGTGTTATATCGAGATAAACTTTCGTTTCTTCAGTATATCTGTTCAAAAAATTAGGATTTCAAAGACCTGTCTTTAGGGTGCTTGTCTTTTTTAACACTGAATCTGCGTCTGGAAACAGGCGATCGCGTAACCTAATTAGAATGCTTGTACTAATGCGATACTTTTGGCTTAGGTCAGCAATCTCAATGTCATTTAGCGGATCATTTCTCAATAGGGATTCAAGCAAGGGTTCTGGATTTGGTGATGACTTACTTTGTTCTCCTGCATCCGATGAACGATCCAATCCTTCTTTAACCAAAAGCTCAACAAGCTTAGAAAGTGTTCGATGCTCAACGGATGCACGCTCTTCCAGAGCTTGTCTGATTGATTCTTCACAGACGAATGTTACCCTTGGATTTTTGAATTTCCCCATTCTCTACTAGCAGATACTATCTTCTACTGTCAGTTTAGCCTTTTTCTGGAAAAGCCATTTTTCACTCTGTGAATTTCTGTAAAATATCGGATACTAAAGATTAATATCGGATACTATCTGATATTATTTAAATATGCTCGACTCTCCCAAGGAAGAAACAATGCTCACTCTAAAAGTGTTACCCAATAAAGGAATAGCACCCAAGCAGTTTTGCCTTCTTTGGTTTGGGGTTAGCCATCTTTCTCTAAGTGAGATAGCTGGTCGCCAGATGCAAACAGGCGATCGCAGATCTGAGTTAATTCATCTGCGCGAACCTGCAATCTAGCCGCAGTTTTCTTAATTTCAGCATTTGAAGGGCGTTTTTCTAGGGAGGACAAATATTTTATTAGGCTTTCGCTGTGGTTGTGGTTTGACTCAGATTCTTCTGGCGATACCAGTGACGACTCCACACACCGACGCCCTTCTCCTTCGGAGACGCTACGCGAACGGGTTACGGTGTGGGCTTCTTAAGAAATTAGGAAGCACGTCATTAGCCTTAGTAATCCGTTATGCGAGGATTACTACGTTTTCCAAGAATGTATAGGCACTCCGGGTATGTAGGGTTAGCAACCCGTTTCCTAGTCCCGTGATACTGCGGTCAGTGATTAAATATTCCGTCAGGCAGGGGGAAAGTGTTGCTGGCGAGAAACCTTGGAAAAACATTGGCAAAGGAAACCACCCATAAGGGCAGAACTCTTTAATAGTTCAAAATTATGCTCGTATTAGTCATCAATAAACACGGGCAACCATTAATGCCCACAACACCGAGAAAAGCCCGAATACTTTTACAGTCTGGTAAAGCTAAGATTGTAGGAAGAGATCCGTTTACTATCCAATTAATTTATGGATCTGCTGGCTATAAGCAACCGATCTCACTAGGGATTGATGCAGGTTACAAGCACATTGGATTTAGCGCTTGTACTGGAAGAGTTGAGTTGATAGGTGGAGAATTAGAACTTCTTGGTGGGATGTCAGAACGCATCACGGAACGTAAAAAGTATCGTAGAACTCGTCGCAATCGATTAAGGCATCGTAAACCAAGATTCGATAACCGTAAACGTGATGAAGCGTCGTTAGCGCCATCAATTCAGCACAAGCTAGATACGCATTTACGGTTGATAGACCGAATTAAGTCTCGGTTGCCTATCACCAAAATCACTGTAGAAACGGCTAAGTTTGACATTCAGAAAATCAAAAATCCTGATATTCAGGGTGAGCAATACCAGCAAGGAGAGCAACTAGGCTACAAAAACTTGACAGATTACATTCGTCACCGAGACGGATATGAATGTCAAAACCCAGATTGTAAGAATAAGAAGTCGGAGAAAATTCTTCAGGTTCACCATCTTGGTTACTGGAAAAATCCACCAGATAGAAGTAATCGACCAAGTAATTTAATTACGTTGTGCGACAAATGTCATAGTTCACCCAATCATAAAAAAGGAAAATTACTTCATGGATGGTCACCAAAAGTTAAGTCATTCAAAGCTGAAACTTTCATGTCTACGATCTATAAACGAATAGTAGAATTGTTAGAAGTGGAGCAAGCTTTTGGGTACGAAACAAGGGAGAACCGCAAAGAATTAAATTTAGCCAAGAGCCATCATAATGATGCGTTTGTTATTGCTGGAGGAACTACCCAAAAAAGAACAGAACCTTTAATACTTGAACAGATTAGGCGTCACAAACGTTCTTTAGAACAGTTCTATGATGCCAAATATATTGACTTACGTTCTGGAGAGAAAGTATCTGGATCTACATTGAACTCTGGTAGGCGGACTCGGAATAAAAACTTGAACGGTGAAAATTTAAGAATCTATCGAGGTCGCAAAGTTTCAATAGGGCAACGTCGCGTTAAAAAACAACGTTATCCTTACAATCCAAACGATTACGTGAAGTTTGAGGATAAAGTTTATCGCGTTATTGGAATGCAGAATCTAGGAACTGGCGTAAAAATAGCAGATTATCCGGGCGTTGCTAATAAAGTTGTTAACGTCAACAAAGTTCAGCCTATTAAGAGGAGAAGTGGGTTGTGTGCGTCAGCAAAGATTGGTAATGACTCATCCACAAGAGCGGACTCATCAACCTAACGGTTGATATTGCTCGCAGGCAGAATCGTCATTACCCGCCTCCCAACAACCACTGATTCTGATTACAGAATTCAGTGGGAGGCTTACGGCGGAATAGCTAACAAAAGGAGTAGAACCAAAGGGGTTTTCCCAGATTGGGGTTTGGGTCAATCACTTTTCTCCAAGCGAGATAGGGATACGCAACATGCAAGTAGGCGATCGCGGTTCATACATAAAGCTCCCGCAAACCCTTGACACAAAAAAACTAGGCTGGATTAAAGCCTAGTCATTACAATTACCAATGATTGCTTGTCAGTGCAGGCGCTTTAGAATTTTGATAAGCAGAATAATGAACAAAATTGACAGTCGCTCTGTTTCTTTACTTGCATTATATGGGCTTGTTTGTACTTGGTCAGCGTTTATCTTGGCGCGGGTATCGATTCCTGTCCAAGATTCAGCGAAAAGTGATACTTCACCCCAAAAGCATCCTCCAATAACCTATATTCGTTGGTGTTTCGTCGCCAGTTACTGCCCGTGATTGGATCAAAAATTCTAAAATTAAATTCTCGCCTGCTATCAGGATTGTTTGGCTCCAGACTCAACGTAAATGTACGGAACTCATCCAAATCTTGGGGATGCCAGTACTCTATTCTTTTGCGCTCAACAGCTTGCAGGAGTGTGCCGCTTGCTATCAAGGTGCTATTAGCTTTGCTGAGAATAACTTGCTTTTCGTCAGACAACCTGACTACTGCGCCTTTGGCATCTGGATATTCGAGAAAATATCCAGCAGCACGATACAGCACAGGTGAGACTTCTAGGGTACTTGTCACATATCCAGGTTCTGTTACCAATAAATTGTTCATCATAAAATCAAAATCCCTGACTATGTTTTTTGTAAAAATTTTGACAGGTTGTCTATTTCCTGGATACCTAATTAAAACGGCTCTCAAATTCAAACGATACGCCAGTATTCCCAATTCGTACCCTTGGATTTTGAGGATGGTTCTAGCCTGTGCTTGAGAAGATGCGTTTATCACTAAGGCATTCGTATCGAAGCATGGTGCAGGCATGGGCAATATGCTATTGTTAGCCTCCATGATTTACTTCCCGCTTCTCATCAAAAATACAGTCAACGAGTCTGTCCAGGATTTCCACATCTATTTCCAGGCTATCGGCTAAAGATGCACGTTCGATAGAGTTCGGTCGTTTACCACTGCCCATTTTTTTAAGGAATGATATGGCCTCAGCACCAGTATCAATAGTTGTTTGAGTTTGGGTGTCGATAGTCTTCTCTTGCGCTAAAGCTTCATCAACAATACGCTCGATCATGTTGCTGAGTGTACGTTTCTCCCTCTTAGCCCACTTTTGCAACGCATCCTTTGTCTCTTCTGAACACATGAAAATTACACGTGGTCTTTTATATTCGGATTGCTTACCTGCCATTCAATAGATTCAAAGTTTCTCTACTAGATGTTTTTTATCAGTATAACGGTGCAACAAGCATTTCAGCTCTCATTGTAAATAAATATTACAATAACATCTAATAGATTAGGAAAAACATCTAATAGAATCTAATTTGGATATATGCTCGATTTTCAAAAGGAGGAAATCATGCTGACAGTTAGAACCTTACCAACAAAAGGAATAGAACCAAGGGAGTTTTCCTGGATTTGGTTTGAGATTAATCACTTTTCTAACAGCGAGAGAGGCGATCGCGGTTCATGGTTAAAGCTCCTGCAAACTCTTGACACAAAAAAACTAGGCTGGATTAAAGCCTAGTTAATTAATGACCAGCGATCGCTTGTCAGTGCAAGCGCTTAAGGATTTTGATAGCCAGAATCATGATCGAGAATTGGGGCAGTTACGGAAATCCCTAGCCATCGTCTCTAATACTTGGAGGTAGTTCGGTGAAGTTTTCAACAGGAGTCCCTAATTCTTCCCCCTTGAGTAGCCGATGGAAACATTCGCCATTGCTGATGCCGTATTTTCTCGCAGTGTATTCGAGCATTTCCTGGTATTCGGCTTTCCTGTGGTTCAGATAATATCTGACAACACTTGCTGTCTGCGCTCTTAAAGATTTATTGCCAAGCTTAGACATGACAATAAGCCAATCCTGATCATGCTCACCTAAAGGTATTGATCCGATATTCAAATCCGGCATTCTCCTCCAATTCTGTAATACACACATTAAACGAATGTCATGGCTATCAAAAATTCTAGCTCCCATCGTAGTTGTTGCAAAAATTATGAATTATTACATCTGAAACAAACATGTATAACACCAGTTTTATAAAAATAGGCTCAATTGTCCCGATATGATCGAGTTCCCCAAGGAGAGAATCATGTTCAAATTCAAAGGCTTGAGAACAATCGGGATACGTTATGAACTATTTCCCGACTTTATTGTGAGTCTATCCAGTATGCACAAAACTATTTCTTCGAGTCTTTCGACTGGCACATCTAGGGTATGAGCCAAGATAATCTGTTCCTCAGTAGAAGGTCGCTTGCTTGCAGTTAGCTTTTTCAAAAACTCGACAGCTTTTTTACTAGCGTCACCGGAGTCCTCAGTGTTTCTACTAAAGTAGTCGTTAATAATTTTGCTTAACTGACTAGACACACTCCGCTTCTCTGCTTTAGCCAACGCTTTGAGTTTCTCATGATCGTCATCCTCAAGATATGTAGCAACCTTTACTTTTGCTGTAGCCATTCAATTTAATTCAGCCCAATTTTATCCATTGTAGAACAAATTAGTCTACTCAAAACTGTATCAATATGCCTAAGTAGAAACCGAATAGCCTAATACGGTTATCAGTACCTGTCTATTTTAGACACAAATGGCACTTTTTTGTCTAAAGTAGAAACATGAAAAGGATGTATTTTGCACAAAACGAGAACATCACCAACGAAATTATGCCGAAAATTGAAACCTTACCAACAAAAGGGATTGAACCCAGACAGTTTTGCCGGATTTGGTTTGGAGTTAATCACCTGCCTCCCAGCGAGATCGCTGATTATGAAACACAATCAGGATATCGCAGGGAATGCATAATGCTACTAGCGAAAGTATTGGGGGTTGCAGAATGCTCAGTACGCCGATGGGGCGACGGATTGAATTTTGCGATGATTCCTGAATATCACAAGCTGTCTCTTGCCTATGCCCTAAAGGCTGCCGATTTGTTGCCAAGCCCGGATCATCGCGAGGCAGCTTAATTGTGTAGGGGTTGTTAAAAAATCTATTACCCTATACAATCAAATCAGATGATGGACATTTAAACGGCGGGGCTAGTGCCGCATAAGTCGATAAAAGGAAAAACGCTCTAACTTGGCAGTTCAAGAGCGCAACAAAATAAACATTCAGGAGTAATTTTAGCATGACAGCAGCAGCGCAAACTCCTTCTGCCCGACCCTCTTCGTCTGCTACTACAGAAGTGGTAGACAGCACCAACAAACATAGTTACCCAGCATTCGGAGGATATTCAGATTCAATAATTCCCTCTCTTTGCAGTTTCTCTATAATGGCGTCGCGCATAAATTTCGATTTGTTAGGAACTTGTTCCGTCAGAACATCTTTCAACCAACTAGGGAGCTTTAGGGTTATCGGGTTTTCACCGTGTTTTATACCTAGCTCCGACTTCCTGCCAGCTTTCTTTTTCTCGGTGCATAGAGTCAAGTCGTTTATCATAGCAATTTTTTCGAGAAAATCGAATAGGTCAAAAATTAATTGGGTGTTACCCAATCCTTTATAATAGATGAATGAAAAGCGCGTCCCAACTTGGGAGCGCAGACAAAATAAACCTACTCCAAGACTAACATATGATGCTAGTACGCGAAGCGATCGCTCCTTTTCAAAGAAGCTCGATCAATGACAATCGCATAGGATTCGAGTTGTACAAATCTGCAAACCTTGGCTACATAATAATTGCTTGTTGGCTGAACAAGCAGAAAGGATTGCTCAAGCCAAAGCAGTTCCGGAAATTACTCCAAGGGCATGGGATGGCACCCCGAGAAGCGAACAAGCTTTTAAAAATGGTTCAATACGCCGAGCAAGATGAGGGAAGGCTACCACATAACGAGGTAGATGCGTCACCACAAGATTTGATTGAAAAAGCGATCGCGCCAGAAACGTCCACAGTACAAGAAATAGCAACTGCCTCCTCTACCTCTACCTCTATTTTCGGTTCTAGAGGTGATACCACTTGGAGTTCTTTCACTCTGACTCATCCGATCACACAAATATATACACTTCCTGAGTGTCCCGCTACTTGTCGCGGTTGTCGTAATTACCACGGAGAAGTTTATAACAGCACAATGCTTGTTTGTGGTATTCATGCCTCTGGGTGGCATCAAGATGATTCTTGTCCAGACTGGCAAGGATGGTTGACAACAAACTGCTGCTAAACCCTATCAAGGGTCTAACGAGGGCTGATTAAAAGCCCTACGTTGACCAGATGACTTAAAAGGTAACGTTCGGTCACTGTCTGACCACCCCTTATTGCATTTCAGATGGAAGGTGGCGTCTCACAGATATACGGCGTCACGTAAATATACCGCAAATATACTCAGATGGTATTTAGCATGAAATTAGCAACTATAGAGGCGATCACCTCCTCTGCCCGACCCTCTTCGTCTACTACTACAGAAGAGGTAGATGGATTTTACTGTTTCAAGCAAGCCAGTATCGCAAATTTCAGTTTTGCCCTGTGGCTAAAGGAACAACAAGAATCCATGAAACCAAAGGATTTCAGCAAATTACTGCAAAGAGAGGGAATGGTAAGGCGTGAAGCCAACAAGTTTTTGAAGCTTGCCGAAAATGCAAAGGGTTTTACTCCTGAAGACCTAGCATATCTGGGGCCAATGATGTTTTCACTCATATCACCCCGTTTTATACCTCTGTGGAAAGCATTGCAGGACGAGGGAACTTTAACGCAAGACGTAGTAGATGCGCTCAAAAAAGAACTCTTTCCTAGAAAAAAGGCATCCATTGCAGAACCTGACTCTATATGGAGACAACAACAGGGAGGAGGAAAGCGCTATGCCCAGCTACCGCCTATTCACAATCAGGAGACTGGAACAAAGTTTCAGCACATCATGGAAACTGAGGGGATAACAGCACAAAAGGCGTTTGATAAAGTCGTCGCTAATTATACTGACGGGAGCTATCCAAAGGCTTTTGAAACAGATCAAGAATCAGCTACCCTCCCTCAATCTTCACTATCACTTTCTATAGCGCGATCGCCTGAAGATTCATCACCCAACACTGAAGTCGCACCACTTTTAGTATTCACCGCCACGCCAGAGACACACCTTGATACCCCCTTGCCCTGCTCTGCTTCCGAAAATCCAACAGAGCAAGATATAGCTCAGGCAGAGTTTAATAAATATGTAGAAATTCAGGCTCAGAGCGTTGCTCTAGAACCTCACCTAGACGCCCTTCCTCTCCCCTATATCAAAGAGGTGGCGATCGCACCAGAAGAATCTTCTTCTGCGGCGGCGATACCTACTTCCTCTCCTGCCCTCCCTGTAGCAGTTGATGAGCAAGCTATTGCTCATGCCAAATTGAGCATTGATGAACAACTGATCGCTTCGACCGCTGCACCCAACATCCTTGCAAACTCTGATACTCCCTCAGAGGAGACAGATGAAATTCCGTCAAGCATTGATACAGTTAGCGAAAGCCAGAAGGAAACGCCCGCAAACGAACAGGCGATCGCGCAAGCAGAATTGAATAAATATATGGAAGAACAGGGAGAGGCGATCGCCCCTGAAGTTACAACTCCAAGCCAAGCCACAACGACACAGAGCGATCGCGAGTCAACTACCGCAGTTCTCAAAGAAACAATACCTCAAGGGGGAGTTGTTGCGGACTTACCCTCAATAGAACCCGACTTAGAATTTCAAGCACAACTAGATACCCCCCTGCCCTGCCCTGCCGTTGAAAATCTAACGGAACAAGAAGTTGCACAGGCAGGATTGAATGCTTATGAAGAGGCTCAAGCACAAGAAATTGCTCCATTCGTTCAAAACTCAGTTCCCCACCCCTCTTCTTCTCTCCCCCATCACTCTGTAGCTCCCCCCGAAGTCGGAGGAGAATTGGATTTGATTGATGAGGCTTCATCCACCACGGTGACAGGCGATACGCAAGGAATTGATACTTCATCTGTTGAGGAAACTTCGCCCCCTCTCCCCTCCCTTTCTCTACCCGCAGCAATGCAACAGATTTTGTATCGGGTAGGGGAAACAGGTAACGACTGGCAAGGCGAAATTGTTCAACTCGTTGCTGCGGGGCCGGTCTATCATGAGGTACGCCGCCTCGATAACGATACATGGACACAGATACAGCGTAAGTTTTTGCAAGAAATCTCCCTTGAGGAGGGAGTCGCGGTACAGACAGCGCTCAGCAAGGAGATCGCCACTGATCATAGCTTGCGCTTGGGTGATGCCGTTCAATGGGATGTTGCAGGTCTAACTCTCACTGGAACCCTTGTTCGTTTAACCAAGCTAGGAGCTTTCATTGATGAAGGTGTTCCCGGTCATGCCTGGATCAAATATCCCCTGCTCAAAAAAATTGAGTTAGAGAGTGCGCCGCCCAAGAGCCTGCGCGAAATCCTGAAAGTTGCTCAAAACTGGAATGACATTGAGAGGGAAGTTGGGCGCGATCGCCTAGCTCTCGATTCATTGCTAGACGGTTCATCCCATGATGACGTGCTCGCAATTCATAAACACTTGATTGAACATTTAGAGCGCGATCAAGGAAAAGCGCTCAAAATGCACGACATAGACTGGGTTCCTTTTTATTACTTGAAAGATGTTTTCAAGAATTTATCCTTTGAAATCAAAGACATCTCAGAAGGGTTAGCACCCAACTGGATTAGTGGATGTACCTTCCGGTCTGTGACTGAATTTGGGAAGGGCGATCGCGAAGTTTGGGAGTTTGCTACCCCGCTCGACAAAACTATTCATGCCTGGGATAGGGCAGACATCAGAATTACTGCTTTCTGAAAGCGTAAGCCTGGGTTATCTCAGCCGCAACAAGTTTTGGAATTATGCGCTGGCATAGGCGGGATGACATTAGGGATGCAAATTGCTAAAGGGTTTGAAACAGTCGCTTTCTGCGAGATTAACCCCTTCTGCCAAGAAATTTTGAGCCAGCGCTTCAAGAACGTACCTATTATCTCCAACATAAAAGATGTATCAACTACCTCTCTTCGACACCTCAGCATACAACACATTGACGGCATCGCCGCTGGACTTCCCTGCCCCCCCTTCAGCCTCGCAGGTAAGAGAATGGCTTCTCAAGATGAGCGCAACTTGTTCGATGAATTTTTCCGAATCTTGGGCGACGTTCGGCCCCGATGGGCAGTACTGGAAAACGTACCCGGACTGCTCAGTGCTGAAAAGGGAGAATACTTCCGCAGGGTTGTACGGCGTTTTGCCGAAATGGGGTATTTATGCCTCTGGGGAATTTGTTCCGCTGCCGCCGTGGGAGCAGTCCACTTACGCAAACGGATCTGGATTATTGCCTACTCCCAAGATGACGGATGGGGTGCATCCGGGAACGATCGCTTGCAAGAATGGTCAGACCATGCACCTATCAGCTGCTCTGTCGAGGAAGCGATTGCCGACACCAGCAGCAATAGATGCGAAGGACAATTGGAGAACGCCTGCCAGGAGCGGAGCTTCCCTGAGTTACACGATGGGAGTTTCAACCCAATTTTCCCTCAACCCGCGTTTTGTGGAGACAATGATGGGCTTTCCAGTGGACTGGACGGATGTCTGCTCCGACGCGATCGCCTTGAAGAGTGGCTTAGTGCCGCCACAATCCCCAGCTTCTCTCGGCTCTCTGGTGAAGAAATTAGAAGCCTTGCGCCAGAAGAGCAGGCAGAATATCGCCAACTCTACAGAGAGTATCAGACCATCCGAAGACAAAACAAAGAACAGTTAAAAGCATTGGGCAATGCGGTTGTACCCCAGTGCGCCGCTAAGATTTTTGAAATGATTCCGAGAATTAAATCTTCTTAGATAATATATCTTTCAAAAACATGGGTGTTGTATACCTTTTACATTTCTCCGAACCGATTTCTTGCAACCACACTTGCCAGCATTATGTAGGTTGGACATCTAGCTTGAAAAATCGGATTGCTAAACACAGACAAGGACAAGGAGCCAGATTAACCCAAGTGGCTCACGATCGCTCTATAACTTTTGAAGTTGCGCATACATGGAAGGGGAACCGCCAACTAGAGCGGCAAATCAAAAAGCAGAAAAATCACAAAAGATACTGCTCGGTATGTAATCAGAAAATAAGGAAAATGTCATGAAACCCCTAGCATCGATAATTTTAAGTTCCAATTCCAAGCTCTCATTCCAGACACGACTAGCCCAAATCCTTTGCCAAATAATCCCTGATTCCTGTCCCTTTGAACGCACTGTTATTGTAGGGGATATCACCGTTCACATTCCCCCGTTGTGCAAGTTGAATCCCTTCTACGATACTTTTGTGAGCATAAAGTTTAAAGCAGCGACGTTTCTTGCTGATACTGATAAGTTGAATTAGCCCTCCATCATGAAACAATACCTTACTAATCGATGAGGACACCGCTTAGAATTTATGGAACAAGCCAAGAAAATACTTACCTTACTCCATTTATGGATCTGGGCAGCGACGAAACATCCTGAATTTAAGGATTTTGAGCTTAGGATTTCACTGATCGCTCAAATCAAAGCCAAATGCTCTCACTACAAGCACAGCACCGAAGTATTTCTGTTTTATTTTACACTACATACCCCGCGATTTATCCACTCCTTGCCTTGGAGTGCTGTCGATCAATTTGCTAAGGAAACAAACACAGACATAAGTTTCCTGGATTGGGAAGAAGATATTCCTTTTTAGCGCTCTACGACGAATAATAAGGTTAAGGGCGATCGCCCAATAAAGTATCGCCCACACAATTCAAAAACAATGAAACTCACAAAACTTAGATATTTAGTAAAAGACGAAATGTTTCTCGCAGTACTGTTAATGGCATCTGGAATTTCATTGCTAATTGGAACGGTGATATGGGCGACTTTACCCTGCCCTAACCAGCCTCAATCTCATAATACAAATTCCCATAATCTCGAAAAAAGCAACCTTTTTCAAGAGAAAAACTGAACAAGGTCAAGGGTGATCGCCTATCAAAAGTATCGCCCACACCCATAAAAGTCATGCCTACATTGAAAATTATCCAAACCCCAGATGGTTGGGTAGTAACCGGTTTCCCTAAAGAATCAGAAATTTCTGTTATTGGCTTCTGGGCAAAGGCTTACTTTTACCCTGGCACTTCTCCAACCATTTACTGGAATTTGCCGCCCGCAAATAGCGGCTTTGCACTTGAGCTAAAGGAGACAGTTGAGCAATTGTGCGAGTTCATGATCGAATTCACCAACGTTGTAAACGAATTTCGGAATCTTTCGTATCGAATTTGCCGCAACAAAAAGAGGGAGGGTTCTTCATTAAATGAAGCTGTCTCATACATGAATGAAAGGGCTATAAACCCGTGGGAGCCTAAACCTGAAAAAATGGGGAGGCTTCTTCGGTTGGATGTAGACGACCCAACATTTAAATGGGTTGTATTAAGCCTCCCCATTTTTTTGCGGCAACTTCCAGCCCTCTTTTTGTCAGTATCAGGCTCCGGATGAGCAAGCAATTCAACGGCTAGAGGAGATGCGGTTTTAGGTAAATAGCGCTTGTCTAATGAACCTATACACATCAGATAAAACTGTCAAAATTATGGAGACGCAATGAACGAGTATCTGAAAGTTACAACCTTTGAAGTCATAATGACCACTACAGAATATCATTACTTCGAGGATCTATGCAGTGATGCTGCTGGTAATTTAGTCGTTGATTTGTATGGCGTTGTTCAAGCACACCTGATCACTCAGATTCCACCTGAATCTGTCCCATTAGGCACTGATGGTATCAACTTCCACGTCGAAGTTGAAGATCCATTTACTGAAGAGGTGTTTCACGAATTTGATACTAATATGCCTGATATAGAGCCGAAAAATACTCCTTTAGGGTACTGGTGGTGAACATGACTAAAATCTCATGGACTGATATTACTTGGAATTTTGTCGTTGGTTGTTCGCGGATTAGTCCGGGCTGTATAAACTGCTATGCCGCCGCTGCTGCGAAAACTGGAAGATTACAACAGTTCCCGCAATATCAAGCAGTAAGTAGCTGGAACGGAACCGTTAAGTTAGTTGATTCGCAATTAGATAAACCCTTGAAACGTAGAAAGGCAACAAAATTTTTTGCTTGCTCAATGTCTGATTTATTTCACGAATCGATACCCTTTGAATTAATCGACATGGCATTTGGCATTATGGCTCTTTGCCCCCAGCACATATTTCAGATATTAACAAAAAGACCTGAAAGAATGCTGGAATGGTCTTTAACTACCAATCCTTTAAAATGGAGCAAGGCTGTTATCAGTTCCTCGTGGGATAAAGTCAGCTACTTGGGTGGTATGATTCCAATTGAAAATTCAATTATCAGCGTTGCCTTAAAAACAAGCGATTCTCATTACTATCTTGACAACGTGTGGATGGGAACCACCACCGAAAATCAACAAACGGCTGATCGGCGGATTCCGCTTTTACTCCAAGTTCCTGCCAAAATTCGATTTTTGAGTTGTGAACCTCTTTTAGAAGCAATAAATCTCAAGCTCGGCGCTATTCCTGTACAAAACTGTCGATTTTCATCTGACGATGGCACTTGTAATTATCCTGATAAGTTCACGCCAGAATGTCATCAATGGGATTGCCCTAGAATTCAAGGGGGAATTGATTGGGTTATTTGCGGGGGAGAAAGCGGTAAGGGTGCAAGACTTTGTGAATCAGACTGGTTACACGCGATCGCTCGGCAGTGTCAAGCTGTTGATATCCCGGTATTCGTCAAACAGCTAGGGAGTAACTCGGATTATAAAACAAAAGATCGTAAGGGCAGCGACATGTCAGAATTTCCAGAAAGTTTGCAAATTCAGCAATTTCCATAACTTGAGGAGGCATTATGCTAGTCAAATACACATTGAAATTCAGCAGTAGAAATCTGTGGGACGAGAGTGGTACTCCCGCATGGACTTCCCCCGAAGGTACAAAAATACGTCAGCAAATTGACGAGCTTATAGAGCAATTCGGACTCACACGCGAATCTCCACACCGCAGCCCAGAGACACTAGATTTGACCGCGCAGCGCTACCCTTACAACCCCAATGATTACGTGATGTTTGAAAAAAAGGTTTATCGGGTGATTGGAATGCAGAACTTAGGAACTGGAGTCAAGATAGCCAATTATCCCGGTGTCGCTAACAAGGTTGTTAATGTCAACAAGGTTCAACCCATTAAAAGAAGGAGTGGTTTCTGTGCCCGTGCATAGTATGGCTCGTCATCGACCCTCCGCTCTTAGCAGCCGATGGCTACTATCGATTGACGGTCAATTCCTCACCGCCGCGCCTTATATCTCGCCACTGATCCGTCCTCGCCGAATTCAGTGGGAGGCTTACGGCGGAATAGCTAAAAATATCCTCATTGCCGCATCAATGGTAATGTTTGAAAAAAGATGCTTAAAAAATTTGGATTTAATGCATCAAAAGAAAAACCTTTTGTTCGGTGACAGTGGTTGTCTCGGATGGATTAAATCGGAGAAATATTGTACAAAGGCGTTTGAAGAATATGCTTGTCAGACGAGCAGGGTTTTGAATATACAGGCAAAACTAAACCCCGATATTTATGCATCTGAGGACATTCCGTGCGAAGATTTTATCCTTGATCGCGCCGGAATAAATATAGAGCAGGCGATCGCACAAACCGTTAAAGATGCCCAATACCTGCGCGGTGTTCAGTTGTGGGGAAAGATTAAATGCTTTCCTGTACAAGGCTACACACCTGAAGAATACGAGTATTGCATAGCAGAATATCGCCGTCTGGGGTTTTTTGACCTTGAAGAAAGCATTCACTTGGTTTGCAGTTGGCTCTACCTGTATGCGAAAACCGACAACTGGATTGTACCAAATCAATAAGTTGATCCGAGACGCCCTGCCAGAACACTATCACGTCCACTGCTTTGGAATTGCAAACCCACCTTGGATTGTCAATCTAGCTAAAATCGGTTTAAACAGTTGCGATAGTGCAACCGGAAGCGTTGAGGCTGGGTTGGGGTTTTCCTTTATCGATGAGGGGGGCAAAAGATTGCGACTGCAAATACTTGAACTCTCCCCCGGTTGAAACCGGAGGATTCTGAATCGTTGTGGTTACGGCGGATAGAATCCGCACTTCACCACATTTTCTTCCCTAACCCTAAAGCTAGGTCGGGCAGGCTCAAACTGCCACTATCGGACTCGGCAGATAAACTGCTGTGCCGTTACCTGGATCTTCTACCTTGAAGATTTTACGTACCAAAGGCAACATGCAAAAAAGTTATTCTTGGTACAACCCCATATCTTCAGTTTTCCTGGTTCTGTTTGGCAACCAATTGGTATTGGAGTTTTTCATCCGTGTGCTGCCAATATTATTTTATCAAAAACTGGTTAGTTAAAACTAACACGCTTGCCTGAGCAGAACGGTTAGAAACAAGGACGAATCGGGCATACGTTTGGTAGAGCAAGCCCTTGTTGGTGAGGTGAAACCTTTCAAGCAGTGGATGTGGGATGAAGAGCCTTTGGGTCAATTAGCCGCGACTATGGAGGCGTAAAATTTAAAGGCGATCGCCACTTACAACTGAGTTTGTTTGATGCGTAGGAGCCATCTCACTATTGATTACTAATCATCGTCCTCTCGACAAAGCGATCGCCCAACGGTGATTTGAATCGTTATCACTAAGGTTTGCTTGGACTACAAAAAACAGAAAATTTGTGCGTAAACTTCAAGGAACGGAGTCGGATCAAGATTCATCCTCATTACACGAAATCTTTTTTTTACGATGATTCAAATGACTAAAATTCGAGGGATTGTTAAAGCTGCTCAAACAGCACAAAATAACTTAAAATTTGGGATACAATCCCAAAACGTCACTTTTTTCAAAGAGTTTATTCAAGGCACAGTCCAAACCATTGAGCGGACATGTGCCGAAGCGAAAATAACACCCAATCACTTATCAAAGCGATCGCGTGATGCGTATCTCTTCCTTAAACATATTGACTTAGACAATTTGCCTGTTGTTTCAGGTCACACCACTCAAGCAAAGGCTGTAAGTATTCGAGTCAACAACATTAAATCGCAACAAAACGCTATTTTGCAAAAGATTTTCTACCTAACCTCAACCTCGACTCCAGATGCTACTCAATTACAACAATTGAGACAAACTTTAGCACAAACAGTAAACACAATTGAAAATATATGTTCTCAAGATCAATTAACGCCAGCGTCCCTGACCTCCTCCTCTCGTCAAATCTATAGCTGGATAAAGTTCTTAACGATTGAAAGTAATCTACAACTTCACCTGACAGCCACTTGCCGTCTGCGTCAATGTACTGAACAGTTACTTAATGAAAATGGTCAACATTCTGTCAAAGCAATGATTGAATTTAATAACTTTGCCGGATTGTACAAAATTCAAAAGACTGGAAATACCGTGAATTTAACTGTTAATGAAGGGTTCATCAATGCACCAGAGGAAATTTGGCTAGCGTTGGCGAAAGTTTCTATTTTCGGTAAGGATAAAAATATTTCACAACTTATTAGAAAATTTGAAAGTTCTGAAGAATATAGTGATGTCCTGTTGGAACTTGATTTAGTTGCCCAAGTTCTATCGGAAAACTCGCAAGGTCAGTTTTATGATTTAGATGAATTGTTCAATAAAATCAATCACGAGTACTTCAAGGGAATTTTGGTTAAGCCGCGTCTGACGTGGAGTCAATTTTACACCTACCGTAAGTTCGGACACTACGAAAGAGCAAGGGACAGAGTGGCGATTAGCTTGACGCTAGATAATGCTCGTATCCCTCAGCATGTCATCGAGTTCGTTTTGTACCATGAACTGCTACACAAATATCATGGTGTAAAGTGGGTAAATGGCAAAAGAATGGTTCATTCGCCTGAATTTCGTCGCGAAGAGAAAAAGTTCAAGTGGTATAAGGACGCATCTAATTGGCTCAAAAAGCTGTCTTCTGGTCATCCCTTATAGGTATGGTTTGAGTAGCGATCGCGCTTTTGATTGAAACTTTTGCCTACTCAACGCGATTGGGAATAGTTTCTTTTTTCATAAATAAATTTAGGGGCTTAAAACCCAAGTGGCAGGGAGTTCCAAAACTCCCCCCTTGCCCCCTGCTCCCTGCTCCCCTGCCTCTTCGGTCATGGCATCCCACAATCAGGGTAATTTTATTATGCCGTGTCTTCAACACTATGCGCAGAAAGCGATCGCACTAAGCACAGCACAAAATGGTGCCAACCTCCCTGACTTCACAAACATAAAAAAAATCAGCAGCCACTCAATACCGTAAGCATCTGCTGATGCGCCATAAACACTATTACTAGAGCAATAAATGCAATGGCAATTACTAATAATTCTAATAGTCAATTTACCCAACCTGTAAGTGCAGATATCCGAATAGACCGCGAACAAGCTGAAGAACATATAAAGGCACTCGGCTATTCCTCGCTATCTGAAATCTGCGTCCGCGCCTTTTTCCCGAAAGACAACCCTAGGAGTATTAACCCCAAGGAAGCCAGAAAAGCTGACGGTATTGAGTGGGCGCAACTAGAGGAGTGGCAGCACCAGGGTCGCGGCATCTACTTTGTCGTCAACGGCGGCGGACACCAAGACAAAGAAGTATCACAATGCCGCGCTATTTTCTTTGAACACGATAATCTCGATAAAAAATCCCAGAAAGAACTATGGCAATACTTGGGACTGCCGGAGCCAACAATCCAAGTAGACAGTGGCGGCAAGTCAATTCATTCCTACTGGGTGTTTGAGCAGCCGATCGCGGTGGAACAATGGCGATCGCTCCAGCGAGACTTGCTGGAATATGCGGATGGCGATCGCTCCCTCAAAAATCCCTCAAGAGTCATGCGGCTTGCTGGTGCGTACCACGTCTCCAGCAGAGGATATGTGCAAAGCCGGATTATTACCCACTCTGGAAAACGATATTCTTATGCAGAACTTCGTGACGCAATTCCAAAAAGTTTGTCCTTACCCAAAACCTCGCCTCCTTTCCCCTTAACTGGTTCGGGAGTTCCGCTAATTTGTTGCCTGACCAAGAGCGATCGCGCCCTCATCGAGTCAGGAGTCCAGGAGGGGGGACGCAACACCAATGGTGCAAAGCTTGCCCGTAACCTCATTGGCACTGCCAACCGCCTTCACGAGTTAAAAATTTCATTTGAGGGCGACCCGCGCCAGCTTTTCGACGACTATTGCTCCCGGTGTAGTCCTCCCCTCGATGCCAAAGAAGTAGAGGCGATATGGCGATCGGCTGAGAAAGACAACCCTACCCCTAGCTTAAGTGATGATGCCATGATTGTCTGCGTCAGGGCATACGAACGTAGACATGCATCCCATACTGAACTGAACTCCCCCAATCCTTCCTGGTTTGGGCGAATAAAAGATGCCGCTGCCGAAACTGTAAAACAAATCCTACCTGTACCCAAGAGCGATCGCCCCCCAGCGGCAGACATCATTGCTCGCGAGATTGCCGAGCAGTACAAGGACAAATTCAAATTCAACAACTCAATTGGCAGTTGGATGCACTATGAAGTGGAAAAACAGGGAACATGGGCGATCGAGACTGATGAGTATATGGAATCCCTGGTTAAGGGCATCCTCGACGAGAAAGGAATTAGCGGTTATGGCGCATATTCATATATCACGAATGTCCTCAAGAATATGCGGTGTCTCTTGATTACCCGCAAGTGGGACGAAGCTTCACCTAATGAAATTCTCCCTTTCATGAATGGGGTATTGCATGTGCGATCGCAAAAATTACTCCCCCATGACCCTAATTACCAACTTACTTGGCAACTACCTCGCGAATACAATCCCTTAGCAACGGGATGGGGTGCAATTGAAAATTTCTTGGATGAAGCGACGCAAGGCAGTGATAATCTCAAACGAATTTTAGTCTGCTATGCTAATGCGGTCATCAAAGGTCGCGCCGATTTACAGAAATTTATCCATATCATCGGGGTAGGTGGTACGGGAAAAGGAACATATATTAGACTGCTACAGTCTCTGATTGGAGAAGAAAATACTCTCTCCACAACCCTTGAAGATTGGTGTCACAACAACTTTGAGACTGCTAACGCCTATAGGAAACGGCTGGTACTGTTCGCTGATGAAGACAAGCAGACTGGAAAGCTGGGTAAATTTCTCAGTCTCACCGGGCAAGACTCCTTAAGGGCAGAGGAGAAAGGGAAGAAGGCATTTCAGTATCGCTTTGACGGCATGGTGGTTGTTGCTTCAAACCTTCCCATATTTGTCGGAGATTCAGTATCTCGCATCACCAGACGGGCTATTACAATTCCCTTCAACTATCAGCCCCCGGCGGCACTGCGAAGGAATCTCGAAGCGGAGTTTGAACCGGAACTATCGGCTTTTACAAACTACGTACTATCCATTCCTGATGAGGTTGTGACCAATACCCTCATGGGGTTGGCGGATGCCCCAGAAGTTACAGCAGAATTTTGGGAAAATCGTGTTCGGACTGATGCGATCGCTGCCTGGGTGAACGACTGGGTGATTTATGACCCACAGGCGAAGACGCCCATCGGTAATAACAAGAATGAAGGAGAAGGTGGCGCACTTGTTTCCACTTTGTTTGGTTCTTATGTCAGATATTGCCAGCAAAGCGGTTTTGTTCCCAAAGCGGTAAAGAATTTTTCGCCTGAACTGCTGGAACTCCTGAAAACAGTTGTTAAGTGGGATGTTCGTAAGGGACGGGACAATACCGCCAAGTACATCGAGGGCATACGGTTGCGAGTTCCAGGGACTGACGACCATATCCTTACCTACGATTGCACCTTGGAGGAGCGTCTTGCTGCCAGTGCCGAATTGTGTGCCGATTCCAGTGCCGAGTCGAATCCCTTGCCAGAAGGGGATTTGAGCATTTGTGCCGAATCAGTCTTAATCCCAGAAAATCAACAGATTATCGATTCATTTTCTCAGCCATTGAGAGAGGAACTGGCACAAGAGTCTTCCTTGCCTCTTGTCTCTTTAGAAGAGGAAGCAGCACAATCCCTAGAAATACCAACTGAAGGAGGTTTCGACTCTACACTCTCATCCGGCACTCCATCCGGCACGGAACGCGAAGCAGAGAAAAATACTGCCACTACCCAATCTTCTTCCTTGCCTCCTGCTTTCCCCTACTCTGTGCATCAGCCTGTGGAATTTTGGCACATTGGAGAAAAAGAATGGAAGCGAGGTGCGATCGCTCAGCTAGTGGAGACGGAAGGATACTTCAATTATTGCATAGTTCGCTACTATACCAGGGGTAAATCTCTCTCTCAAAGCATCTTCCGAACAGATTGGTTGCGTCCGATTCACTAGCGTTAAACCAACATCCTTGTAAAACACAAAACAGCGGCAACGCATCATCAATAGATTTGTGCGTTAATCACTTTTTACTCTCAATTCAACGAATATGAATTTCACTTCAGCATCATCGAGGCTGGAACCATATTTTACGGCTGATACACCAAAACAGAAAACCCTTGGTGTATCACCCGATCTATCCCAAAGTCTTGAGCATTTGCAGCCTTACACAGGCGCATCAATTCCTCAGATAACTCCATTGATCCCAGATAAACCAATTTTCATCAACGGGTTTCATCAACCAACGAATGGGAAATCTGGCTGCGGAGAATTCGAGTTCTGCTTGATCAGTATCAACCGCCTGTCAGGAAAACGAAATCGCCTGACATCATTTGAACACAAACGCTTGGTGATTGATTCTGCGGCCTTCGCTCGCGAATCCGGTTTCTTCCCTCAATTTGAGGGACATCTCCCCGCCCAAGAATACGCTGACCATCTCCGCAAATGGGTCGGGATGACAAACCTCCTTGCAGGTGTCACCCAGGACTACATGTGCGAGAAGGCCGTACTGGAGTTGAATGGCACTACAGTCGCCGAACAACAACGCAAGACAATCGCCCGTTACGACGAACTACTGCTACTCCTCAAAGACTCCGGTATCTACCTTATGCCCGTTTTGCAGGGCTATGAACCAGAAGAGTACGTGGACTCTATTCGGCAGTACGGCGATCGCCTGCTTCCCGGCATGTGGATAGGCGTTGGCAGTGTTTGCAAGCGAAACGGTAACCCTCGTGCCATCCTGGCAGTACTAGAGGCGATTAAGGCGGAGCGACCAGACCTTAAGCTACATGGGTTTGGTTTAAAAAAAGAAGCACTGGGTGTTCCTGAAATTCAAGAGTTACTTTTTAGTGCCGACAGTGCTGCGGCTGGCTTATCCAAGGGGAGAGGCAAAGAGAAGTATAAAGGAAGCAACGACCCCATCACAAATCTTGAGTATGAGAAGCTGATTTATGAATCCTACCTGCGGACAAGCGACACCCAAGAGCAGGAGGAAGCTTGTTACAAGGCGATCACCCGGATTGACGCTTCCATCAAAAGGATAAGAAAAAGGGGTTCTCAAAGCCCCAAAACCCTAGAACCAAGCGGTACGCTCTACTGCTTTTTTCGAGACAAGGAGCATAAGATTAGCACGGTACATTATCGATTCAAGGTGAAGGTAGACGGCAAGTGGAAGACAATTTCATACTATGTTTCACCAGAAAAATTGCCACTTGTGGAAAATGCTATTTCTTTGAAAAGAGGTTCTTTCTACATTGTGACTAAAATATTCAATCAATGTTGGAATTGGTCTTAGGGAAAAATTCATTATTAAACCATACACAAAGTGTTATGCAACAGATTCAATTGCCATTATTTGACACTACCAGTTACCAAGCAGAAAAATCGATACCGATCAATTACACGCCAAATTTTCTCGGTGCGGATGATGCCGACAGGTTGTTCTTCTACTGCCAGCAAAAACTCGCATGGCAGCACAACAAAATTCGGATTATGCAAAGGTGGTTGCCATTGCCCCGACTAGAGTGCATGTACGGTGATCGCAATGTTTCATATGTTTACTCAAACAGCGTAAGATTGCAGGCATCACCTTGGACTCCGCAACTATTAACTCTAAAGCGCCAAGTTGAAGGCATTACAGGCTACAAGTACAACGTTGTCATCGGCAACTTTTATCGAAGTGGTGAAGACTATCTCGGATGGCATTCTGATGATGAGGCTTCTATGGGCGCTAATCCGGCGATCGCATCCTTGAGTCTGGGAGCAGAGCGCAAATTCCAAATACGCCGCAAACCCAAGGGAGACATCCAAAACATACAACTTCACCACGGCAGCCTACTCATGATGAAGCCGGGATTTCAAGAAAAATACCTGCATCAACTGCCAAAAGCAAAAACCCCCGATGTCCGTATCACTCGGTCAACAACTGGCTACGGGGAGTCCTGAGGGGCAGCACGCCCATCGTGCAATTTTCGCACTCCACCATTTTAGTATATTACGGTCACCCGTTAAGGATCACTCAGTGCATTGTTTAGCCGCTTTCATTCCATCTGTTGCCCTGGCTTTATCTGGCAAAGGAAACCTATCTGGATTCTTCTCATGTTTCTTTCGCATTTGCCACACAGCCATCGATTCATTAGTTGGGGTACGCTCGATACCACGTGTCCTAAGACTCTCCGTAGTTATCTGAAGGCTATAACCTTCGTGGCATTTTTTTGATCACTGTTCTAATCTACTCATTTAATGGTTCATTTTTGACCACTTGTATCCAAAGAAAACCCCCTGAAAGTTAACGATCGCCCTCCATGAATTTGTGGTTTCTTCCTACAAGCCGATTTATCGCTATCATACCTTCATTTGCCGACTTTCTTAAACACATACCCTTGAAAGCCCGTGAGCGGTTACTTGTAATAATTAAGAAATATTTAAATAAACGCGGAATTTGTAATAAAAAAAGTTAATAAGCAAAAATTCACTTGCGGCTTTTAGTAGTAATGTTATCCTTCAATAGAAGGCAGTAACAAAATAATCAAAAGCAGTCATAATCTGCTTTTGGCTCGATTTTGACTGCTTTTTATCCCTAGCTTGACGGCAATCAATGTAGGGAGTGATACCGTTATTAAATTACGACACGATACTATGTTATCAAAGAAGTTTCCATCTAAGGATGAATTCCTTGGGCTACTCGTTGTACTTTTAGTGATTGGCAACATTATTTTGGCAATCATTGATTATAGCACAAGACCAGCCTTTGCAGACTTAAGCAAAATTGCTCTTGGAGCGTATCTTGGCTTGCTGATACCTCAAGGACGTTTAAGGTAACGCAGTCTTTAAGACAGACGCTACTTACTTCATTATACTCCCTGTATGATGAAGTAAGCCTCACCTAAGTAGTGAGGCCCAGCCCTTTCAAGGTGTGTTCTTTCACGTTACTAATGAAACCAGGCTCTCAGGAAAATTTTTTGCACCAACTCCCCAAAGTTAAGTCATCAGAGGGGAGGTTGGGTAGGTGCGATCGCCCTTTCCAAAAATGAACGCGATCGCCCCACAAAGCCTCACTTGGCACAATTCAATGCATACAGCAGAGTTTTTATAACCCAATTGCTCTCCTGAAGAGTTGGATAAGGTTTAAATGGCAGTCCGAGCAAATCTCGAAAGGATTGACGAATGATTTCAATGTAGCCTTCGAGCCATCCCAGACCATGAAAAGCTGGTTGCCGACTTCCCAACTCAGAGCTAGCACGATAAATAGTATGACGCTCTGATCCGCGACTGAATATCATCTCGTCTGGTTGCATGAAACGCCAGTTTACAGAGGCATTCGTACCTAGCACATTGATCTCAAAATCGTTTGTCGCCCCGTGAGCCATGTTGCAGATTGACCCGGCAATATATACCCCACTTTTTCCCTGCATTTGTATGTGGAAATAAGTGTCATCATGCTCGCTGCTGCCATGTTCAGAATTAACGCGGCTGCCACAAAGTTCCAGTTGTTTGCCAGCTAAAAACTTTGCAGTATCTAGCCAATGTGTACCCAGACCAAGACTGACACCGTAACGACCCATTAAGCTGATATCATTCCGCCATTCTTTTGGACTTGTTTGTGGTTCCTTGTCTGAAAGCTTTCTGACCTTCGACGATTGCCACATCTTCCCCTCAATCGATACCAAGGAACCCAACTCACCCTGCTCGATGAGCGATCGCATGTGCTGAATGCCCCAAAGCTGGCGATAAACATGCAGTACAGCAACTTTCTGCGTAAGAGGTTGAAGTTCTGCCAGTTGTTGTGCATCAACACTGGTTGGTTTTTCGCAAACAATAAGATCGAATCGGTTCACAACCCCTTCTAAAATGCGTGGAGTGTGTAACGCATCGGGATTAGCAATGAGTAAAACCTTTTTGTAGTTACTAACTGGAAGCGCTGAAAGTGTTGCCTCACGGGACAAGAATGTTGGTTGGTCAATTTTAAGGTCTTCATCACTCATGTTAAGTAATACAAGAGACTTGGCGAGCGCTTTTCCTGCTAAACCTGAACCAAAAATATATGGTGTAATTATCATTGTTTCACTGCAAAGTTAATTTTGTGATGAAATCATTACCCATATTTTTTACTAGATAAAAGGTAAAATCGAAAACTTATATAATTGTTATATTAACAAGAATAAATTATTATTTTTAGTATTTATATTTTTATTTAATTTAAGAAAAAGCCTATTTCATTGCTGTTCTTTTAAAAGATTAGGAACTGGGCGCTTGATTGCGATCGCAAAAAGCTCTTCAAGATATACTAAACCTCCCTGAGACAACCATTGCTCCTTGTCCATAGGTTAAATTCAACGATTTTGGTAACTCTCGCAAATAAAAAATATCCCCTTCTTACTTGAGGGAAGGGGATAAATTAAGTTATGTCATCAGATCATCATTAGAATTATTCAAGCATATCTAATCTTGCTTGAACTTCTTCTAATGTGTCTAACTCAAACGCTGTAAACCGTTCAATGGTTGAACGATTTCTTTCTGGGCGTATTACACTGGAAAGAACTTGCTCAGGTGGAGGCACTTTAAACCGAACATCCTCGAAAGCCATCATTTCTTGCATGAAGCTTGCTAAACCAATCGAAGTCCTATCATCACAAAGTCTTTTAAGAACCTTGGAGTATTTAGACTCAATCTGTAAAACTACTGCATGTGCTGCGGCAACACAATTAGGAATCTTTCGCGCTCTAATTGAATGATAATTAGAATTTTCCAAATCGGGGATATTTAATCCTCGATAAAATCCCTCTTGATAAGCAGTTTCATGGGCAAAGGTAGTTGTCACTCCTCCCACAATTTCAGCGTCTTTTAAAAAAGTAAAAGATTCTGACACTTCTTCTATTGCCTCATCTGCCAGTTCTTCTACTTCTGAAGGAGAGAGTTCAACGGAGTCTGCAATTTTAGAAGATTGAGAAAACCATTTTCCTCTCGATTGAGTTAAAACTGCCTTTTCAGGAATTTCTTGAACACCAACAGTGTTGCCAAGTCTTCCGTAACTGGGAGCATTTAATCCATGCTGTAGTAAATGAGTCAAACCTTGAATCGGTTGATGTTTAACAACAGCATATAACTTTACTCCTGTTTCAAAATTGAATTGAGTTTCTGGAAGACCTTTCATCATTTTTATATCGAATAGGTCTCCGGTACGCCAAAATGTAGTGTTAATAACTTCATCGAATTGTTGCTCGATTAGATCACGACACCCACTGTCTTTAAACTCTACAACTATCTTGTTATCCTCTTGTTGACGTAAACCTTTTACAAGATGCGAGAGTAGAAGCGTAATATTTGAGTTTTGCATCACATCAGCACATGCAGCTGATGATAAAACGCTTAAGTCAATTAGCCGTTCGTTTGATAAGATCATTATTGATGCAGTTTTTGAACAACAAGGATCTGTTTCATCAAGCTCACCGATTCTAAAAAACTTATCAGGACTGCCAAAAATCTCTTCAGATTCTGGCATGTACCGTAATACAGTAGCATAATGCAGTTTTAAATTCTCAGCTACCTTAATAAACTCATCTTTGTTAATAGGTGTAATACCATTTGATGAGATAATAGGGTTTACTTTGGAAACGAAGTAGCGCGGAGAAGGGACTTTCAGGTAAAAACCTTTAAAATAGGGAGCACCAAAAATCGATGTTCTCTGAATACTCTGCGCAAAAGTTACATTTTCGGGATGATGCAATCCGGTATGCAACCTAAACCAATGTCTTCCGCTTGGTCCGAGCATTGGGCTTGATTTAGCCTCAATTATTGTTACCTGATGTCCGAAAAACGCAAGCAGTTTAGCAGTAATCATTCCACTTAATCCAGCACCAATAATACAAATGTCAGCCATAAAAGGCTCCTTAGCTCAATGAGCAAAAACAACGTTTTTTTTGTAAACGTTTAAGCCTTTTCAAGCATTGACATATATCAATTATTGATAGAAATTAATCTCGTCGGTTTAGAAAAGTAAGAGGCTCACGGATTTTGAGCCTGTGAGCCTCTTACAAATGTTTGACACAAGAAATTACATAATCATTTGACGCGCAATTTCTTCAATTTCGGCTTGATTTGGCATAGAGAATTGGTAATTATCACCAATTTGCATGATAAGCTGATAGGGGTTTAGATGATAGTTGCTTGCAATATCATACAAACTGTTTTCATCAGCCCACTTAGCAGAATATCCAACACAATTACCGTAGATTCCTGCTATTTCCGCTGGGTCAAATCCTGTAATTGTGGAGATATTCCTTGATGCACCAAGAAGCTTAATAAGATCAATTCCAGTAGCAACACCTTCCATTTGACAGAGAGAAACAAGCTTCTCGATAGATATGTTACCTCTTCCATATCCTCCTAAAGATGCATCAGCAAAATCAGCTCCTGTTTTTAGGGCGGTAATTGCATTGTATGAAGCTACTCCAAGCTGATCGTGTCCATGAAATCCAATAGAGATTGGATTCTCCTGACGTGCTTCAGCGATATATTGCTTGATAAGGGTTGGAGACATGCTACTATTCGTATCTACTGCGTAGGCTGCATCAGCACCAACAGAAGCAAATAATTTAACTGTCTTTGCAAATTGTGATGGAGATATTTTGTGAGTGTTGGAAATATTTCCGCTCACCCAAGGTATCCCAACTTTTTTAGAAAATGAAATTGTTTCAGCTATCTCATTTATCCAATCTGCTTGACCTACAATTCTAAGAAAATCGATTCCAAGATGAAACAATTCTTGAATTTCTTCTCTCCATACGATTGGTCCCATTGCAACCATGCCCCAAGTAGAGGATGTCAAGGCTTCATTCATTGCCTCAGCAAAAAGTAAGCTCTCTAGATCAAAACTGTTATCAGTTTTATCTTTAAAGCGCTTCATTCCTACTCCCATCGAATGCCCAACTTCGATCATTTTCACGCCAGCATTTTCTAGAGCTTTTGCGATAGGTTTGGATTCTTGCGGAGAAATAGTGTGAGCGGCATAGCCTGATTCACGCACGGTTACATCAATGATTGTTTTAATTTGAGCCATGATGTCCTCGAAAAATTTAATAAATTTAACCCTGAAGGGTTTGTGAACAGACGGATTAAATAGAATTTTTAATAACTATCAAATGATCGCTCTCACTCTAATTAAGAGTTTTTTATAAAATGGGGGGCTGTCTGTTTTTTTTGAAATAAAATCTGAAGCACGAAATTTATTATGACAAGCAGCAAATCTTTAATTTTATTACTACGTGATACGCTTTTGGTTATGCCAGGGATGAAACTGAATTTTATCAAGACAGAATCTATCTTAATTTTTTAACCGTGATTTTTTTGAAAAGACAAATCAAGTTTTTTTGTTGATGTGAAGCAGCGATCGCCCTGTCGGTGTGGAGAAGAAGCTTAACGGCTCAACTTTCGCCAATTTGCCATTTTCATTTCACTCATTGGGAAATCGCTACAGGCTCAAAAATAAAAAATAATTATTGAATTTTGTTATTAAAATTATTATTATAGTTTCCTAAATTCTTATTACATTCTTGACGCGATTTTGCGTATCAAGAATAGTTTTTAATTTTTTTCTTCTCAGAGTTAATGAAAGGTTTGTTATGAGTGTGGCGATGCAAAGTGAGTGGGTAGCCGATGCCCTGGAAACCGCAGAGAATATCTCTCCCCTTCCGCCCTCACCGCCAAAATCTTCACCAGATAAAAAACAGAAAACAGCGATCGTTACCCATCCGCTGATTGAGGCCGTTGTTTCAGAAATGTTTGATTTTGACAGTCATGATCAGGCCCTTAAGCAACTTCGGTCGATTCGGCGGCAGTTTATTACCCTGACTGCCGATATGGCTGGAAGCATCATGGGTTCTGATGATAAGGAAGCCGCCGAAGCCAAAGAGATCTTACAACCTCCCTCTTCCCGCCCTGAAAGCGTTGTTCTCTGGATCAAGGGTTACGCCATTACCCGCGATGAAGAAAAAGCCGGACATCTGGGCAATGTAGCTCAGATCACGACTCGTAAGATTGTTCGCCAATCGGAATCCGGTGAATCAGAAACGCGCTATAGTCTGTTTGCGGAAAAGATCGCCCTTCCCCTCGAAGATCACCCTCAGCGGAAAGAGCCCAAACGCCAGCATCCCAACTGGGCGCACTCGGTATTGCGATCCGTCCGGCAGGGAAAAGTTTACAATACGCCTGATGAAGCCCGGAAAGTGCTGGAAACTTTTCACCGCGAGTTTTCAGGGGTATCAATTCCCGGACAGGACAAACTGGGTATTATCGTCTACAGCCGCAGCAAAGAAAGGCAACTGCCGATTCAAAAAATTGTATTACGCATTGTGATGCTCGATGAAGGCGTCAAATGCAAGATCGACTGGAATGAAAACGGCAAAGGCAAGGGCCTGACTGGCGGCTCGAAAAAACAGAAAGGCGCTGCGGCTGATGCCAGTACGATGCTGGCAGCGGTCTTTTCAAGTGGAATTGCCCGTTAGTCTTGCCGTTTTACGTCTAGCTTATACAGTTATTAGTTGTGATAAATTTTTCCATAGGCTTGATCGCGAGTGGTATGGGTATGCATCTTTGGGGGTTAAAGTCCCTTGGCGGTTTCCCTGTATGGGCCATTGAATGCGATCCACAAATTGCCGAGGTCTACAAGAAGAATCATCCAGATTCCCTTATGGTGTGCGATCGCGTTGAAAACCTTTCCCCTGATAACCTCCCTGATATCGATTGCCTTATCGCTACACCTAGTTGCAAGAATGCGAGCCTGTTACGCGGCACAGATCTTCAAGAAAGCAGTGATGATTTTGCGGTAGGAAACGCGATCGCCAGATTCATTGATGCAAAGCGGCCAAAATTCTTCTTGTTGGAAAATGTCTGGCAGTACAGGAAGTTTGATTCGTTCCGGGTAATACAAACTACGTTGCAAAATAATGGATACGGCTTTGCGTACTACAAAATCAACTGCGCAAGTTTTGGCGTTGCTCAGTCGCGAGTAAGACTGTACAGCATAGGCATTCGCGGTGGTCAACCACTCTGTGAGTCTGTTCTCCCTAACAAGAACCAAGTCAGCTGGTATGATGCGCTTAACAACATTATAGAAACGCTGCCAGAAACAACTCTAGCACCTTGGCAACAGAAGAAATTCCCGGAACTTCCACATACATGCCTACTCAAGAGGGTGGGTGGGGGTCGGAAAAATGATCGCCCTTACTTGCCAGACGAGCCAAGTTTTACTATCAGGGCATTAGGTAGAGGATGCGACAGGCACTGGCGGCAAGGCGATATCAAAGTGGGAGATAAAATTTATGCACTTACTCCCCGTGCAGCATTGCGACTGTTTGGGGATGGTGACACAGGCGATCGCATTTGGCTACCGACGCAAAACGCCTTAGCAATGGAATGCGTTGGCAACGGTGCAAGCTGGGTTGTATTCAAGTGGTTGGCTCAAGCAGCAATGGTTTTTTAGTAGCATGTTGTTGAACAATAGATAAGTCCTATCAACAAAACACATGAAAAGCTAGGAGAAAAAAAATGTCGGATAGTCAAAAAAGCAGCAACATCCTAGTCAGTTACGGTGATTTTGCTGTTGGCGAAAAGGTGATTTACTTGGTTAAAGGAAGGAGGTTTGAAATGGTGGCTATATTCGCTAACATCACCCGTCACCCGTTATCCGAAAAATCAATTGTGTTTGATTTGACATTCCTTGATGAAACCCTGCCGCAACACTTACAAACACAGCCTATAACCTTTCCTCAAAATGCGGCTTGGATTGAAAAAGCCGTTAATTTTTAATGAATAGTGGGAGAGGCGATCACACCTCCCATTAAAAGAAAATTATTTGCGCACACAACCTGAACTCTATTTAACTAGGACTTACGCATTGACAGAAAATACCAAATATGGGGTATGAATTTCAGGCATTCAAACCTGATTTTGCGATGATTTTTTGGCGATCGCTACCCATCGAACGGTAATTGTAAAAAGCCTGGAACGACCAAATTACGTTCATACACATGATGTCCCATTCGTACAGTGCGTAAGTCCTACTCTACTAAACGGTTTTGAAGCTAAGCTAAAAAATGTGGAGTCACTAACTATTGCAGGATGGTACGACTTCCAGAAGATAAACGGTAATCTTTGGGGTTTCTATGGAAATGGAGTTATGCCTGTGCCAGTCCCAAAGGAGGTAGCTTGGGAATACCAAAAGGAACTGCGCGAGAACGCAAGAGCGATCACTCAAATCCAACAAGCCTTCGGTCAAAAATTCACCTATTCCTTAACAGAGCAAAATATTGCCCAACTGAAAGCCAGAATCAATCAAATCGAGGCAGAGCAATTTGTTTGCCCACCTGGATGTTATGTCTGTGAATATGCAGTCAAGCGTCCTTATGGGATCTATTACTACTATAAGCTTGTAGCGCAAGAGCCGATTTTCCCTGCACGTAGTAAGCAGAAGGAGGGGCAAATGGTGAAAACTTTGCACTTGGGGCGTTATAAAAATTTGGCAGAAGCGCACGCTGCTGCTGGTTGGACTGCAAGAAAAGCAATTGACAAGATGCGTCGGCAGATAGAGTTTTTGGAGCAGATGCAGCAACCTTTGGCAATGGGCGCGAGCCTTGAAGGTTAGTTTAGCGTATTAGTTCTAGTAATTTACTAGAACCCTCGATTTATGCTGAAGGGATAGCGATCGCCCCTCCAATAAGAGCGATCGCCTTCCACATAGTGAGACTGAGCTTGTCTACCTTGCATCCCTGCAACCAAGCCGACTATGGAGAGTGCCACCTCGATGATGGAACACAAAGTATGCACCAGCCTGCGTCAAGCCATAAGATTTTCGGATCTGATTCTGGCGTCCCACGATTTCTGTTTCTAAATTGCAGTCACAATTTATGAAGCGATTACAGCAGGGGCACAACAAAGAACAAGGCATTTCCGTTTCGTCTTCCCATGAGAATACGTCCATTTCAGTTGGGAGTTGTTCAAGGTGCAAAGGTTTGAATGCGATTTTGAGGAGTTCAGGATCGAAATCAAGAAGCTTTGCGTCAGTTGGGATTAGGGCGATCGTCTGTCCGAGTCGGTATGCCCCTGCACGCTGGGCCTGCTTCGCTGAGGGTGCATCAATAATCAGATATGCTTTGCTGGAGCCATTAATATGCCGGATTATTTCGTACAATACTTGGCCATTGTAGGAATTGGATTGTTGAATAGAGACGATTTGAATTTCAACGTGAAGGTTTGAATCGACAGCAATGCGAGGATCTATACAGATGAAGCGTAAGAAACTATCTGGATGGGTTGCTAGCACGGCTTCTAACTCCTTTGCTTTAGCAGCAAAATCTGGGTAGATGAGTAGATATCTAACGTCGAAAACTATCAAAAAGGTTTTCATGATTCGGTAGTTTTAGTTGGTTTATGGCGATCACCCATCGAAGCGATCGCCTTTCCAGGCAGCGGCTGATGTCATTCATGGTGAATTCCCCCGGCACGTGGACCATACCTGCGTTTGAAGTTTTGTTAGCACTGAAGCGAAGGTATGTGACAATGTTCAAATGATTGACATCGCCAGTATTCTGTGAAGAAGAGCGATCGCGCTTCCTTGAAAACGTGATCGCTCTCCTCTAATGAGAATGTTTAAGTTCTGACTGCTAGCACATCTGCTAATCTTTTGGCTGGCGAGTCAGATGGATCTATGAAAGGAAGGTCTAGGACAAATTTTTCTTCGACAGGGTTCAGCTGGTAGGCTCTGACTAGGGCTAATCGCCAAGCAGATAGGCTTGCATCAGGGTGAGTGTTATGTTCTGAACCATGCAACTGTAGTTGGTTTTCAGTTGTCACGAATTTATTGAAGTGCTTGCCACCAATTTTCTCCTTTGGCACATCTTGATCCAAAATTTCTATAGAGTAAGAAATGCACAAGCTGACCATCCTACAATCGCCTGACGCTTTTCTTATGGGAATCAATACTATATCTAGTTTTAAAAGTTCGAGGGTAAGGGCGATCGCTTCTTCTTCTGAACCTGCGTTTATTGAGGTTGCAAACTGCGCTCCGAAAGTACGCTGCAAATGAAATTTAAACTGCTTCTGTTTAGGAAAAGTCCCGCTTTGCGTTTGAACGATTTCTGAAGCAACCCTGTTTGAGCCAGGAATAACTTTTTGTAAGGTTGTTTGCCGACTTTTCGAGAAAAACTTAAATTGAGGAATAACATCCCCAGCTTGGATCACGGCCTCATGCTCACGATTTGCAAGAATGTCTAGAACGAATTCTAAAGTTGAATTAATGTCGGAAACTGTTAAAAAATTCATGATGTGTTCCTGGTTATGGTTTAATAAGTGGACTTTTTGTGCGATCGCTTGAATAGGCGATCGGTTCTCATGGGGAATCCCTCGGCACGTTGCCATGCTTGCGATGAAAAAAATCTTTTCTATTCATACGATATTCAAATTTTCAAAAATAAAGTCCGGAATTGATTCGGAATCAATTCCGGATCAATCCATGATCACGATTTTTCAAACCTTTTATGTTTGGGTTTATAATAATAAAAATCAAGTCTTGTGATAAATATCAGGGTAAATAGACGTATTTTTATTCTTTAATAGGGTTTTGTGACAAAAAAATATAATTATTATTTAAGTTGTTTAATACATTTTATTTGACAATAATTAATAATGTTTTTATTATTGATTGATTTACAACGAAATATTGAAAGATCTAGGCACATGGATTCTCAGACACTTAAGGAGATCGGCTATGCCCTTGGGATGGGAAGGCATGTTGCTCGTCAGACAAAAGCATTTGAATATGTGATTAATACTGCTGAGAAATCCACGGATGAATTAGCCACTACTATTACCCAAGGAGATCAAAGCTTGCCCATGATATTCGATAGAGCAGACAAGGATTTGCCAGAGGTTCTTAATAGTGCCGCTGAGAGAATTGCTAGTCGCATCGAAACTATTCATAATCAAAAAAAAACTAGTTCACTCCCTGAAAAATGGGAGAACTTATTTAATAAAGGAGAATTTAGTACAATCAAACAATTGCCAGAATGGATAAGAAAGAAGGACTGTACTGTTTACTTTGATAATTATTCCCATCCAGAAAAAGAGAGAGCAAAGTTCGCTATCAAAGTAATCCGTAACTCCGTAGCGCATTATTTGGAAGATATTAAATACCTTGAGAATAGAAAAGAATTAAATTCTGAAGAACAATTTATCCTCGAACATTTGAAAAATTCTCAAGAAGTAAAACCCCTAACACTCAATCCGGTATTAGATGAACAAACAGTATATAATTTATGGAAAATAGGTATTCTTCAATGCGAAATTGATAGGTAGAAACAAAAATTTATAATAATTATATTTTGTTTATGATGTTCTATGGCATAATTCCTTTGAAGATATTTTTCGTGAAAAATGGCACCAAAAATAGGAGATTGCCTTACACATGAGGGTCGTAGGATTCTCAAGCAAAAAATCAAAGAATTAGACTGGGACGATAAAAATCAGAAAAAATTAGCCGCAGCAGTAACTGCAAATTCACAACCTCCAGAATTTAAACAAACTTCTGTTCAAAAAGTTTTAGCTAGAACAACTCTTGGTAAGGAGTATATCAAGCAGTTTTGTGAAGCTGTAGGTTTCACCGATTGGGAGCAATTCATTGAACCTGACCCTAGGCGCAATTGCAATATAGATGATCGCCCTTCATCTGATGAATCATTTCAAAGCGATCGCACAAAACTTGACCCTTATAACATTCCCTTACAAGGCAGTTCCCACTTTGTTGGGCGAACCGATGAATTGGATGCCTTGAACCAAGCTCTTTTTTCCGAAGGTCAGGTAGCGATTACCGCCCTTGAAGGAATGGGTGGGGTTGGTAAAACAGAGTTAGCTATACAATATACTAAACAGTTTAAGGAATTATACCCAGGTGGAATTTGTTGGATATCAGTCAGAGACTTTTATGTGGGTCCTCAAATCGTAGCATTTGCGCACACAAACTTAAAATTGAGAATACCGGAGGGGATGGAACTTCCAGACCAGCTAAATTATTGTTGGAGAAACTGGATACCTGGAAATGTATTAATTGTTTTAGATGATGTCACAGACTTTAATAAAGTAAAACCTCATCTACCATATAAATACTTACCAGACCAAGAAAAAAAACGTTTTAAAACGTTAATAACAACGCGTCTTGACTTACTCGGTGATAATATCTCGACATTGCTCTTAGAGGTATTGACTCCTGAAAATGCTTTAGAACTATTAATATCAATAGTTGGTAAAGATACAGTAGATGAAAATAATAGCTTAAAAGATGCTAGCGAACTATGTGAATGGTTGGGAAATTTACCATTGGGTTTGGAGTTAGTTGGATATTATTTAGTAGATCGTCGTCGAAAAAAGCATCCAGTTACCTTTTCTAAAATGCTAACTCGTTTGAAAGATGCAGCTAGAATCAATTTAGCCATAAAACATGAATCACTTTCAATATCTCAAAGCTTAGCAGAACCTATAACGGCACAACTAGGAGTTGAAGCTGCTTTTAATCTGAGCTGGAAAGAATTGAGTAAGCCTAGCCAACATTTAGGGAAAAAACTTGGTCTATGTGCAGACTCGCCAATTCCACGGACTTATATATTAGAATATGATCAAACATACCGTGAGATGTATCCTGAAGATATTGACTTAGTTGGAGAAGATTTAGAAGATGCAATAATTGAATTGATGAATTTTCACTTACTTCAACTTACAGACCAAGAAAACTATCTCTTACATTCACTGATTCTACAATTTTTTAGAAGCAAGTTGGAAATGGGTGAGTAAAATTATGGTGCTAACTCAAGTAAGTCAGTTAACTGAAGCAGAAAAAGTTAAACGAGCTTGCGCGGAAACGGCGGTGGCGATCTCGAAGTCGATACCCCACTCGCCAACCCTAGAATTTATTAAGAAAATTAAGGATGTTATCCCTCATTTATCAGAGGCTGCCAAAAAACTTACTACCTTAATCAAGGATGAGGATTTACGTCCGACTTTCTCAGGTTTGAGCTTGTTTTATAAAGAGCAGGGTTTGTATGCTGAATCTGAACCTCTCCTGGTTGAATGTTTATCGGTAGTGAGATCGCGTCGGGGAGAAGAACATCATTGTACCGCCGCTAGTTATCACAATCTAGCATTGCTTTACGCTCTCCAGGGGCGCTATAGCGAATCTGAAACACACTATCTCAAGGCACTGGAACTCAGTCGAAAACTGCTGGGAGAAGAACATCCCGACACCGCCACAACCTACAATAATCTGGCAAATTTATACAATTACCAAGGGCGCTACAGCGAAGCTGAAACCCTGCATCTAAAAGCTCTCGAACTTACGCTGAAACTGAAGGGAGAAGAATGTCCTCACACCTTGATAATTTCCAATAATCTAGGAAACATCTACAATCACCAGGGTCGCTATAGTGAAGCTGAAACCCTCTATCTGAAGGCACTGGAACTCAGTCTAAAACTGCTGGGAGAAGAACATCCTCACACCTTTATGAGTTACAATAATCTAGGAAGCCTTTATAATGACCAGGGTCGCTATAGTGAAGCTGAAACCTTCTATCTGAAGGCACTGCAACTTACGCTAAAACTGACGGGAGAAGAACATCCTAATACCGCCAAAAGTTACAATAATCTAGGAAAACTCTACAATGGCCAAGGTAGGTGTAGCGAAGCTGAAACTTTCTATCTGAAGGCACTGCTGTAGTGTTTTTTTGCGATCGCCCTCCCCTCCCCTTCTTCCAAAAATCCATCTCCTCAAAACAGCCGCTACGTTTAAAATCTTTTATAATAGAGATGTATGTTTATCTTAAAAAAAGATAATGAGTATAAAATGGAAGCTTGCTGCGATCATGGCAGATAGGGAGTGTTCCAACAAAACGCTTTCTGAACTTACGGATTTCCACGAAGTAACAATCTCAAAGCTGCGTGGCGGGATGCCTGATAGGTTAGAAAAAGTCACCCTTGAGCGCTTGTGCGTTGCACTTCAATGCCAGCCTGGTGATCTCATGGAATGGGTAGAGTCTGATGAAATAGAAACAGAAAAACCAACCTCAGAGAAAACATCCAGAGTTAGAGGTAAAAATAACTACCAATCCAAAAACACTAGAGCCCTTCGAGCTAGTGCCACAAAAACAAGAGTCACGGTTTGGCAGGATTTGAGAAAGCCACTTTCAATTAACAATAATGAATCCACTATTACTTAACGGAAGAACCCTGATCAAATGCGTAATGGACGGGGGTCAATACAACTTACTATCGAAATATGACTACGAGGTTTTGTGGAAGATCATCGAGAGTGAAAACTTGCGCTTTTACCTCACCGATCTCGCGATTCAGAAAGCGCAGTTCTGCTGCCGACTACTTGGGGGAACTGACTGGGCTAATAAATTCATTGCAAAGCTTAAAAGTGATAGCAAGATGTGTTTTGTGACAGACCAAATTTTGTCGCAAGCACGGTTAACACGAGACTACCCTGGCTTAGATTTTGAAGATATCGTCGAGATCATGTGTGTGGAAGCTTCCCAACTAGACGGTATTGTAAGCGATGACCCGACATTTTTCAAAAACGCTACCAACACGATCAAGATAATTCGCCCTGACCAGTTGCTAAGTTATGTTACAACAAGTTTCAAACTGTGGTTGTCCTACACCCTGGAAAATCAAAAGAACTTTACAGGTTGGAACCTACAAGATGAAAACTTGGTAGGCTTAAATTTAAGTGGGGCAAACCTGAGCAAAATTAATGCCGCTGGCGCAGAGTTCATTAACACAAACCTCAGCGACTGCCGCCTAGTAAGGGCTGACTTGAGTCAATCTTGGCTGATGGATGCTATTCTATCGAACAGTAATCTGCAAAAATGTAACCTGCAAGGCGCAGATCTGTCTCGTGCAACTTGCCTTAATACCGATTTCACTAATGCCAACGTGGCTGGGGCAAATTTTGGTGACGCCAATCTACAAGGTGCTAAGGCAGCTTTGGTAGATTGGACTGGAGTAGACCTTAGTGACGTTGATATCAGTGGGTTAAACCTGACTGGCGCAAAGCTTAAAGACTTCACTGTACGCAATGTCGCAAGCTTTACTGAACTGCAACAGGCTTATTCCATAATGTCTTATCAAGCCCCCTCCCTTGCCCTAGATTTCTCATCCTTAAAGAAATGGTGGACAGCTTACCCCAACGGCATTAAAGCCCTCTTTTATCAAAAGCAGATCATTGCTGGAGCATTTTTGCTGTGGCCGCTGACTGATGATTCAGCCCAGTTTCTTCAGGAAAATGTTGCCCAAGAGAAGTTTGACGAATCAGATTTAGAGATCTGCTCTGCACAGCAGTTACGAAAAAACCAGGGATCGCGCTACTGGTATACAGGAGGCGTGTACCTGAATTACAGCTTGAGGAATAGTTCAAATTTTCGAGTCAGTTACCTCACAAACTTGTTGCGTGAATCGCTCAAAATTTGGGTACAGGATGAAGGCAAGTACATCCCTAAGGAGGAAACCATAGAATTGTTCTCTTTCTATCCTCCTAGAGATAATCCTTCACATAGATATGGCTTTCAAACCCAGCCCGGTCGAAGCGTAGACAATAAACTGCTGCATAAAATGTCTGTAACTTACTCAAACTTGAGATTGTTACTGCAAATGTTCGGAAAGCTTACTCAAACGGCCTAATCAAAATTTGAAATAACCAATCTGGCAGGGGTAGAAGTTGAACACTTGCCCCTTTGTAAAGGATGTTTGTAAAATCTAGGACATGAAATACACCGTGAGGAAGCTCGTTCTCATCTCCGAACCACATCCGCAAACAGTAATCAATGCGCCAACCTTCCAGGTCACCGAGTAGGTCAATCCAGAAATGCATTCCTAGGGTTTGTGCGTTGTACCTGCATTCCCCTATTATGCATTGGTGAGGAATATTTTCCCGTGTTAACGCTGTGTGAATAATGCGCGTTCTGCCATCGCATTCCGTCTGACTTCCTTCGTATTCGTCAAGCATTGAGCGAAGATCGTGAATACGTTGTGCGATTAGATTATCTTCAAGCATTGATTCATTCATTGTGTTTTTGGATGCCTAATTTCTAACGGAGCATTTTGGCTTAATTTTTCACGAACGCACCATAAAAAAGGTGATACACCAAACCCTTGAGGGATTGGTGTATCAAAACAGTAATTAATCGACGGAGATATCTTCCTTCACGGATTCATAGATCTTCTCTAAATCGTCGAGAGCCTGTCTCGCATCACTCAAACTGATAGCAGGGTCGTCCCATAGCTCCAGTTCAAGAAGTTTAACAAAATCATCATGTCCCGCGATCGCATCCAACGCTTTTTGAGCGTTGTTGATTAGCGTCAAAAAATCCATACAATCTCCTTTGATTTCATTGAATGAATAAGAGATGAGAACCTATCTCTCCGGTAATAGGTTAAAAACTGATACAGCCGAGGCAATAAAAGGCTGAAAATTACCATATTTTTATAATCAATAGTTGATTGAAATTACAAAAACGAAGAAAAATGAGCGTCTGATTCAGTCTTGCTTTTTATAAAATTGATAACACTTTTTCAAAAAACTCATTTGTAGTTTTCAAATTATATTGACGCGATTTTCTAAAAAAGATAGCGTCACAATCAACAAATTGATTGAAGGAAATTCAAAATGAGTACAAACAATATCTATCAAATATCTGCAATAAAACGATTTAAACAAGGTCTGGAAATCTATAGTGCTACTGTTCCGTTCTCTTTTGTAGCTCTACGGTTTTCCCCTATAGAAGGGGATATTCCTCCTGAAGAAAGGTCACAAAGATTGCTGGACCCTAAACACGCAGCAGAGATCCGCCGCTATATTGAAAACAATAAAAACTACTATTTGCCGCCCTTGGTTGTTTCCATCAAGGGAGACGTTAAATTCACTCCCTTCAAAGATGATGCCTCAAATGGACTATTGAAGATCAACCTCAAGTCAAAATACAGCATCCTTGATGGTCAGCACCGCGCTCACGCCATTCGAGAACTGATGCACAATGAAGAGCTTGCTGCCAAATTCGAGGATGAAACAATCTCCGTTGATTTTCTACTGAATATTGACCTTCCCCAGGCACAAGTCTTATTCAAAGTTCTAAATAATACGGCCAAACCTGTGTCTAAAAACTTGACGCTGTTTTACGATGCCGATCCCGTTACCAAGGCAATCCACAATTTCCTAAGTCAAATTCCCCTTTTCAATGACAAGTTTTTGGAAAAAGAAAAGTCAAACGTAACCAAAAAAAGTCCAAAACTGTTCGTTTACAGATGGCTGGATACCGCTACCAAAAGGATGATGCCAGGTATTAGTGAAGATTTTGATTCCATGTACTGCACGACTTTCTGGACTACCCTGTTCGAGGTTATTCCTCAATGGCAGGAAGTTTATCAAGGAAGCCTGACCCCGACAGAAGTTAGAAAAGGCTTTATCTGCTCACATGGAGTGTTCATTGATGGCTTGGGGGATATTGGAAAAGCCTTAGTTGCAAACTGCAAAGATGATCCCATTAAGGTTAAAGACTATCTTCTGGCCCTTAAAAACGTTGACTGGTCTAAATCAAATCCCGACTGGAGAAATCAAGTTGTTGACGAAAAAGGAAAAATGCTTTCTCGCAGCGGAAACAGAGACTTCCTGGTTAATTACCTGCTCAAGATCATTCACTCTACTAACCAAGCTACTGCGATCGCCGCCTAAGACTATCACAATTACCCCCAATATCCAAAAAGCTAGTCCAGCACGAAAACTGGACTAGCTTTTTAATTTTTAAATTTAAATATTTTTTCTAAAATTATATTAAATGTTTATTTTTTGGCAAACCTAATCTTCCGCCAGTAAAATTTCAAGCTTAGTAAGCAACTCATCGAACTCAGCTTTCTTTTCCTTATCCTGCCAAATTTTACGCTTTTTAATTTGCTCATACAGCGCTTTAGCCCTTTGGAGGTGTGTTTCTCCCCTCCCCTGCTTCTGTGGTTTGGTCTCTGTTTTCTTCCAATCGTTAACCTTTTCACGAATCTGACTTAAGGACAAATCTTGAGCGATCGCCTTGTCAAGCAGTCCTTGTCGCTCAGCCTCATCCTTAACCTGGGCGATCGCCTGTGCTTTTGTATAAGCCACCTCACCTCTTTCAATTGCTTCTACAAGTTCGTTGGGCAGATTGAGCAAGACAAGGCGAGTGTTCATGAAGGAATGCCATGTCATCTTTCCTATGGAAGAGAAGACTTTTTCAACATTTTCCATGCTAGTCAAAACGTTTTGACTAGCGTCAGTTGTTTGATTTTTCATTTGGTAAAGTAGAGTCTTTACCTCTTGCTCAGGGAGGCTTAACTCAATAGCCAGAAGGTTTAAAATGCCTCTTGTTTCTTCAATGGGGTTAAGGTCTTCCCTTTGCAGGTTCTCAATCAATGCAACGTGTAAAGCCTGCTGGTCAGTCAAATTATGAATTGTAACGGGAACCTCTTGTACGCCAAGGTTGGTTGCTGCTCGCAAGCGACGCTCCCCGGCGACAAGTTCATACTTTTCATTGTCTAGAGGCCGAACAATCAGCGGCTCCAAGATGCCATGCTGCTTGATAGAGTTTTGGAGATCCTCTAGCTTTTTAGGATCGAAATGTTTCCGGGGCTGATACTTGGGAAGAACTATTTTTTCAATAGGCAGTGTTAACTGCTTTAATTTGGAAGCTTTGTTATTGACGAAACGGCCTACAATACTGCCAAACTCATGTACGCCAGGGCTTTCTATTGTCATAGCAAATCTTTCTGAATGGTAGCGGCAATGTCCTCTAATACTTTAACAGCAGGATGTTTTGGATTATAAACTCCTAAAGGCTGTCTTTTTTGTGAAGCGTTAGCGAAATCAGTTGCTCGTGGGATAATGGCTAGTATTTTAGCAATCTTTGCCAGTTGTTGAATTGCTTCTAGGCTCTTGCTGGACTGAGACAATCTTGTATCATGCATTGTAGGAATTATACCCGCGATCTTCAAATCGGGGTTAGCCTCATCAATAACTTCCATGATTGTGTTTATCAGTAACTCTGTTCCCTTAAGGGCTTTGAATTCTGTTTGAATTGGCACAATTACATGTGTGGAGGCAACTAAGCTCATTACACTCAAAATCCCTAAGCTGGGAGGACAGTCCAGCAGGACAATATCATAATCCTTACGCACCTTATCCAAGACTTGTTTGAGCCTCAAATCTCGCATGATAGCCCCGGCTAACTCCATCTCGGCTCTTGAGAGTTGTAAGTTAGATGGAAGAAGGTCGATACCGTGTAGATTCTTTACAATATTTGGTTCTTCTTTATGGACAACAGCCTGATAAATCGTTTTATCTAAGTCCATCGGCTCCAAGCCCATAAACGCCGTTAGAGAGCTTTGGGGATCGACATCAACTACTAAAACTCTTTTTTTTAATTGTCCTAGATTATATCCAATATTCTGAGTTACCGTAGTTTTACCGACACCGCCGCTTTGATTAAATATTGCTATGATGGGTGTAGACACTTGTTCCCTCATAATAAAGTCCTTAAGTAAACTATAAAGTCCTTTCCTGAACAAT
>CAXTSI010000002.1:0-67781 GCA_964246695.1 uncultured bacterium
TGCATAGTTCCGAATCGTAATGATAATTATTCTCATAATGAGAATTGCTGACTTGTTTTGAGATTGTAGCAGTTCTTCAGCTTATGTGGTATAGTGACCTTTAATTTTTTGTCTCACGCAAAGACGAGGCAGGCAGAGTACCGGCTTGCGGCGATCTGAACTGCCGTCGCAAAGAAGAACACTAAGACTCATGACTTTTGCAATAAGTCTTTTACAATACTTTACTTACTTTTAGTTAAGAAAGTTTAACATAGATTAAAGCTGATGAATTTCATCGTCATTCGTTAAGTTAATTAGACAAAATTGGAAGTAAGCTTAAATTATAAAAGCCTAGTTGAAAGTTTAATTAACTGGGCGTAAATAAACTTAATTGTCATTTGTTCTTTGTCATTAGTCATTAGTTTTATAACCAATTACCAATTACCAATTACCAATGACCAAGCCCCTTCGGGGCGGGAACAGGGAACTCTTAACAGGGAACAGAAAATAATTAGCCCCGTTCGCGCAGCGTCTCCCCTTGGGAGAAGATCAAGGGTACAAGCCCCTAAATTTATTTATGTAAAGAAATAAAAATATTTTTTTCGAGACGCACCGATCTAGAAAAAATGCGTCCGCAACAAAACCCCTGCTTTTAAGTATGGGGATTTCCCTGTTCCCTGTTCCCTGTTCCCTGTTCCCTCTTAACAAAGTAACCGGAGGATAAAGACGTAAGATGATAGAAAAAATTTTGCTGGCTGTCTCTGGATTGGGGCATGCGGAAGAGATGCTCAAAAATTTGGCGGAAATACCATCAATCCAACGGGCAAAAGTTACGGTTTTGCACGTTGTTCCTGAGCAAACTTCAGCTGCAGCTATGACATCTCAGTGGGAAGAAGGTGGCAAGATTCTGGCTAATGCTATTCAGTATTTGAACTTAGACCCTAGCAAAGTTTCTTCAATTTTGCGGCAAGGTGACCCTAAATATGTAGTTTGTCAAGTAGCTGACGAAATCGAAGCTGACTTGATTATTATGGGTTCACGCGGTCTGAAGCGGCTGCAATCGATTTTATCGAACTCAGTCAGTCAGTACGTTTTTCAATTGTCTTCTCGCCCCATGTTACTGGTGAAAGATGACATTTATGTTAAAAAAATTAACCGGATTATGGTAGCGCTGGACAATTCTGATACAGCAAAACACTGCCTGAAATTAGCTTTGTTCCTCCTTCAAGATATTAAGGAAGGTGAGTTGATTCTGGCTAATGTTAATACAGATTTACGCGGTAAACCATCTGAAATCAGTCCAGAACAAAATCCTGTTTTAGCAGCAGCATTTCTAGAAGCTAAAAAACGCGGTGTCCAAGTTCGTTGTGTTACCAGCAGTGGTAAACCATCTGAAGAAATTTGTCGCTTAGCACAAGAGTGTAACGTAGACCTATTATTGCTTGGTTCTCCGGATCGCCGTCCCTCAATTGCCAAGAGTTTAGTTGATATAGACCGACTTTTAGGCGCTTCTTTGTCTGACTATGTTAGAGTCAATGCTACTTGCCCAGTATTATTAGCGCGGATAGTCGCTTGAGATCAAATTGGATTCAGCAGTTGATTAACAGAAAACCCCGATACCACTGGTGTCGGGGTTTTTTGTCTTAAACAAAAAGCATTAAGTATCTTTTGTAAGCATTCAGCTATCAGCGGTCAGCAGTCAGCTATAAGAGGAATTTGTTAACTTGTATAACACAAGAAAGTTCTTACAAGTCATACAAGCTGATAGCTGATGGCTGACGGCTGAATGCTTACTATCTTTTTAACCTTGGCGGCTACCAGTTTGGATGTACAGAATGATTAAAAAAACAGAGGGAACGAGTACGAACAGAATGCTCGCTATGAACCCCAGTTCATTAACTTGCATGGCAAGAAAGCCTCTCTTTGATTTCAAGTCAACAATTTTAGCATACCACCATCGCTGTCAATCTGCATTCTTATGACTACATTGTTAAGGCTTTGTTACTACGCTGACGGGACCATTGACTAAGGTTTGACATGCGAGGCGGTAATTTTCCGGCTTTTTTTTCAAGAGTCGGTTTTCTACATCGGTACGGGGCGAAAGATTTTCCATTCCTTCCACTACCTCCACAATACAACAGCCACACTGACCGTTGCCCCCACAATTCATCATCTTACCCATCAATTTATATATGTCCATGCGGTTTTCCATGGCTTTTAGCCGGAGATTCGCACCATTCGCCGCCACGACTTCTTGGTCTTCTTTGATAAATTTAATGTTGCCCATAGCTGACACCTCGTTCGCTATTTACCTAACTGTGAAGGCTGAATTTTGACTGGGCATCATAGACTACCCTACTCATTATATTCATTTATTGCAAAATATTAAGAATTATCAATTTTCTCAAGGACTCTTGTGCAAAAAATTAGTGGATTTTGGATGAGTTCAATCCGAAATCCACAATGAAAGCTAATAAGTTTTAAGCCCCATAACTTGTTTGTGTGCCCATGCCTTTCATCGGGCGCGACGCAGGCTAGTGCTTTACACAGTCTTACCTGAAACCCACGGCTGCTTGCCAAACAAAAGCCAGCAGCAAGAAGAAGACGGGGATGAGTGGCAGAACGTCTACCAGAGGATCTAAGATCTGGTAAGCTTCAGGGAGTTTTGCTAATAACAGTGCTGCTTCCATATTTGTTAAATCTACCTATCAAACACAGCTTTCAGAATCGAGAAATATCTTAACACGCCTGAGTCCGTTCTGAATCCTCAGTCCTTCCTTCTTACCTTTAGTTTAAAAAAAGTTTGGAATCTTAATAATCGCCCGTAAGTAGATGCCTTCTAGAATTTCCCGGATCGCTATAGTTGCAGTTTTGCATGGTCATTGGAGTCCAAGTACCAGATATGTTTCTCTCCTGAATACATCTGTATATAATGCTACACTAATTTTTGCCTAGGTGGAGAACGCGCTTTTGAAGAAAACTGCGATCGCATCCGGACGGCGCTAGATCCTACCCTAAGGAATTCACTCCCCATCGTTAATTTCGCTCTTCAGTAGGGAACAATAAATCTGAAAGGGAGAATAAATATCTAAGTAGGGTAATGGCGATGGTTCAACTGAACGGCTATCAAATCCTCGATCAAATCTACGCAGGTAACAGAACATTTACGTTTTGGTCTACCGCTGACTGCTATGACTCTCATCCTCGCCTATTGGTGGATTTGCTTAGTGTAAAATTTATATTAGCTTTTTCAGTATTATTACTAAGTATTATGCTTAGTTTCTTGTTAAGTTAGGGGTTTTCTAACAATCGCCTACTGCTGATGCTCGCCCACCAAAAATTGAGTTAGGGGTTTTTCTAACGACCAGCCCCACCACGATCGCGAGGTTCCTGTTGCGGGATTTTGATATTTAGCTTAGTATCAACTACCAGCAATAAGGCAAAACCCAAGGAAATAATCAAACCTAGTAGTCCAATTAATATGAGGCTATTTTGTTTTCGCGGTATGCTTTTATGAATAACATTTTTATCCGAATCATGTCCTTCGATAAGGTTAGATGGCTTTAAAGTGGTTTGGCTAAAAATGCTTGTATTGAGAATTTCATTGTCTTTCAACTCCTGTTTATCCTCAACCTCAGTACTAAGAGATAATACTTGTAACTTATCATCAATTTCAGATAAATAAGTACGTTCTACTTCTTTTAAATCTTGATTTGAAAAAATCTTGACATTTACGTACTTTTTAAACTCTTGTCTAAACGTTCTGCCTAAAAACTCTTCAGTTGCCTCTTTCCCCTTCACATAGATATGTGCTTTGGCAAGTTTTTCAAAAACTGATATATATGTTAGCCCTATAATTGTGATAAATGTTGCTGCTAATCCCCCCGACAAGGTACGACTTGGAGGAAACACAGAAGAAAGTAAGTCTAATGTAGCAGTCAAAAAGATGTTACTCAGTGATGAGATGCTGAAAGTTCCGACAGTCGATAGAAAATATGCAAAATCAGCATAACCGTATATAGAAGCAATTTTGATAGAAAGAGTAACCTGTGATGCTATGGCGGCGGCGGGGGTTACGCCTGGAATTGGAATGAATCCCGCAGTAAAGCAAGCACTTGCAGCAGTTGTAATATATTGCCATGCTAGTTTCTTTTTAGAGCTTAGATCAACTATCTGTGCCCTAACGATCGCCTCTGAGTACATTTCTGGCACCAACTTGATTGTCTTGTCCACTAGATCTGTCAAACCAAAGGGTTGACGGATAGGTCTACCATTAATCTCTAGAGGTTTAGCTGATGTTTTGATAACAGAATAAATTTTCTTCAAATCAAAACTATCAAGCGCTTCTTCAATACCTTTAATTTCATGTGGTCTTGCTCGATCGCATTGAGAGAGAACTATAATGGCAGGCACATGTTGCTGAGTGATTTTGTTGAGTATGTCTCGCTCAAAGTACTCAACTCTTGCTGACGAGGCGTTAATCACATACCAGATAAGATGAATCTGTTCTTTTAGGTTCTTCGCACGTTTTTCTTCTAAAAAATCAAGTACCCTCTTCACCCATTCCAGTCCCTTAGCTGCTTCATATCCAGGTGAATCATAAATGACTATAGGAAAGAATCCCTCATTTTTAGCTGGATATTTAACGAAACTTTGAGTTATCGGTAAGCCCGCACCAGTTTTAGCTAAGTCTATGCCAAATATTGAGTTAATTAAAGTACTTTTACCAACTCCGGTGCTGCCAATAATAGCAATATTAGGCACATTAATATTGCTAATTATTTCTTTTACTTCTTCCGCTACAATTGGTTCTCTAGTTGACATAAATTACCTTGAAATATAAGTATTTTTTTTAAATATTATTTTTAGATCAATGCAAAACTAATCTCCTTCAATATATGTTTTACTTATTACTTCCAAAGCCTTATTTGAGTTAATGCTAATAGATACATATCTCTGAAACTGCTTTCTAAATTCTTCTTTGAGAAACTCTTCTATTACTTCTTTTCCAGAAATATTCGATTTAGCAAGATTTTCAAAAACAGATATATATGTTAAGCCTATTACTATAATAAAACTTGCTGACACTGCTGCTGAATATGCAGAGACCGGTGGAAAAAAGGTAGATATCAAGTCGGTTATTGTAGTCACAAGAATATTAGTCAGTCCTGCACTAGTAAAACTACTGATCGCTACAACAAATTCTCCTTGCTCTCTGTATCCATAAATAGATGCAATCTGAATACAAAGTGCAGTTTGAGATGCTATGGCTGTTGTTGGCGTTGAACCAGGGACTGGAATAAAACCCACAGTAAAGCAAGTACCTGCCGCAGCTGTAACATACTTCCAAGCTAGTTTCCTTTTAATCTTCAGATCAGTTATCTGAGTCATAATCAGCGCTTCTGAGTACATTTCTGGTAGCAACTCTACTGTCTTATGCACTAGCTCTGTCAAGCCAAAAGGTTGACATATAGGCTTACCATCAATTTGTAGAGGGTCTGCTGATGTTTTGATGACTGAGTAAATTTTTTTCAGTTCAAAACTATCAAGCGCTTTTTCAATATCTTCAATTTCATGTTTTCTTGCTCGATCGCATTGAGAGAGAACTATAATGGCAGGCACATGTTCATCAGTAATTTTATTAAGTATGTCTTTCTCAAAGTACTCAACCCGTGCTGACGAGGCATTCATCACATACCAGACAAGATGAATTTGTTCTTTTAAGCTCTGCGCACGTTTTTCTTCTAAAAACTTAAGTACTTTGTTCACCCATTCCAGTTCCTTAGCTGCTTCATACCCGGGAGAATCATAGATGACTATAGGAAAAATTTTATCCGAGCCTTCAGGTGGAAATCGGCAAAATTCTTGAGTGATTGGTAAGCCTGAGCCAGTTTTAGCATATTCTATTCCAAAAATTCTGTTAATAAGAGTACTTTTTCCAGTTCCTGTTCTACCTATTACGGCAATGTTAGGAGATTCTAGCTGCTTAATTTTCTCCTTTAGTTCTTCAGAAATTGGTTTCTCTTGATTAGATATGTTGACTATTTTTTGAAATAGATGAGTAAAAAATAACAATTATTATAACAAATTATAATCTGGCACGGAAGTATTTCTACTCTGTCGAGCAAAGAATCTTTACCAAAAATAACGGCTTAATAGGGATTCCGGGGATATGGAACTGTCAAAAAAATCTGAAACCTTCAGTTTGTAAGGATTAGAAGCTCTGATTGCCGACTGTATAAAACTAGTACTGCGAAGCGGAATTAAAAATTAAAAATTAAAAATTAAAAAAGCGAAAAGCATAAGCTTTTCGCGCTATGGGTGAATGGTTGCTTTATTTCCGCCGTCTTGTACTAGTATCGGATGTACGCCGTTAATTAACGTGATTACAAGGTTATGGGTGGTATAACAGAGATTGTATCGTTGTCGATGTGAGCAGGTCTTTGTCTGCAAGCGTAACCAAGGAGTGAAGTCATGGAATATCAGTCGATCCACAAGCACGGTATCATTGAAAACATGTATACAACTGCCTTGGTGGGGCTGAACGGGGCGATCGACTGGTTTTGTTTTCCGAGTCATGACTCGCCTAGCGTCTTTGCCGCTCTACTGGATGCTGACAAGGGCGGACATTTCAAGATTTCACCCATGATAAACGAGGTGACTCACAAGCAGTTGTACTGGCCTGAAACAAATGTCCTGGTAACCCGCTTCCTGACACCAAAAGGCGTCGGTGAAATTACTGATTTTATGCCTGTAGGCATGAAAGCGCAAGACCTTGGCTATCAGTGGTTAGTCAGGCGTGTGAGGGTGATCCGTGGCTGCATGGATTTCAGTATGGAATGCCGTCCCGCTTTTAACTACGCCCGAGATGAACACCAAACAACGATCAGTTCTTTCGGTGCAGTCTTTCACTCAAAAACCCTCAGCCTTGAACTCTCTACAGATATCCCACTACAGCAATCAGACAGTGGGGTGGAAGCCAATTTTACCCTTCACTCCGGAGAGACAGCGGCGTTTGTGATCCGGGAAACCGCTCCTGAAGGTGGCTGCGGACTTCCCCTGACTCAGTCACAAGCGGATGATTTGTTCAAGCGTACTATTGAGTACTGGCGTCGTTGGCTTGGGCAATGCACTTACAAAGGTCGGTGGCGCGAGATAGTCAACAGATCGGCGTTAGTTTTGAAGCTGCTTACCTACGAGCCAACTGGGGCGATCATTGCATCGCCAACCTGTAGCCTGCCTGAGAAGGTTGGCGGTCAACGCAACTGGGACTACCGCTACACCTGGATACGAGATGCAGCTTTCACGGTTTATGCTCTGCTGAAGCTTGGTTTCACTGATGAGGCGGCCAAGTTTATGAATTGGATAGATTGCCGTTGTCACGAGCGAAACCGGGACGGTTCTCTGCAAACTATGTATGGGATTGACGGACGTCACGACCTGAAGGAGGAAATTTTAGACCATCTTGAGGGTTACAAAGGTTCGAGTCCTGTGCGCATTGGCAATGCTGCTTACGAGCAGTTACAACTGGACATTTGTGGTGAGTTGATGGACTCAGTGTATCTCTACAACAAGTATGGAGCACCAATCTCGTATGATATGTGGACCCAACTGCGTGAGTTGATCAATTGGGTTTGTGACAACTGGCAGCAGCAAGATCAAGGTATATGGGAAGTGCGTGGCAAAGATCAACCCTTCGTATACTCGAAACTCATGTGCTGGGTAGCAGTGGATCGCGGCTTACGTCTGGCTGACAAGCGGTCATTTCCAGCAGATCGGGAGCGGTGGGTTCTGGTGAGAGACAAAATTTATGAGGAGATCGTGGATCGGGGATGGAATGCTTCACGTCAGGCTTTTGTGCAATACTACGGCAGTGCCTCCCTGGATGCTTCCAATCTAATGATGCCTCTGGTATTCTTCCTCTCCCCTACAGATCCCCGAATGCTGAAGACTATCGATGCCATCAATCAATCTCCGGACCAAGGAGGGCTGGTCTTCAATAGCCTGGTGTACCGATACAATGTGGAAGAAGCGCCCGATGGTTTGACAGGAGAAGAGGGAACCTTCAATATTTGCACGTTTTGGTTGGTTGAAGCACTAGCCCGTGCCGGAAAAGTAGATAGCGCCCGACTTGATGAAGCCCGAATGATGTTTGAAGAGATGCTAGGTCATGCTAACCATCTGGGGCTTTATGGCGAAGAAACTGATCTTATTAGACATCTGCTTTAGACAAGATGATATCCTTAACAGTCATCTTAACGAAGAATTTGACTTTGTATTTGATCGCGGCTGTTTCCATGTGTTACCCCCTGAACAAAGACAAGACTACATTCGCGTTGTACATAGTTTGGTGAAGCCCAAAGGTTACTTGTTTCTGAAATGTTTTAGCTACTTAGAAAAACGTGAGTCAGGTCCATATCGATTTACACCAGAAGAAATCAAGGAGATTTTCAGCGATCGCTTCCACCTCATATCTGTTGAAGAAACAGTATACCAAGGCACGTTAGACCCACTTCCACAAGCACTATTCTGCATTTGGCAAAAATAATGCGAGAACTTTATCCACCAATTGAACCTTACAAAGAAGGCAGCTTACAGGTTTCAGATATCCATACCATTCATTTTGAAGAGTCAGGCAACCCGCAGGGCAAGCCCATCGTTTTGCTACATGGAGGACCTGGTGGTGGATGTCCACCCTTTTATCGGCAATATTTCAACCCAGAAAAATGGCGGATTGTGATGTTTGACCAACGCGGTTGTGGTCAAAGTACACCATCAGCTGAACTGCGGGAAAACACCACTTGGGATTTAGTAAATGACATTGAAAAACTGCGCGAGCATTTAGGTATAGAAAAGTGGGTTGTATTCGGTGGCAGTTGGGGGAGTACTTTATCACTAGCCTACAGTCAAACCCATACGAATCGATGCACGGGACTAATTTTACGTGGCATCTTTATGTTGAGACAAAAAGAATTGCGATGGTTCTACCAAGAGGGCGCTAGCTATATTTTTCCTGATGCTTGGTCAGAATATCTCAAACCAATCGCGATCGCTGAACGTGAGGATCTGCTCACAGCTTATTACAAACGCTTGACAAGTCCAGATTTACAAATTAGGCTAGAAGCAGCACGTGCTTGGTCAATTTGGGAAGCTCGTACAAGTAGATTGTTACCAGATCCAGAACTCATGCAAAAGTTTGGCGAAAATGAATTTGCCGATGCGTTTGCACGAATTGAGTGCCATTACTTTATCAATAAGGGATTTTTTGAACCTGACGATCAATTACTCTTGAATGTTCACCTGATCCGCCATATTCCAGCTGTGATTGTTCAGGGACGCTACGATCTAGTGTGTCCTATGATATCAGCTTGGGAATTACATCGCGCTTGGCAGTCAGCAGAATTTATTGTTGTCCCTGACGCCGGACATTCGATAAGTGAACCAGGAATTCGCAGTGCGTTGATTGAAACAACAGATAAGTTTGTAAATTTATAATAACTTCTGCATTGGTAATTGGTAATTGGTAATGGCTAATCGTAGTCAAGCAATTAGCCATTAGCTATTAGCTATTAGCTATTAGCAGTTATCATTAGTATACTCTGCTAGAAAACTTGTAGTACAAGAAGATAGCAATCATTGCACCCAATACCGCAACGAACAAACCGGGAAGCGAGAGAGTTGCAGACGTAAGTGTCAAATTTCCAGTTTGTAATAAATTAGCTAATGTTCCACCAATGAAAGCACCAACAATTCCCAGAACCAGGGTAGCAAGAATGCTGCCTCCTTGGTAACCAGGATAGATAGCCTTAGCAATAGCACCTGCAAGCAGACCTAACACAACCCAAGCAATAAGATTCATATTTTTACTCCATTTATTTATTCGATACGAAGAACTAAAGCAGCTACAGTCCAATCTCAGTCATATCTCCCCTTTACAGTCTAACAATCTCGTTAGGGTAAGATAACTATTTCCAGCTATGTTGTAGCCCTCCTTAGGTTTTATACCTTAAGAATGATGTTAGATAAAGCAATGCTTTATACGATTTCAAACTATATGGGTTGTGGACAAGTGATGGCGACGGCAGGACTTCTTACTTTACCCATTGATTGGCAAGATTTATCAAGAATAGCGAGAAGTGCAAAACCCAAGCTGGCTCATCTGTGTTTCAGATAGGGGATGCAGCACAACGCTCTTGTTTTTCATCTAAGTCACATATCTGGTAAGATACTTTTAGTACGGCGGGACTCGTCGGAATTTAAGCCCAACACTCGAACTAACGAGGTGTAAGGAAATAACACTCCGCCTCAAGAGGCAACCGGGGTGTGCCTGGGAACCTCAGTCAATGAGGATATAAAGAGTGGAAGCTCTTTAATATTCCTATATCAAAACAGCGATGGAGTGTCAACTGATAAACTTGCAGAATCATGTGTGTAAGATCAAGAATCAGCCTTTGGGTAAGTGGAAAATGAAGTTAGATTTCCACTACACTGCTTTAGGGATGCAAATCTGTAAGAAAGTTATTTAATATAACCGATAGTTTCTTGTTGTGGTACTAAATGCCTCAAATTCAAAGTAGTTTTGGGCTGTATTCCTCTTGTTTAGTTGGAAAAGCCAGACGGTTTAAAGTGTTTATCAGTTTTCGGTTTCAAGCAATGCGCTGGTTCGCGTTTGGGCAGAAACCTGAATTGGCACCAGATGTATTGCTGAATTCCTAAAAACTGTTAAGTAAAGGCACGAAAAATGAGTATTATCCAAGCAAAGTTTGCAGCAACAGAAACTGAATTTCATGTGGAAGGCTACGAGAAAATCGACTTTAGTCTTGCCTTCGTGAATGGACTATTCGATTTAAAGAACACAGAACTGGCAGATAGTTATCAAGGTTTTGGGCGCTGTCTTGCTGTTGTTGACCATAATGTGAATCGAATCTACGGTTCCCAGATCAAACAATACTTCAAGTACTACAACATTGACATCACTATCTACCCAGTGATTATAGAGGAGAACGGCAAAACTATCAACACTTTTTTGTCGGTTGTTGATGCGTTCTCTGCATTTAATTTGTTGCGGAAAGAGCCAGTTCTGGTGGTTGGTGGAGGATTAGTCTTAGATGTCGTTGGCTTCGCCTGTGCGGCTTATCGACGCAGCACGAACTACATCCGCGTTCCTACGACTCTGATCGCTTTAGTTGATGCGGGTGTAGCCATCAAGGTAGCTGTCAATCACGGTAAGCTGAAAAACCGTTTGGGCGCTTACCACCCACCCAAGAAAGTTTTCCTCGACTTCTCGTTTTTGCGGACACTCCCCACAGATCAAGTTCGGAACGGAATGGCAGAACTTGTAAAGATTGCGGTGGTTTCAAACGCTGAAGTATTTGAGCTGTTGTATGAGTATGGGGAAGATTTACTGCGTACACACTTTGGCTACATTGATGGCACTCCTGAACTAAAGGATGTGGCGCATCGCTTAAATTACGAGGCGATTAAGACGATGCTGGAGTTGGAGACGCCGAATCTCCACGAATTGATGCTCGATCGCGTCATCGCCTACGGACACACTTGGAGTCCGACATTGGAACTAACTCCGAATGTGCCACTGTTGCACGGTCATGCGGTAAATATCGACATGGCATTCTCAGCCACGATCGCCGGAATGCGAGGTTATATCACCACCACCGATCGCGATCGCATCCTAGGATTGATGAGTCGGATCGGTCTTTCTCTCGACCACGATCTGCTTGATAGCGATTTGTTGTGGTACGCCACCCAGTCCATAACGCTGACACGGGACGGTTTGCAGCGTGCGGCGATGCCTAAACCAATTGGCGAATGCTTCTTCGTCAACGATTTGACTCGTGAAGAATTAGACGCGGCTTTGGTTGAACACAAGCGGATTTGCGCTACATACCCCCGTGCTGGTGCCGGAATAGATGCTTACGTCAGCAGTGTTGAGCAAGATCTAAACAGCGAAGCGATCGGTAATGAGGCAAACTTGGTTGGGAGTGTCAACAATGTCTAATGTTGTCAACGTCGAAAAAGCTCGTCCCGTGACGCCACTGAGTATCTTGGTACACCATCTCGAAACCGCTGTGCGCATGGCGGAGTCAAACCCCAGTCTAGCAGCGCAGCTACAGCAATGCTTGCGTCTAGCAGCAGGTTTAGATCCTTATTTAGATGAGTGTACTACCTCGGAGTCAGAGGCGCTGGCGGCGATCGCACACAAGACCCAGCAAGAAGCGTGGAAAGAGCGATTTACCTCCGGCTCTACAGTGCGAGAATTAGAGCAGGAAATGCTTTCAGGACACGTCGAGGGACAGACGCTAAAAATGTTTGTCTACATGACACAGGCAAAAACTGTGTTAGACATCGGCATGTTCACAGGCTACTCAGCACTAGCGATGGCAGAAGCACTGCCTAATGATGGGCGTTTAGTGGCTTGCGAAGTAGATGCTTATGTAGCTGAGTTTGCAACTTCATTATTTTGTCAATCCCCCCACGGACAGAAAATTCAGGTGGAAGTGGGACCGGCGCTGGAAACCCTTGGCAAGCTGGCTGCTATGGGAGAGTCATTCGAGTTGGTGTTCATTGATGCCGATAAAAAAGAGTACGTGCAGTATTTCCAGATGCTGCTGGACTCTAACTTGCTCTCCCCCCACGGCTTCATCTGCGTAGACAATACATTGTTACAAGGACAGCCTTATCTTCCAGCTCAAGAGCGTTCGGCAAATGGGGAGGCGATCGCCAACTTCAACCGCATTGTGAAAAACGATCGGCGCGTTGAGCAGGTCATGCTGCCTTTGCGAGACGGCTTGACCATCATTAGACGAGTGTAGACTGGCAACGGATGTTGTAGCGGATGTGGCAACGGATGTTGTCGCGGATGTAGCGGATGTGGCAACGGATGTTGTCGCGGATGTAGCGGATGCTTTATCTGTTAGTCCTACAGTTTAATTATCCGTTACATCCGTTGCCACATCCGTTGCCACATCCGTTGCTAACCGTTGCGTGAGATTAAAGGACAATAATTACATCACCGACTGGATATGGTCAAGCGGCCTTGTGCAGACATGGCAACATATATGCATTTGATAATCAGCAAGTAGCACCCTTAAATCATGCAGGAATTCATCACTGGACTAGAGTATTGCACCCATCGCACAGTTCGGGACGGCGTGTTAAAGACCACAATATAACCGTAGGGGCGCGGAAACCGCGCCCTTACAATGCAATCAATTCAATTGAAACCGGGTTTGCTCCGCGTGTACGAATAATATCATGTCCGTGTAGCGGTTATTATATGAACCCTCACCCCGCCCTCGCTTGCTCCCCTCTCCCATGCTTGGGAGAGGGGAAGGGGGCAGCGGTCGGTATATCGTAACTGTTTATACGGACATGATATAATTTAGGATCGCTATATATATGAATATAATTACTATTGTGCTACTGCTCGTAAGCTGTAATTCCCTTAAGATAATTTTTGATTGTTTTCCCTTAGTCTTCTCACTGAGCAAGAAGTTCTCAGATTGTTTAGCGTTAAGAGCGATCGCACTTAATTGGCAACCAAAAAGCGCCTCAACACCAGCCACACCAATCACACTTGCTAAAATTACAGATGTTCCTATTTGTAACAGTTTACTGTTCATATCAAGACATTCCTGAATAAAAAATTTCTATGGCGCAAATCTATCAGTATCTTAAATGCTGATTTCTAGACGCAGCCAAAATTTGATAAAAACTTCTTCAGTGTCAGCAATAAAGCTATGTTGGTGAAGTTTTTCTCACCATTTTACAAACCTGTGTGCAAGTTGTTAAAGTAAAACTTGAGGGATGCGATATAGCAATCCTAAATGATTCGTGAAGGTCGAGAAACCCGGTTTCTTTAAGAAACCGGGTTTCTGAAGCTTGAGATGTTCGCAACTCAAATAGGATTGCTATATAAAGAAAAAATAAGATGACAGCTAGATGTGTTCTCGCACTGGTAAATTAATGTTTATTTAACCAATTGAGTAAGTCTGCACAATAAATTATTACTGGTTTGTAGTTGCGCTTAAGCACAGAAAGAAGCGAAGACACCCCAACTACAAGCTTTTGCAACATTTCTTGAAGATGATGATATCTTTCTATCAAAAATCAGTTAATCCTATGAATCGCCTTTATCTTACTCTCATTCCCATCCTCAGTAGTTTCTTGTTCTTACCTACTGCTTGCGCCTTCTGTACTCATCCAACCTCTAGCCAGCGCAATTCTGTGGTTCTTGCCAATCAACTATCAGAAAAACAACTTTTAGCAGTAAGTCCGCCGGAATCGACTAAACCTAGACAAGTTTCTAATTCTCCAACGCCAACAGGATTAGTAAACAAAATAGATAGAATCGCCCAACAAATTACAGTGAAAATTGATGCTCGTAACCCTAACAATGGGAATGGGTCAGGAGTCATTATTGCTCACCAAGAAAACACTTACTATGTACTCACTGCTTTTCATGTGGTGGAAAATCAAGATGAATATAAGATTGTCACACCTGATAAACAGCAATATTTAGTCCAAGAGAAAAATATAATCAAAGAGAAAGGATTAGATGTAGCTATTTTGCAGTTTAGTAGTAATAAAACTTACCAAGTAGCAACTCTAGCCAAACAAAATCTCTCTGACGTAAAAATAAGCTGGGTTTTCCTATCAGGATTTCCCAGTTCAGAAAAAGGAAAACGGAAATTTACTCCAGGCTACCGTTATGGTACAGAAGCAGGAGCTTTCTTTATCAAGGATGCTTTTTCTTCTAGTTTGAGTAATGGCTATGAACTAGTTTACACCAATCTTTCTCTACCAGGAATGAGTGGAGGACCATTACTAGATGTAAAAGGGCGCGTGATTGGGATTGGTGGTCGTCAGGAAGGAGAACAAGTTAGTAATAATCTTGACATTTACTTAGGATACGCTTTAGGAGTACCGATTAGCACGGGGTTGCGTTTAGCAAGTAAAGCGGGGATAAAGGCTGAGTGGATGAGAGCAGAAACGACTTCAGCACCAAACTTCATAGATTTACCAAAAGCAGATATTGCGTCAATTTTGGATTATCTCACATCTAGTGTAGAAAAACCGCCTGCAGATGATAATTCTTACAAATGGGTCAATTATGGCATTCAAAATTGGCAAGCATTTAGAATCGATGAAGCAGTTAATGCTTTGAATAAAGCAATTAAGCTCAAACCTGACTTTTATCAAGCTTATTATGTACTGGGTCTAGTACTACAGGGACAAGAAAAATATCAAGAAGCAATTGCTGCTTATGAGCAAGCAACTAAGATCCGTCCCGATTACTATAAAGCTTGGCGTGAGCAAAGTGAAGCTCTGGCAAAATTAAAAAAATACCCAGAAGCAATAGCAGCAATCGACCAAGCAATTAATAATAATCCCAAAGATTTTACCCTTTATGTCAACAAAGGTCAAATACTGTTCAAATCTGACCGCTTCCCAGATGCTGAAGCTGCCTACACTGAAGCGATTAAAATCAAAGAGAACAGTATAGCTTACTATAACCGGGGTGCGGCTCGCCTGGAGTTGAAAAATTATCAGGGTGCAGAGGCCGATTTCAATAAAACCATTGAGCTTAACCCTGATGATTATCAAGCTTACAGACAGCGGGGTGACCTCCGCAGAGAATTAAAAAAATATCAGGAAGCGGAAGCTGATTATAATCAAGCTATTGCACTTAATCCCGGCTATGCTAAAGCCTACAACAACCGGGGTTCCCTCCGCTATAAATTAGAAAACTATCAGGGGGCAGAGGCTGATTTAACTAAAATCATTGAGTTGAATCCTAAAGATGATCGAGCCTACTATCATCGAGGTGGTGTCCGCAAAAAATTGAAAAATTATCAGGGGGCGATCGCGGATTACAATCAAGCAATTAAGCTTAATCCTAAGGATGCTGAATTCTACACTCAGCGGGGTAGTCTGCGGTCTGAATTGAAAGATGCTCAGGGAGCAGAAGCTGATTATAATCAAGCTATAGCTCTCCAGCCTAACAATGCAACGACTTACCTTGTCCGGGGTCTTGTACGCGAACAATTGAACAATTATCAGGGAGCAGAGACTGATTTCAATAAATTCGTTGAAATCCAACCTAATCATGCTACTGCTTACTTCCTCCTGGGTACTATCCACACCCATCAAGTGGATCGGAAAAACTATCAGCAGAGAGCAGAGGCTTATTTTACTAGAGCCATTGCGCTGAAGCCTGAATTTGCTGAAGCCTATAATAGTCGAGGTCTTGTGCGCCAAGAATTAAAAAACTATTCGGGAGCAAAAGCAGATTTCAATAAAGCAGCACAACTCTTTGTTGAACAGAGGAATATGGATATGTACCAAAAAGTACAACAGACCTTAAGAATGTTGCCGTAGCGATCGTAGTACGTAGACCTCTCTGAAAATAGCAGTAGGGTGCGCTATGAGCGCACATTATATCATGTCCGGTTAAATAACCTTAATAAGTTTGTAGTGAGGACTTCAGTCCTAGGCGCGTTCTTAAGCAAGGACTGAAGTCCTTACTACAAACAAGTTTTATTATGGGTAATTAACCGGACATGATATTATTCCTTCTCAACCGGGGCTGTCTGAAGAAACTTATCGATATCAATCTGGTAGTAGACTTGATGTTTTCCCGAACTATGCTGTATCGGTCCAGTACCACGCCCTCTGAGGATATCTTTGAGATCTGTGAGAATTTCTAGAGGATCGTCTTGTGGTCGTAGGGTGAGGAGTGTGATATCGCAAGCGCCATCTTTATCACGAGTTGTGCAAATTACCGCTTGACCTTTTACTGTCCCATTGGTGATATAACCCAAGCTTTGATTGTCGTAAGCATTTTGGAATCGAGACGATACGTCTTGACACCGCTGTTGAGGACTAATTGTCTGATTGTTAAACCACGAATATTTCCAACGGATCACGGCGATTCTGCCCTGTGGAGTCCAGGCATAGGTAGTAGGGATGTTTCCTTGACGACTCCTAGCACAGATGAACTGAACTTTTTGATTAGGGTTAGATTGACTCAGGGTAGTGGTTGCACTCATGGCGATCGCCGCTGTTGTCATCAGAATTGTTATGAGTGATTGAAGTTTCATAAAAGTGCCAATTTTTTGAATTAAAAATTAAAAATTAAAAATTAAAAATTTAGAAATAATTTTTAATTTCTTAATTACAGCATGACCGTAGGGGCGCGGAGACCGCGCCCTTACAATGTGGCGCAGGTTCAATTAAAAACTGCTGTAAAGTACAGCTTCCCCTGTTTTTAAACATGGAAAACAAAAAAGTGAAACATCTATTTCTACTTGCTCCAGACCGCCACCCTCCGCTCGCGGCGCTACGCGATTTATCCGCTCAATTTTAATTTTACATTTTTAATTTTTAATTTTTAATTATTTTGACACTTTTGCTTGTAACCTGTAAGCCCCTGATTGTTTGGTATCTCCAAAGGAACTGGTGGCAAGCACAATATAGATACCATCCTTAGGTAGTGTCGCTACAATTCTGGAATTGAAATCACTAGGCGAAATGCCATCATTACGGGCAAGTTCACTGCCATCAGCATTTAATAAAATTAAAGCGGGATCAATACTTTGACTCTTCATTTCAATTGTCAAGATTTGACCAGCTTGACCCTGAAACTTGTATAACTTGTAGTACCTATTATTTGGTGGTAAAACAGGGTCACCTTTGCCTAGCCGATCGTTGATCTGTTGACCATTGATCTGCAATTCTTGAAGTGACTGCTGGGGTAAAACGCTGGGGGCGCTTTTTTGGTACTCTCCTTTGTTAGCTTTTTCTACTACTGTTTTCAGTGCTTGTGCATCAGTAGGCTTGTTTATAGGTTTTTGCAGATAGAAAGCATAGAACGCATAACTCACACCAACTACAATCAAGGTAGCAGCCCCCGCTAGCAAAAGCCTGAGTGGTTTGGGTTGAGGATGTCGGCGAAGGGGATCTCCGGTAATTACGTTTGGCAGATCCTTCAAGACTTCACTTGCTGACTGGTAGCGCTGACGGCAGTCAAAGCGTACCATTTTATTGAGCACATTTACTAACTGTGGGTTAGTGTGCGGTGCTCGGTGACTCCAGACAATTTCCCCCATGTTAGGATTATTTGGATCTCGTAGTTTTGATATGTCGTTAGCAGGTAATCCTGTCAGCGCTTGGATACCGACCATGCCTAGAGCATAAATATCGCTGTTAAATTGGGGGTTGCCTTGAAGTTGTTCTAAGGGCATATAGCCAGGAGTGCCAATAGGAACTGTTGCACTTGCTTGCCCCGGAGTGTTAAGAGTTTGAGAAACGACTTCCTTAACCGCACCAAAGTCGATTAAAACTATCTTGCCATCCGTCTGGCGGCGGATTAAATTTGAGGGTTTAATGTCCCGGTGGATCACTTGCTGCTCATGCACAAAGACCAAAATCTCTAACACTTGTGTTAAGAGGTTGAGTACTTGGTCAGACGGCAAGGGTTGTCCCATCAACAAAATCTTATTTAAGGTCTGACCGGGAATAAACTCTTGGACTAAGTAAAATTCTTGATTGTCCTCAAAATAAGCAAACAGTCGCGGAATCCGATCGTGGTGACCTAACTTTTCTAAGGTTTCTGCTTCGGTTTTAAATAGGCGACGGGAAATTTGTAAAGTTGACGGGTCGTTACGGAGAGGCCACAGTTGTTTTACCACACATGGGGGGTTACCAGGACGCTTGATATCTTCTGCTATATATGTCAGCCCAAATCCACCAGGGGGTAAGGCTTGAGTGATTCGGTAACGTCCATCCAAAAGTTGACCGATGTTCAAAAGCTGACCGAGCATAACATTGCACCAGATCTTATGGTAATTGCTAATTGCTAATTGCTAATTGCTAATGGCTAATAGCTAATGGTAACAATTAGCGATTAGCCATTAGCCATTACTTTCGTTAGTACCTTATTGGCATCCGCCAGTGCGGACAGCATCCCGTAAGGTTCGGGCTTGTGCATTTTCTGGCTGAATTTCAATCACTCGATTGAAATCGGTTAGCGCCCCCTGACAATCTTTCAACTGTTTGCGGAGATTAGCCCGCCAAAAGTAGGCATTTGCATGATTAGGCTCGAGTTTAATCGCTTGGTCTACATCCGCCAGTGCTCCTTTTAGGTCTTTCACACCAAAGTAGTGGGCAAGACTCCTACTATAGAAGGTGAAAAAGTCAGGTGCGAGTGGAATGGCTTGATTAAAATCGGCGATCGCACCTTGAAAGTCTTTCGCTTGAAGGTGCATAGTACCTCTACATTTATAGCCTGAAGCATCTTTAGGCTGGAGTTTAATTATTTGATTGCAATCCTCTATTGCCGCCTTCAAGTTTTTCATAGTAAGATGAACACGATTCCGACTTTGGTAGTAAACAGTATGGTTAGGATCGAGTCTAATCGCTTGATTAAAATCGGCGATCGCTCCCTGAAAGTCTTTCAAATCCTCGCGGAGTTTGCCTCGGATGCTGTAGTTACTAGCATAGTCAGGCTGGAGTTTAATTGCTTGATTCAAATCGACCATCGCGCCCTGAACGTCTTTCAATAGATAGCGGGCAAAACCCCTACCGCCGTAAGCTAAAGCGTAGTCTGGCACAAGTTGAATTACTTGAGTGTAATCGGCGATCGCGCCGGGAAAGTCATTCAACTGCATACGAAGACCACCTCGCCAGAAGTAGGCTGTATAAATCGGCTGAATCTCAATCGCCTTATTCGATGCCTCCAAAGCCTCTGAGTAGCGTTTTAATTCGTACAATATTGAACCTTTTACTACATAAAGGTTATAATCATTGTCCCTGTTGTACTCAATCGCCTTATCAATCGCTGCTAGTGCCTCTGGGTATTTTTCTAATGTCCCCAACACTGCACTTTTGAAAGACCAAGCTTGATAGGAGTCTGGTTTAATTTTTGTGGCTTGCTCAAAAGCAGCTAGTGCTTCTGGATTTTTTTTCTGGAATGAATATAGCGCCACGCCTAGCGTATAGTAAGCTTGATAAAAGTTAGGTTTGATTTTAATTGCCGTCTGCATTGCGGCAACGGCTTCTTGATATTTTTCTAATCGCCACAGTTGATTGCCATAATTGAGCCAATCATACTCATTGGCATTTTGTGGCGGCTTTTCCACAGCAAATAATGGATGAGTCAAGAGCAAATTAGTTTCTGCTGCTGTTAGGGCTGGTGGTGCAACCGTGACTACTTTCAACCATTCTGGTTTTAGCCCTGCTAAGGTGACTGCACCCAAAAGGGTACTGCTGGGCACTCCTAAACCCAAACCTAGTTCAACTTTTTCTGATTGACTCTTCTCAATACCCGTGTTAATTCCAATTACTTGCCCCATTGAATCTAGCACTGGTCCGCCACTCATTCCAGGAAGCGTTAGATTCGAGTAAATTAGCTGATAGCCATAATCAATCAAAGACTTCAAATCACCAGAGTCTTCTGCACGGGCTAATACTCTCTCCCTATTCCAATGCAAACCAGCGGTCAACTTCCGCTTTCCTGCTGCGTCACCAGGAAAGCCAGACAGGAGTACCCACTGTTTTTTGTCCGGCAATAGGTTATATTTAGCGATCGTAGCGACCGAGTAAGTTTTATCGCTGGTAAACTTTAACAGCGCTGCGTCTAATCCCTTCGGTTTGACGATGTTTTCCTGTTGCAATGCATATCGCTGTCCATCTGGCGTCATAATTTCATAAGAGTCTGGATTCTCTACCACATGAAGCGCAGTGACAACATAATAAGTTTGTCCTTGTTTAGCAACGATCGCACCAGAACCATTACCATTTGTTTTGGAGTCAATCCGCACGGTAATTTGTTGGGCAATGGTATCTACTTTATCAACTAAATTATTACCAACGGGTGGCACAGAAGCTTGTTGCTGATTTTGCCCAACAGATGGAATACTTGCTAAATTGGGGGCGAATTGAGCTACGGTTTGAATCGGGATAGCAAAGCTGAATTTTCTGAGGCGCTGAAGTTGTTGTTCACTGGGGCGACTTCCATCCTGATAGACATAAGTATCATTTAAAATGGCATTGTTCAGTAACCCATTCACCCCGATTAACTTACCTTGCTGATTTAATAGTGGTCCCCCACTCATTCCTTGTTTAATCTCATTGGTATAACCAATCTGATAACCCCCAGCTAAAGGTTGCGGAGACAACAGGGAGATTTTGCCACTACTAATGACTAATTCTTGACTATTATAAGGAAACCCAGCCGCGAAAACTTCTTGTTCTGATACATTTGCGGTGGTAGCTAAAGAAACGATGCGATAGTTTTCTTTAGCTTGAAACCGTAATAAGGCTAAATCATTACCTTCTAAAGAATCACCTTGACTAATAACCACCGCTGTATGGATTTTGCCATCAGGAGTTTGGATGCGCTGGGGTTGTTTGGAGTTAATTACATGGGCATTGGTTAAGATGGTGTAGGTTTGCCCAATTTTGCTGATTAAAATCCCACTTCCGCTATGCTTAGTTGTCAAGACTTTGACGGTGACGGCTTGGGCTATTTGACGAATTTGTTCTCTTGTAGTGGTGCTACTTACAAGTACCGGAGTAGGATAATGAGATTGATTGAATGTCCCAGCATCAGCGGTAGACAGTAAGAGCAAACCACTGAAGCTGGCGATTGCGCTTCGCGCAGCGGCTTTGCCTTTCGCAATAAGATTGAAGCGATTCATTTTTTTTATGTGATTCTGTTAATTTGAAATTAATAGCTAATAGCTAATGGCTTTTAACAATTAGCAATTAGCAATTAGCAATTAACAATTAGCAATTAGCAGCCAACTAACAGAGAAATGCTTAATTTGAGTTTCATACTTTTTTGTTCTTTAATCCTGACTAACGAGATTGAGATAATAGCCATCCAGCTTTCTCTGCAAAACCAGCAACATTAATAGATGCCATTGCGGTTGTTGCCGGACGTGTGTATTGTTAAGATTCATCTTAAAACCTGATTCATAAACGCACTCATAATTTGATAAAAACTTCTTCAACCTAAGCAAAAAAGCTAAGTAGGTGAAGTTTTTCTCAACATTGTCAAAACCTGTTAGCCTGTTGTTAAAGTCAAGATTAGCTCCCACTACATAGATTCAGCGTTCAAAAACCTAACCCCCCAGCCCCCTTCCCTAGAAGGGAAGAGGGAGCCTTATTTAGGTGTTTTTTTCTATTCCCATTCTTCTAGCAAAGGACACCCTGTTGTCAATGCAGAAAACTGCACCATTATTTTTTTTAGTTGTGGTAATTAAAGCTTGAATGTAAAATCTAGTTGCTCAAAAAGTTATTAGAGTATTGATGTGTCCAATGTTGGCGATCGCCGACCAAAATTTGTCATTTTTAGCTAGCGCCAGATTGTGTTGAGACAGCGCGACGGTATAGTTTCCTAGCTGATGGTGGACAACACAAGCGTGAGAAGTAGGTATTCTCACATCTTGCACTACACAGACAAAACCCGCCTAGCCTTCTCCCAATTCCTCGCCGCTGACGCTCCTTCGTCGCTAACGCAACGCTTACGCGAACGGCTTCTGCGAAGCAGTACGCGGGTTTCAAACCCTTGATTTTCCGTAAGTCCGCGTAGGCGGACTTAGTTTGTATAGCCGCGAATTCTATTCGTTAGGGGCTGGTGCAAGATCTGAGTATTAGCATTGTTAGGTTCAAGTTTAATCGCTTGATCTAAATCCGCCTTTGCTCCAGTATAGTCTTTCAACTCTTGGCGGACATGACCTCTAATGGTGTAGGCTAAAGCAAAGTCGGGCTGGAGTTTAATTGCTAAGAATTGCAGGTAAAAGTATTAATGCTTGGATGGTGATGGTTTTGGTTAAAATAGCTTTGTTCGTAAATGCTAGCAATGAAACTCGCTCGCCTGCGGAAAAGCAAGACTTTGGAGCTGCATGACCGATAGTAAGCAGCTACTCGGCAATGATTAAAGTTACTAATTTCAAAAGTAAGTATTATTGCAAAATCCTATGACCACTACCCTACCCAAAACAGTAACTTTCGAGGAATTTATCGAGTGGTATCCCAACGACGGGGTGCGGTACGAGCTACATAATGGAGTAATTATTGAGATGGCACCCCCAACCGGAGACCATGAAAAAGTTGTTGGATTTTTAGCACGTAAACTGACTGTGGAGTTTGATCGACTAAACCTACCCTACACCATTCCTAAAACCGCATTCGTTAAAACACCGTCTGCTAAATCCACTTACTCACCCGATGTATTGTTACTAAATCTTGATAATCTCGGCAACGAACCTCTTTTTCAAAAACAGTCAACAGTTACTCAAGCAGCATCTGTACCCTTGGTAGTCGAAGTCGTCAGTACAAACTGGCGGGATGACTATCACCTAAAGTTTGCCGATTATGAAGAAATGGGTATCCCTGAATTTTGGATTGCGGATTATGCAGCGTTAGGAGGTAAGCGGTTCATTGGAGATCCCAAGCAGCCTACTTTCTCGGTATGTCAGCTTGTGGGAGATGAGTACCAAGTAACCAAGTTCACGGGGAATAATCTCATCGTATCCCCCACCTTCTCACACGAAACTACTGCTGTGCAGGTTTTTGATGCGGCTTTGTAAATTGGTGGGCAACAAACAGCACGGGTAAATACTTTCTCTGTCCCCTGAAGAGAACCAGCGGTAAACTTGATATGATTGGCAGGAAGTTACCTAAATAAGCAAGTGCCTCGCAGTGATATTGATCGTATCAGAGAGAAGATCAAACTCCGACAATACGATATGTCAGCCCATGCAATGGAAGAGATGGCTGAGGATATGCTGATGATTGTGGATGTGGAAGAGGCAATTTTAAGCGGTGAAGTCATCCGGGTAGAAAAAGATGACCCAAGAGGAACAAAATATGTGGTAGTGGGGACGGCATTAGATCAACAAACACCTGTTGGGGTTGTTGGACGTTTCGCTAGCACCGGACGTTATTTAATCATCACAGTTTACGAAGTCACTGATTTCGAGGGTTAGAGATATGTATGGATACAGATGCGAATATTGCGAAGGAACCGTTCAACCCCGCACTGTCAAGCGCGAGGCATTCAAACATAAAGATCGATTCGTTATTCTTGAAGATGTGACGATTGGTGTTTGTGATAACTGTGGCAATCGATACTACTGTGCCGATATTCTCCATACTGTTCATGCTATTGCGACGGGAGCAAAATCCCCAGAGAGAACCGAACAGATCCCAGTAGCTCATCTGGAATCTGTATAGCATGGGCTTAATAGAGGAACAACAAGTTATGGAAATTGTCACCAGTTGGATGGAAACACCGAATGCAAAAGCTGGTGCTGCGGCAGTTAAATCGTCGGTTGGGAACACTTGAACCATCGCTCTTGCAGCGTGTGAGTGAATTACCATTGGAACAATTGGAGGCTTTAGGCGAGGATTTACTAGACTTCACAGAAATATCTGATGCGCGTGAATTGGTTCAATCAACCTGGAGGCACATCGCTACAATTAAGGTAATACAACTGTTACTAGCTAGGGCAGAAAATATCGAGAAACTACACTGTGAACGCGATCGCACCCAACGCCTGCAAGAGACAGAAGAGCGCTTCTGGATATTTTTTCTGGGAATATAATGCCCAGCCTTGGGCAATTGTTACAAGTTAATCTGTGTCCAGTCTGACAACACTAAGTCAGGAACTTGGGAGAAGTCGCGAGGAAAAGCGAGTCACTAAAACGCCATTGACAGACAGGGCGATCGCTGCAATCCGTACATCTTTCTGAATTCTATTTTTGCGAAGCGGGGGATGCTCCTTGAGTAGCTGCCGATATTGTGTGTCAGCAGCAGCATCAAAATTTAAGATCATCACCTTCGCTGATAGCAAACTGCAAAACCTATGCGAGCAACAAGACCTAGCGCAAAGAAAATTGGGTGCAAAGTGTGCCAAGAAATTGAGAACTCGGTTGGCTATGCTTGCTGCTGCAGGTTGTGTCACAGAATTAGTTGCAGGTCGTCCCCACCCCTTAAAAGGAGATAGGGCTAGTGAATTTGCACTCTCTTTAGAAAGTGGTAAACGACTTGTATTTAAGCCAGATAACGACCCCGTCCCCTTGATGAAGGATGGAGGCATTGATTGGTCAAAAGTTACTGCTGTTTGTATTGTTTTCATTGGGGATTATCATGATTGAGACAACTCGAACATTTACTCCAGATTGGGTATCTCCTCCCGGTGATACCATTGCTGACTTATTAGAAGAGCGTGATTGGACGCAAGCACAATTAGCAGATCGTTTAGGCTACACCACGAAACATATCAGTTTGCTCATCAATGGTAAAGCACCGATAAATGTTGAAACAGCCCTGAAGCTAGAACGAGTTTTGGGTAGTACAGCAGCATTCTGGCTCAGATATGAAGCCCAATATCGTGCCGCTCTAGCTAGGATTGAAGAAGAAAACCGCTGAAAGGGGTGAACATCTTAGTTAGATCAGTTACCAGTCAAAGAATTAATGAACAGAGGCAGAAAAACTGGACTGTCCTAAGTACAGTGAATTAGCGCAACTTAAATCCAAAACTGATGCGATCGATTTTGCGGAACGTATTGGCATTCATCCCGCTATTGTTGTGGGGCGACTGCAACACGATGGTATAATTCCTCTCTCGTGGATGAATAGTTTAAAGGAGAGTTTTTGTTTGAGGCAAATCGCTTTGATTGTCAGAGCGCGATCGCCAGCTTTACAGTTGTTGAATTTACCATTAGCTGCACCCAATGCGTGCAAGAGCGCGATCTGCCGGAGGCGGCGGATTTTCGTAGAGAAGCACTCGCGATCGCTTAAGCCAGACCATTGTCAGGCTGAAGTTTCAGCACTTGATTGAAATCGAACAGCGCCCCCTGATAATCTTTTGACTGTTGGCTGATCAAACCTCGGACGAAGTAGCTTGTAAATAGAGGCTTTATCTCAATTGCCTTATTTAACGCCGCGATCGCTTCTGGGTAGCGTTTTAATCTGGACAGGATCAAACCTCGCCATTCATAGAAGTTAACAACATCGTTTTTGTACTTGATCGCCTCATCAATTGCAGCTAACGCTGAGGGGTATTTTTCTAAGTCTCTAAGCACTTCACTTTTTATCTTCCAAGCTTCATAGTAGTAGGGTTGAATCTTTGTGGCTTGATCCAAAGCAGCTAACGCTTCTGGATATTTTTTCTGGGAATATAATGCCAAGCCTTGGAGATAATAAGCTTGAGGGAAGTCTGGCTTTAGCTTGATGGCTTGAAGCAAAGCTGCAATGGCTTCTGAATTTTTGCCTAATCGCCATAGTTGATTGCCATAATTGAGCCAATCTTTCTCCTTGGCATTTTGTTGCAGCTTTTCGATAGCAAATAATGGATGATTTTGGAGCGAATTAATTTCTACTTCTGTGAGTTTTTTTGGTGCAGTATTAACAACTTTCAACAATTCTGGTTTCAATCCCGATTTTGTGGCTAGACCTAAAAGTGTACTGCTTGGTACTCCGCGTCCAAAACCTAGATTTACCTGACTATTTACTCTTTCATCCTCTAAACCTGCGTTAATCCCAATGAATTGCCCCTTTGAATCTAACACTGGTCCTCCACTCATTTCGGGAAGTGTCAGATTGGAGTAAATCAGTTCGTAGCCATAATTAATCAAACAATCAAAATTACAATCGTCTTTTGCACGGTTAAATACTTTCTCTTTATCCTGAAGATAACCAGCGGTAAACTTCCGCTTTCCTCCAGAGTACCCAGGAAAACCAGATAGAAATACCAAATTATTTGTGTTCAAGTTGAATAGGTTATATTTAGCAATCGTGGCGACAGAATAGGTTTGATTACTGGTAAACTGTAACAGCGCTGCGTCTAATCCTTCCGGTTTGACAATGTTTTCCTGTTGCAAAGCATATCGCTGTCCATCTGGGGTAACAATTTCATAAGAGTCTGGATTCTTTACTACATGAGATGCAGTGACAACATAGTATGTTTGTCCAGTATGTGCAATGATGACTCCGGAACCATTACCATTGTTTTTGGAGTCAATCCGCACGGTAATTTGTTCAGCAATGCTATTAACTTGATCGACTATATTATTAGTAGCTGGCGGCTGTGTAGGCTGTTGCTGATTTTGTCCTTTTGGTGAGACATCTGCAATATTGGGAGCGATTTGTGCTATTGTTTGAATTGGGACAGCAAAGCTGAGTTGTCTAAAATGTTGCAGTTGTTCAGTGCTGGGACGACTCCCATTTTGGTAAACATAAGCATCGTTTAAAATAGCGAAGTTCAGTAAACCATTCACCCCAATTAACTGACCTTCAAGATTTAATAGTGGTCCCCCACTCATTCCTTGTTGAACAGAGTTGGTGTAACCAATTTGATAACCTCCAACTAAAGGTTGAGGAGATAAGAGGGAGATTTTGCCACTACTAATGACTAATTTTTGACTATCATCAGGAAACCCAGCGGCGAAAACTTCTTGATTTTATGATAAGTTTGCGGTCGGGGCTAAAGGTACAACGCGATAGTTTTCTTTGGCTTGAAACTGTAATAAGGCTAAATCATTACTTTTGACAGAATCACCACGACTGATAACGACCGCTGAATGAGTTTTGCCATCAAGAGTTTGGATGCGATAAGCTTCTTTAGAGTTAACCACATGGGCATTGGTTAAAATGGTGTAAGTTTGCCCAACTTTGTTGATTAAAATCCCACTTCCGCCCTGATGAACACTCAAGACTTTAACGGTGATGGCTTGGGCTAATTGACGAATTTGTTCTCTTGTAGTGGTGCTACTTACGAGTACGGGAGTCGGATGATGAGGTTGGTTGAATATTCCAGCATCGGCGGTTGGGAGGAACAGGAGACTGCTGATGCTGGCGATTGCGCTTCGCGCAGCGGCTTTGCCTTTCGCCAGAAGGTTGAAGTGGTTCATTTTTTTAGGTAAATATAGTTTACAATTTGATAAAATTATGCCATTTTAACTTTTTTGAACGCTGTAGTACTCAGAAATGCAAATTGACCACGACCAACTCTTCAAAGAACTTTTGTCCACGTTTTTCGTCGAATTCATCGAGTTATTCCTACCAGAAGTAGCTAGCTACCTTGAGCGTGAATCAATCACCTTTTTGCAGCAAGAGTATTTTACTGACCTGATAACTGGAGAGCGCAAAATTATCGATTTGCTGGCACTGGTAAAGTTTCGCGGACAACAGACTTGCTTTATTATTCATGTAGAAAATCAGTCTTATACTGAATCGGATTTTGCACGAAGAATGTTCTTCTATTTTGCCAAGCTACATCAAGAATATTTGCTACCTATCTATCCGGTGGTGGTATTTTCTTTTGATGAACCAAAACGAGCCGAACCCAGGCAGTATCAGGTAGAGTTCTCAAATTTAAAGGTACTGGAATTTAACTTTACCGCAATTCAATTGAATCAGCTGAACTGGCGAGATTTTCTACAACAGCAAAACCCGGTAGCAGCGGCATTGATGGTGAGTCCAGTGCTGAAGGCGGGTTTCCCGCCGTAGGCAACTGGCGAACCCGAAGGGCAAAAATGCAAATTGCGCCACAGGATCGTCCCAAAGTAAAGGCAGAGTGTTTGCGATTACTAGCAACGCTACGACTAGATCCGGCACGGACACAGTTAATATCAGGGTTTGTGGATACATACTTGCGATTAAATGCAACAGAGGAACAGGTTTTTGGGCGTGAGCTTGATAGCATGGGTTTAATAGAGGAGGAACAAGTTATGGAAATTGTCACCAGTTGGATGGAAACTGGAATGCAACGGGGAACACAAAAGCTGGTGCTGCGGCTTTTAAATCGTCGGTTGGGAACACTTGAACCATCGCTCTTGCAGCGTGTGAGTGAATTACCATTGGAACAATTGGAGGCTTTGGGCGAGGATTTACTAGACTTCACACAAATATCAGATTTAGTGAATTGGTTGAATCAACCTGGAGGCACATCGCTTGATCGTAAGAGCGCGATCGGCTTTGCTGCTGCTTTTGCGCGATCGCTAGTTTTACAGTTGTTGCATTTACTATTAGCTGCACCTAACGCTAGCAACAGCAAGATATGCTGGAGACGACTGTGTGTCTCTTCGAGATGCGATCGCTACCGCACTGCTTGTACTGAGGGATGCGAGAGTAGTTTTTGCGAGGTTTTTGGGCGTGAGCTTGATAGCATGGGTTTAATAGAGGAGGAACAAGTTATGGAAATTGTCACCAGTTGGATGGAAACACCGAATGCAAAAGCTGGTGCTGCGGCAGTTAAATCGTCGGTTGGGAACACTTGAACCATCGCTCTTGCAGCGTGTGAGTGAATTACCATTGGAACAATTGGAGGCTTTGGGCGAGGATTTACTAGACTTCACACAAATATCAGATTTAGTGAATTGGTTGAATCAACCTGGAGGCACATCGCTTGATCGTAAGAGCGCGATCGGCTTTGCTGCTGCTTTTGCGCGATCGCCAGCTTTACAGTTGTTGAATTTACCATTAGCTGCACCCAATGCGTGCAAGAGCGCGATCTGCCGGAGGCGGCTGCTTTTCGTAGGGAAGCACTCGCGATCGCTCCTGTAACGTCTTTTAACAGAGAACGGGCGTAACACCGGCTACTGTATGTTCTTGCATCGTCAGGTTGAAGTCGAATTGCTTCATTTAAATCTGCAATTCCCCCCTGATAATCTTTCAAGTTAGTGCGTACAACACCTCGGCTTAAGTAGGTTAGATAATTAGGCTTAAAGTCAATCGCCTTTTTAAATGCTTGCATAGCCGCAGAGTAGCGTTTTAATTTGTAGAGTATCCAACCTCGCTGTAAATAAAGGTTAACACCGTTGTTGTTGTACTCAATTGCCTTATCAATTGCTGCTAGTTTGTATCAGGAATATTTTGGCGATCGCTTGTAGCAACACCCAATTTACTAATAAGTAGGAGGACATAAATAATTTTTTGTCTCACGCAAAGACGCAAAGAAGAACACCAAGTAAAGGACTTTTGCTAGAAATTTAATGATTCATAAACTCAAGTATCTCTATTCTCTGCGTCCTCTGCGCCTCTGCGGTTATAAAAGAAATATTAGGCATAAAAACAATGGAATTTGACAACTATTATAAAGTTGGTGGCAGCTTAAATGCCAATCATCGCACCTATGTAGTCCGAAAAGCTGACGAACAAATCTTTGAGTTTTTAAAAGCTGGAGAATATTGTTTCGTTTCTGATATCTTGCACCATTCTCAACAAGGTGAGAGAAACCGGGTTTATAAACGATAAATTAAGGGTTTCAACTTTACATATTCGCAATAAACCCGGTATAAGAGCGGTGGTGCAAGATGTGAGGTTTTTAACTCGCGACAGATGGGCAAATCTAGTTTGCGAGTCCAAACGATGAAAAAACTGAGAGCAGAAGGAATAAAATGTGCTTCTATTGATCTGACACTCATCGGTAGTCATGTCAGTCAAGAAAAATGGTACAAAGGATTTGCGAATCAGTTGTTATCCAGTTTTGAAATAGATGAAATTGATTTCAATAGCTGGTGGAATAGTCATCATGGATGGACAGATTTACAACGATTAAACCTGCTCATTGAGTCCGTATTACTGAAGAAATTCGCGTCAAATATTGTCATTTTTATTGATGAAATTGATACCCTGAACAAAAGTGAGTTTAAGGATGACTTTTTTGCTTTTATTCGCGCTTGTTATAATCAACGAGCCGATCGGGCAAAATACGATCGCTTGACTTTTTGTTTACTAGGAGTTGCGACACCAGGAGATTTGATTCAAGAAAGAGAGCGTACACCGTTTAATATTGGTAGTTCAATAGAGTTAACTGGGTTTAGCTTTGCGGAAGCAAAGGATGCATTAATTCCTGGATTAGAGGGAGTAGAATATCCTGAAACTGTCTTACAAGAGGTGTTAAATTGGACTGGTGGACAACCATTTCTTACCCAGAGGTTATGCAGTCTCATTGTACAAAGACCAGAAAGCAGCAAGCTTAATATTGATGAGTTAGTTCAAAATTGTATTATCCAGAATTGGGAATCTCAAGATGAACCAGAGCATTTACGCACGATACGCGATCGCCTGTTACGGAATGAACAAAAAGCTGCTAGGCTACTAGGATTGTATCAGCAAGTTTTGAATTCTAACACCTCTTCCCCAGGCGAATGGGTTATGATAGATGGGAGTCATGAGCAAACAGAATTAAGACTATCAGGTTTAGTAGTCAAAAAAGATAATTATTTAAAAGTATATAATCCGATTTATCAAGCAGTTTTTGATCGTGATTGGCTGAAGCACGAATTAGACAAATTGCGCCCATATAGTGAAGCAATCAACAACTGGTTAAATTACGATCGCAATTCATCGGGGTTATTGCGAGGTAAAGCCTTAGATGATGCTCAATCATGGGCTGTAGGTAAAAGTTTAAGTACTTGGGATTATGAGTTTCTACAAGAAAGTCAAAAACTAGAAAACGAAGCACAAATCGCGGTAAATCACAAATTAACAGCAGCTAATCAAAAATTGGCTGAAGCGAATGAGAAAGCTCAACTAAAATTGGCTAAAGCAAATCAAAAGGCGAAGTTTATAATTTGGATAGGGGGAAGTATTGCAACTATCCTGATACTTGTGAGTGCTATCTTGGGACAGAACTTACGGAGAACAGCCGAAGCCACAAGACTCACACAGGCTGGGGATAATGCCGCGCAACAGTTTAAATCTAAACAACTTGAAGCTTTACTTTCAGCCATGAAGACTGGTGAAGATTTGAAAGACCTTGTTAAGGATAAGCGATCGCTGGCAGAATACCAAACAATTACTCCCTTGTCTGCTTTAGCGAATATTCTCGTCAATATTCGTGAACATAATCAAATCGACAGCGGTCAAACAATACTCAACAGTCTCAGTTTCAGTCCCGATGGTAAAATCATAGCTTCTGCTGGTGATGACGGCACTGTTAAACTTTGGCATCAGAATGGGACTCTGATTAAAACCCTCACTGGGCATAACAATAAGGTGACTAGCCTGATATCTTGCACCAGCATCAAAAACCGGGTTTCTTGCAAATATTCAAGGCTGAGACCCTTTATTTGTGGTTGAGAAACCCGGTTTTTTAGGTCTTATTGAGAATGGTGCAAGATCTGAGTAGCGCTACATTCAGCCCCGATAGTAAAATTATTGCCTCTGGTAGCGAAGACGGAACTGTTAAACTCTGGAAATTGGATGGGATGATGACAACCCTCCCTGGGGATCAAGGTAGGGCGATCGGCGCTACATTCAATTTTGATGGGACTATTGCCTCTGGTAGCAAAGACGGAACTGTTAAACTCTGGAAATTGGATGGGACTCTCATTAAAACCTTATCCATGCAAAGTCATTCAGTAACAAGCATAAGTTTCAGCCCGGATGGCAAAATTATTGCTTCTGGAAGCTATGACGGTACTGTCAAACTTTGGCAGCGGGATGGAACTCCGATTACAACTCTGAAAGTCAATTCACTTTTGGTAGTAACAAGTGTCAGTTTCAGCCCTGATGGCAAAATTATTGCTGCTGGTGGTGATGACGGAACTATCAAACTTTGGAAACGAGATGGGACTCTGATTGCCACTCTGCGGGAGCATAGAAATTGGGTGACAAGTGTCAGTTTCAGCCCGGATGGTAAAATCATTGCTTCTGGTGGTGATGATGCAACTATCAAACTTTGGCATCTGGATGGGACTCTACTCGCCACCCTGACTGGTCATAAAAAGAATATTAATGGCGTTAGTTTCAGCCCTGATGGTAAAATCATTGCTACTAGTAGTGATGACCGAACTATCAAACTCTGGAAGTGGGATGGAAGCAAGTGGGATCAAACCCCTACCACCCTCATTGGACATAGCGGTGCAGTCACAAGCGTTAGTTTTAGCCCCGATGGAGAAATCATAGCTTCTGCAAGCGTTGACAAAACTATCAAACTTTGGAAACCCAATGGGACTCTCATTACTACTCTCACTGGACATAGCAATGCAGTAACAAACGCTACATTCAGCCCCGATGGTATCCTTGCCTCTATCAGTAAGGATGGGAGAGTGATTTTGTGGAGTTTGAATCTAGATAATTTACTAACGCAGGGATGTCAATGGCTCCAAAATTATTTTATCACTCATCCTGATGCTCTCAAGACCTTAAAAGTATGCGATCGCAAGTCTAGCACTCCTAAATAATTCGTGAAATCCTCTCTTTCTTTCCTTCCTTCGCGCTCTTTGTGCCTTTGCGGTTCGTTAAAAAAGATTAATTCTGACTCCACAGATAGGACTGCTGTCAATACGGTTCGGTTAAGAGTTGTTGGTGAGGATTACATAGGTGTAGAGACGCGACCGATCGCGTCTCTACAGAAGTTATCGGTATGTAGATTATCTTATCCGAACCGTATTGGGACTGCTGTAGCAATCAAAATTCATGAGTCACGATAACAACATCCTCAAAAGCGGGCGATGGGACTCGAACCCACGACGTTCAGCATGGGAAGCTGACATTCTACCACTGAATTACACCCGCAAATTGCCATCAGCCAGAATAAGACTAATACATATAATACCACCATTTATCTATTTTAGCTAGCAGGTGGCAGATTCACCATAATTGCAACCGCAGACGGACGCAGATAATTCTCTGTTCTATCTGCGTCGAGGGTGCGGTTCAAAATCAGTAGCATTTATTTTATCCCAAAAATGAATAAACCCAGACAGAGTCAGGAACTTGACAAAGCCAAAAGCGCGTGGCAAATTAGAGGTAAATTGGTTTAAACTTATTTACCTAATCTACAAGTAACTTTACAAAATGCAGAAAGAGGAAGCCGTGCGGTTTCTCACTGCTATAGGTGCCCCCGCGCGCCTCGAGCTGATCTCATTGTTATTTCATCAAGGACGCAGTAATGTAGGCGACATTGCCCGAAAGTTTCGTCTCAGTCGTCCTGCCATTTCTCATCATTTGAAAGTTCTCAAGGAGGCTGGGGTAATTGAGTATGAGAAGGTAGGTCAGGAAGGTTTTTACTGGTTGAATAGGGTGCGCTTAATATCTGGACTGCGGGCGATCGCTGATGGAATTGAGCGTTTTCAACCAGACTCGCCTTGCGACAAACCTGACGATCGTCAGTGCCATTGAAGGCAATGCTGGCTAGGGGATCGTATTCTTAAACATAAGTTAATATACGGTTATAGATTGTAAATTTTTTAATAAAAGTCAAAGTAAAATTGCGTAGGCTGAAACGGAGGTGTTACTGTGACTAATAAACCTTTCACAGAAGTTGAATCTGAAGAACCAGAGGTAGTTGAGAACACCACTTGGATAGAGAAAAAACGATTTTCCAAGCAGCGTACACGCGTACGTTGGCTGATGCCACTATTCTTAGGCACTGGCTTGGGGATAGGAATCACCTTTGTTGGTATGCAACTGCTACATAACCCAATTAAGGGTTCTACTGCCAAATCGCCACCACAAGCGTCTCTCACCCTGCCAACTGTTACCGTCGCCATGGCAGTAACAACCCGCATCGCCCGCAGCCTCAGCAGTACAGGTACTGTCGCTGCCCGCGAACATATCTTGGTTTTGCCGCAAACCAGTGGCTTGCAAATCAAGAAAATTTTAGTCAATGAGGGCAAACAGATAAAAGCCGGAGAGGTGCTAGCAATCTTGGACGATTCGGTACTGCAAACACAAATCGACCAAGCAAAGGCAAAGGTACAATCTGACAAAGGACTGTTTGAGCAAAAACAAGCTGCCCTAGCGACTGCCCGCGCCAACGTTGCCCAAGCCCGCGCTAACGTTGCCCAAGCCCGCGCCAGCGAAAAAGACGCCCTCGTGAAACTCAAAAATTACCAACAGCTAGGTGACGCCGGAGCAATTAGTCGCGAGCAATTAGACGATCGCGCCACCAATGCTACGACAAAAAAAGAAGCAGTCAACGCCGCAGTCGAAGCAGTCAACGCCGCAGTAGCAACTATCGGTAGCGCCAAGGCAAATGTTAACAGCGCCCAAGCCGACGTCCAAAATAGTGCTGCTAAAGTGGCACAACTGCAAACACAGTTAGGACAAACGTTAGTTCGGGCGCCAGTTGCGGGAATAATAGCTAAAAAGAATGTCGAGGTTGGCGATGTGACTAGCACAAAACAACTATTTGAAATTATTCGCGATGGGGCGCTGGAACTACAGGCACAAATTCCAGAAGTGCAGTTGCCGCAAGTAGCAATTGGCGCATCAGCACAAATTACCTCCGATAGCGATCGCCGCGTCCGTTTAGATGGAATTGTACGGGAAATATCGCCCCAAGTTGACGAGAAAAATCGCAAGGCGATCGTCAAAATTAATTTGCCACCAACACCCCTGCTGCGTCCGGGGATGTTTGCCCGTGCGGCAATTACTACCAATACAGTTATGTCCGTCAGCGTACCTGCTAAAGCAGTGCTACCGCAACCAGATGGCAAAGCCATTGTTTTCACCCTATCAGGTGAAGACACACAAAAGTCCGAAGCTTTAAAAACAGTAAAGGTATACATAGTTAAAGCTACAAAAGTGCAAGTAGGAGAAATTATCAGAGGTGGCGACATCGAAATTAGCCAAGGTCTAAATCCAGGCGTTCGCGTGGTTACTGTCGGTGCGCCATATCTCAAAGATGGCGATCGCGTACAAGTTCCTTAGTCATTTGTTGATTGTTCATTGCTAATGGCTAATTGCTAATTGTCAATTATTACCATTAGCCATTAGCCATTAGCCATTAGCAATTAGCCAATATAATATGTCCTTCAACATCTCATCTTGGTCGATTAAAAAACCCGTTCCGACAATAGTTTTATTTTTAGTTTTAACTATAGTTGGTTGGTTTTCCTTCATGACGTTGGGGATTGATACCAACCCGAATATTGATGTTCCCACAGTTTCAGTGACGGTAACGCAGCCTGGGGCGGGTCCGGCGGAATTGGAATCGCAAGTGACAAAAAAGGTAGAAGATTCCGTTGCAGCATTAGGCAATATCGACTACATGCTTTCGACGGTCAACGATGGAATTTCTTCCACCGTCATCAACTTTCTTTTGGGAACAAATACCGATCGCGCTACCAACGATGTTCGCAACGCCGTTGCTCAAATTCGGCAAAATCTCCCCCAAGACATTAATGAACCAATTGTCAAACGGCTGGATTTTGCTGGAGGTCCGATTATGACCTATGCGGTCACCTCCGACAAGCAATCGGTAGAAGAACTTAGTAATCTGGTTGACCAAACTATTAGCCGTGCCTTATTAGCTGTGCCAGGAGTGGCACAAATTAAGCGCGTCGGAGGTGTTGATCGAGAAATTCGCATCAACCTCGATCCCGGACGTTTGCAAAGTCTGGGGATCACCGCGACTCAGGTTAACGATCAAATCCGCAGTCTCAATATTAACTTACCAGGTGGTCGTACTGAATTAGGCGGGAGCGAACAAAGTATCCGCACCCTAGGTAGTGCCCCAAATGTTAATGTCTTGAAAACCTATGAAATTATCCTGACAAACGGTGGTTCCGTACCGTTGACGAGTTTGGGAACGGTAGAAGACAGTTATGCCGAAATCCGTCAAACTGCTCGCTTGAATAAAAAACCCGTCGTCGCCTTACAAGTGTTGCGGAGTACTGGCAGCGTTACGGTAACAGTGGAACAAGGAGTGAAAGATGCAATCGCAAAACTGCAAAAAACCCTGCCGACGGATGTCAAGCTGGAAATAATTTTCACAAGAGCTGCTTATGTCCGTGAAACTTATCAAAGCACCATTGAAGACTTGTTAATTGCGTCTGTGTTGGCAGTCATCACGATTCTCGTATTTTTACGTAACTGGAGAGCTACATTAATTACGGGCGTAGCACTACCACTGTCAATAATTCCTACCTTTGCCGTCATTCAGGCACTGGGTTATACCCTAAACAGTATGACCTTGCTAGCATTGGCGCTGGCGGTAGGTAACTTAGTGGATGATGCCGTCGTAGAAATTGAAAACATGGAACGGCATATGGAAATGGGCAAAGACCCAGTTCAGGCAGCAATCGATTCTGCCGAAGAAGTGGGTTTGGCAGTGATCGCTTGCTCAGCAACCATTGTCGCTGTGTTTTTGCCTGTTGCTTTTATGGGTGGCATTCCCGGTCAATTTTTCCAACCCTTTGGCGTTACTGTTTCTGTTGCCACGATTTTCTCAACTTTCGTCGCCCGGATGGTTACCCCGATGATGGGGGCGTATTTACTGGAGAATACCTACAAGAAGCACGATCAAAAAAAGACAAATTCTTCCGTAAGCGTCGCCCCCAAAAGGCGGCGCTTTCAACCTTATAAATCTCTGTTAACTTGGGCATTACGCCACAGATTGACCACGATTATCTTTGCCTTAGCATTCTTTGTTGGCAGTCTCATGCTCGTTCCTTTGATTCCCAAAGGTTTTGTTGATAATGGAGACATAGGTATTTCTACTGTCGGTATAGAACTACCTCCTGGTTCTACATTGGTAGATACCAACAAAGTTGTAGAACAGGCAACAAACATGCTCCGGGAAAACCCCAAGGTGGGCAGTGCGGTGGAAAGTGTGCTCGCTACAGAAGAGTTAGATTCTGCTACCCTCACTGTTAAATTTAAGCCGAAAGAAGAACGCCACGGGATTTCGCAAGTGAAGTTTGAACAGTTCGTGCGTAGCGATTTTCAAAAAATCCCTGGTGCGAGAGTGAGTTTTCAGGCACAAGGTGGGGCTGGTAGTCGGAAAGATTTAACGATTCTGCTCAAAAGTGAAAATGCTGAAGCATTGAATGAAGGTGCTGATGCTTTGGAAAGGCAGATGCGGACAGTACCAGGTTTGGTGGATGTGACTTCTACTGCGAGTTTGGTACAACCAGAAATTTTGGTAGTTCCCAATCCGCAACAAGCAGCAGATTTGGGGGTGACAGTGCAATCAATCGCCCGGACTGCGTCATTGGCGACCATTGGCGATCGCGATTCGAGTTTGGCAAAATTTAATTTAAGCGATCGCCAAATTCCGATTCGCGTCCAAATCGACCCGAAAGCCAAAGAAGACATCAATACCCTCAGAAATCTCCAAGTTCCCAGTCAAAATGGCAGCTTAGTTCCTTTAGTAGCGGTAGCAGATATCCGTCTTGGCAGTGGACCTGCGCAAATTAATCGTTACGATCGCTACCGTCAAGTTTCTATAGAAGCTAACTTGCAGCAAGGTACTTCTTTGGGCGATGCAGTGCAAGCAGTTAACAAGCTGCCTGCCCTGCAACACTTACCGCCTGGAGTCGTGCAGCAACCAGCTGGCGATGCCAAGATTATGGGGGAAATTTTTGGTCGCTTTGGAACTGCCTTGGCGCTGGCGTTAATGTCTATCTATGCCATTCTTGTCTTGCTGTATAACAGCTTCCTCCATCCCCTGACAATTATGATGGCATTGCCGTTTTGTTTAGGTGGCGCCCTGCTGGGGTTGATGGTTGCTCAAAAAGCCTTGGGATTGTACGCCCTGATTGGGATGGTGCTATTGATGGGGATTGTGACCAAAAACTCGATTCTGCTGGTAGACTATACTATGATCAATTTGGCAGAAGGAAAGACTCAACGTCAGGCGCTGCTAGATGCTGGGGTGTCGCGCCTGCGACCGATTTTGATGACTTCGATCGCAACTATTGCAGGTATCTTACCCTTGGCATTGGGATTTGGTGCAGGTGCTGAAGTCCGCCAACCAATGGGAATTGCGATTATGGGTGGTTTCACAACTTCCACGCTGCTAACAGTGGTAGTGATCCCCGTCTTCTTTTCTTATGTCGATGACTTCCAGCACTGGATTGTCAACTTTGTAAAATATCGTGGTCAGAAACGCAAGCTTCATGTTGTCAGCGAGGATGTGCTAATCCCACCAGAACGTGAGGATTCCCCTGCTAAACACCCAATTAGTAAATAGGTACACGCTGTGCAACGCTTTTTCCATTTTTTAATTCCGATGGGACGTTAGGTCGTTGTGCTTAAGAAGCAATTAATTCTCTCAGTCGCTGCCACGACCGTATCCAAGTCCATACATCTTCTGCCGAATCTTCGATTCCTGCAAGAATGCGCTGGCGGAACACAACTGGGGAGTCAAACCCAAAACTGGAGAGTTGCTCTCGCATCCCGTAAAGCAAGTCCTTACCCGCAAAAAAAGATATATAATTTTGCTGTTGAAATCGACTGCCACCAGGGCAACAAGTTGGCAGCAATCTATCAAATTCGTCTAGGGGATTGAGTCTGGGTGAACTGAGTCTTTGTTCGTATTGTTTGATGATATTATTTAGTTCGCTTTTGCCGTTGGCTTCTGTCAATCCCCTATCTTTGGGAAAGCGATAGCTTTCTTTTTTGTCTCGTTCTTCCCCCCAAGAGTTGTTGGGAGGTGAAGGTCGGTTTTGTAAATAAAGTGACAGTGTAATTCTTGCTGCAGTATAGGCGGCAATTTTAGAAGCTGAGGCTTGCAATGCTGCGCGGTATTCCTCTGGTGGCGGGGAATTCTCACCCAACGCCCTCTTTACCACTTTTGGGTCTATTAAATAATTTTCAATTTCTTTTCTTTCCCAGTACCAACCCAAAGACACCTGTATATTGTTCTCTATAATGCAATACGGTTCAGTTAAGCATCAACCCAGAAACCCGGTTTCTTTGAGAAACCGGGTTTCTCTGCCTCACGCTACCCTTAACTGAACCGTATTAGGTTATATTGTGGTCTACCCGACTGATATTCGCGCTTAATAGAAGCCGAATTTAGCAGGGGTGACAAAGGATATTTTTTAATCCGGCATCATCGCGATCTTCTAGTATGTGGATGTCTAGCGACAAGTCCCGAAGTGTCTACAAACAATCGCTTAGGCGATCGCACTCCCAGAAAAACGCTTTTTACAAAACTTCACCCTTGTGCCATGTGGATCGCACGCCTTGTAGAGGAATTCCGATTCGCTTCCGTGCGGTTACGTTTATTTTTACTAATTTACGCGGTTATAACAACTAAATTGGCAATTGCGGGAATTTAATCGGGTCAACGAAGGCTGTGTTTCTATATCCAACTAAATTGGTAATGGGATTAGTTATGAGTTGTTGACGTACTTCTTACTTGATTGCTCAAGAATAGTTTAACAGTAAATGTAGTTCCCACACCCTCTTCGCTCTGTACAGCAATTTCTCCGCCGTGTAAGTCCAAACACTTTTTCACCAGCGTGAGTCCTAAACCGGTTCCAGGAATTTTGCCAACATTTTCAGCCCGATGAAATGGCTTAAACAGATGTTGTTGATCTGCTGTGGGAATGCCAATACCTGTATCTTTAATCTGAAAAACTATCTCTCCCTCTGCTGGACAAAATAGTTCTAAATAGACATGACCACCTTGAGGAGAATACTTGATCGCATTTGAAAGCAAATTGCTAAGAATATGCCACAGCAGTTTTTTATCCAAGCAAGCAGTGGTACATTGATCCTGGTTTGTGAAAATGATCGGATGGGTTTGACCAGCGCTAAATTGTATCTCTGCCACTAACTCCTGGCAAAATTTTTCCAAATCTAGAGGTGCTGGAGCAAAATCTAGTTCGCCTCCTTCTGCTTTTCCGACTGCCAAAACATCATTCAATAGATGTTCCATAGCTCTGACTGATTCTTGAATCATATATAAATATTGCCGTCTTTTCACCTCAGATAATTGCTGGCTGTGATGTTCGAGTAATTGAGCAGAAGATAAAATTGTCGTCATTGGTCTACGAAATTCGTGGGCAAACATGGACCAAAAGCGAGATTTGAGTTCACTCAGTTCTTTTTCTTTGGTCAAAGCCACGCATACCGCCTCTTCCGCCATCCGGCGACGTAGCGCAATTTCAATTGCCGCGTATAATTCTCTTTCATCGAAGGGTTTGACTATATAACCAAAAGGATCTGTAATTTTTGCCCGTCGTAAAGTTTTTTCATCAGCATAAGCAGTTAAATAAATAACAGGAATATCAAAGTCATATCTGATTTTTTCAGCAGCTTCTATTCCATCAATTTTGCCTTTCAATTTGATATCCATTAACACTAAATCTGGGCTGGTTTCTGCAGCTTTTTCAATTGCTTCTTCTCCAGAAGAAACGGCAGCCAGTACAACATATCCTAAAGTGGTTAATCGCTTAGCTATATCTTTAGCGACTATCCTTTCATCTTCAACAATTAAGAGCTTTGCCTGAGCCATTTTCCTGCTTCCCTGTTGTCTACCCTAATTCAGAAAATTCAATTATAAACGTTGTGCCTTTACTATTATCAAGGTTTATGGTTCCCTCTAGTTGTTCTGTGAACGTACATACCAGTTGCAGCCCCAAAGACTCTGTGTTTCGGAAGTCCAACTCTTGGGGTAAACCCACACCGTTATCACCAATAATCAGTGTAAATTCATTAACATGACTTGAGTGAATTTCAATAAAAATTTCCGGCTGCTCCCTGGTTGGTGTAAAGGCATGTTTGAGGGAATTTAAAAAAAGTTCATTGATAATTAACCCACAGGGAATTGCCGTATCAATTTTTAGCCAAATATCTTGAGCATTTATTCTCAAGGTAATTGGCTGTGAACTAGCAGAATATGAACGAAGTAAATTAGCTGCTAGTTCACGGATATATTCGGCAAAATCTATCCTGAATAGGTCTTTGGATTGATACAGTTTTTCGTGGATGAGGGCCATTGAACGGATACGACTCTGGCTCTCGTTGAATAATGCTAGTGTTTTTTCATCCTTTATATAGTCACACTGCAGTCTCAGCAAGCTGGAAATAGTTTGGAGATTATTTTTGACTCGGTGATGAACTTCCTTGAGGAGGATGTCTTTTTCTTTAAGTGATGCTAATAGCTGCTCCTCTGCCCGTTTACGCTCAGCCAGTTCAGATTGAACTTGCTGATACAGTTCAGACTGCTGGATGGCAATGGCAACGTGCGTTGCCAGTTGTTGGAGCAAATCTACTTCAAACTGGCGCCAGTACCTAGGCTCGGAACAGTGGTAAGCACACAACAAACCCCACAAATGTTCTCTTTGGAGGATGGGAACTACCAGGCTAGCTCGGATGCTAAACAAAGCCAGGATATCGATGTGACACTGAGTAAAACCATCTGTGTAAATATCCTCTGTGACGAGAGTCCGCCCTTTTTTGTAAGATTGAGCATAGTTTTTCCCAAAGCAAGTGTCTTGGATGGTGCTGTTCAAAGCTGGCTGCCAACCAGAAGCAACGGATTCGACCACAACCGTTCCACTTAAGTCTAGGTTAAAACGGTAAATAATCACTCGCTCTGTCTGCAGAAACTGCCGCACTTCGGCGACTGTGGTGTTAAGTATTTCATCTAAGTTGAGTGACTCCCGAATGCGTAGTGCCATTGCAGTTAAGAGGCGATTAGACTGAAGCTGTTCTAGGAGTACTGCTGGGGTATCTTGCGCTTGAAGTTCTATATCAGTGTTACTTGATTGTAACAGTTCGGCTTTTTTGGTTTCAAATTGTTCAATGGAGATCTGTAGTTGCTCTACGGTGCGCCGCATTACCGTTACATCTAGTGTTTGCAGAAAGCTAGTTGGCGTCACAATGCCCAAAATTTCTCTACAGCTTTCAGACACTACAAATTGCTGCACGCGTTGTTGTTGCATTTTCCAGTAGCCAATCAGTGCTGATTCTGTTGGACTACAATGCAGTAACGGCGTATGCATTACGGTCTGAGCCAGCGTCTGCGATAAATCTAGTCCTAGAGCCTGAAGCTGGACGAGATCCCGCTTCATCACGATCCCCACTGGCTGCATGCCAGCCCGATCATCTGCTGCCATCAGCACCACACCATTGACCTGATGTTCTACCATCAACTGAGCTAAACTCAGTGCCGAGGTCGTCACTGATGCCTGAATTACTCGAGTGGAAATCACCTCTGCCAACTGCCGTGATTTCAGTAATTCATCAAGTTGCAGCGCTTGACGAATACTTTCGAGGGTGACCATGCCCACCAGTTGTCCCTGAGCATCCACAATTGGTAGATGGCGCATCTTGTGTTCGCGTAGCAGTGACAGGGCAGTAAAAATATCCTGTGCGTCATCTTGCTGCAGTGTGAACACTGGCTGCCTCATGACTTCAGCAACTTTCACTTCTACTAAATTCTTGCCGGTGGCAATTACCTGTACTGCATCTGTTTCAGTAAATAAACCAAGTAACTGCGTTCCTTCCACTACAAGTATGCCACTAGCTCTGGCTTCCAGCAAAAATGTAGTGTCCAGTAATAAGTTCAAACTCGGTAGAACACAACTGCTCCGTGCTTTGCCCATAATTGTAATTGTCTCTGTAAGTGACGTATCAGGAGTCACCTTCAGAAAGCGACGGTCAATTGCAGGTTCTAAGCTAAACAAAGATGTTGATGGTTGCTGTTGCATATTTATAGCGGTTTTTATCCCTTGTTGAATCCCGATCGCCCGCTCGCTCATGTGGTATTCTATCTATGGTGGCTCAAGTTTCACTGTCTGAATCTTGATCGTGGATTGAAATCAGCTTGGGATTGCTGCTACAATTCAACTGGATGCGGCAAATATTTTACTTCACTCACCAAGCCTCCACTAAGTTTTGATTAATCTTTACAGGTTGATGAGCAAATTGGCAACGGTTGAGCCGATCGCAATACAGCATCTAGCAACCCTGGAAACAGCGCCTCTAAATCTTCTCGCCGCAATGTATTAATGTGCAGTGTCCCTTCTTTACGAGTCAGCAGTACGCCTGACTCCCGCAAAATCTTGAAATGATTTGACATTGTGGACTTGGCGATCGCAAAATCGAAGTTAGCACAGCATTGCTCCCCTTTGCTTGCCAGCAGACGCACAATCTCTAGCCGCACGGGGTCGCCTAACGCATACAGCACTCCTGCCAAAGATATGTGTTTTCGATCTGGGTGATAGAGGAATCTCATACTTGCATTATCTCATTAAATCGACTATATTTTTATTATTCGATTTTATCGAATAAACGAACATATATGGGAGAACAACGTTGCCCGCTTGATGGAGGAGCAGAAAATCTCAGCCCGAAAAGCGGCTTCTGAAGCGATGCATGAGGTCACTGGTGCAGTTATTGCCACTTCCCTGGTGCTGATGGCGGTATTTGTCCCCAACCTACAGGTATTATAAGTGTTCATGCGGACATGATATTACAGGCTGTTTACGATCGGGGTCGCCTCCAAGGCACAGTAGTAAAGAAAAGGGTCGTTTTCTTTACCACTAGTTGCAATTAATCCTGGCTGAAAATTACTTGGGGAAACAGGTTGAGGGAATTAGTATAACTCTCTCGCTACATCTACACTCCTGATTGAAGTTTTACGGCTCCTAAATTGACAGAAGGTAGATCGATACCACCATCCGTCTTTGTGTCTGATGGAAAACAGGGATTATTGACATTAACCAACTCAGCAGATGAACAAGTCACATCAGGAGCGAAAATAGAGTACCCATAAATTGTCTGACCGGGGCTAACGAGTTCGCTTGTTTTGATAACAATACCACCCAAAGTTTGTCCGGCAGGTACTGTCAGAGCGGGGTTTTGAGCAGTTCCCGTTCCACCATCAGCAATATTGTTTAGGAAATAGGTTTGGGGAATGGGTGTGACGAGAGGAACTTTTCCCCAAGAAGAAGCTGGTATGTTGACAACGGAACCGTAATCGATTGGTTTACCAGAAGAATTAACTCCTGTAATCGCAGCAATTCCAAAACCATCGTGTCCAGCTGGTACACCTCTTTCAAAGACAACAAAACCAGTGTCATCACTAGCCTCGACAAGAGTTTTCAAAACAAAGTCTACGCGCTCAATACTGACGTTGCCGTTATAAAGTGTACCCCCAACGTTAGCTCCTGTGTTAGTGAAGACGTTATCAAAGCCAGCAAGTATGTTATTTCCCGAAAAAAGTTGCTGTTGGGAAAGTGAACCAGGACCTAACAAGGTAAAGGTATTGTTGGACGAGTCGAATGTGCCAAAATACCAAGCTGACTGCCTCCTGTCGGTACGTGGTTTGCGGCGAACATATACAGAAGCAGGTATAGCTTGGTCTATAGTGGCTGTTCCGCCATTGAAGGAGAAACCTGTGATTGATTGAGTTAATCCCAAAAAGTTAAGGTTATAAGTCCCACCTTCAAACTCACTGTCTCCTCTAACACTAGAAACCGAGTTAATCGGAGCAGCCGTTGTTTTGATTGTCATGGAGGTGATATCAGTCCCAAGAGGTACACTTTGCGCCACTACCCGACCAGAAAACAAATTAATAAATAAGACCAAGGACAAGCCAAAAAATAAACAAATACCTACACTGGTATTCAGGCGCTTGCGGAAATAGTTCATAAAAAACTCAGTACTCCTAAACAAGTAAGGATAGAAATAGTACATTTTTTAGTTTCCCGCAAAATCAGCATCAATGCTTACCTCAGATTGAGGCAGCTTTAAATCAAAGTCGGCTGTCCTTGTAAAAAGCACCAGATGAGTAAGGTTATATTCCTAGATACTGGTCCGCTATCACAAGTAACACATCCTAGAGTGGAGCCGAAAATCAAAAAGTAGTTGCAATCTTTACAGAAAACTAAAACTATCCTCCGTGTACCAGAAATAGCTGACTATGAAGTTCGACGAGAATTGCACCAGACTCGTTAAACAGAAGAGTCAAGAGCGCCTTAACCTTTACAAGGGTGAGGGCGGGCAGGATGCCCACCCTACAAGAAATTTATTCCTCTTGTGGGGTGGGCGTCTCGCCCGCCCGATATTCAAGTTAATTATGTCTACTTACTTACTATTTAATTTTATCAATGGCTTGTGGGGGTGGGAGGTATTGCCCACCCAGTCTCTGAATTAAGTGCTCTGACGGGAGGAACGTCTCCGATACCGCTTAGACTTGGCAACGTCTTTAGCTTTACGCTTGTGTTTTTCCAAAGGAGTCTCAAAGTGACGATGCTTCTTCATATCTGGAAAAATCCCCGCCTTAGAAACTTCTCGTTTAAATCGACGTAGGGCTGACTCAATTCCTTCATTTTCGCCCGTGATTATTTGGGTCATTCTCTCTCCTACTTAGTTAACTTAATTGATGGTTGGGTGGCGGGATCTAAACAATCCAGTCAAATACGAGTAAAAAAGGGCAAGACTCCCTGTCTGCCCAAAATACCCGAAAGTTAAATTCTTTGCTTGGGATGAAACGATTAGAGAAAAAGCAAAGACTTAACGAAGAAGCTTAGTAGCGGCGAGAGTATCCTCCTCCCCCTCCTCCACTATTGTTTCCTCGTCTATCACCACCACCACCAAAGGAACCTCTGTCTTCGCGCGGCTTAGCCTTATTAACCTTGAGGTTACGACCCATCCACTCAGCAGTGTCAAGGGCTTCAATCGCTGCAGTTTCTTCTGCATCTGTTCCCATTTCTACAAAAGCGAAACCACGCAAACGACCAGTTTCCCGGTCTTTTGGCACTTGAATGCTCTTAACAGTCCCATATTCTGAGAAGACTTGCTTTAGGTCATCTTCTACAACTTCATAGGAAAGATTACCGACATAAATTGACATAAAAAACATCTCCAGAATCAGATGGTGTAGAGATTTGGATTCGGAGAGAGGCTTGTAATACAAATAAGCACAAACTGCATAACCGAATATAATCTTCAATGAGTATAACATAAAATTTATCAGCTGTGCTGACTGCACTACCACTGCCACAATTTTAGAGATGCAATTTTAGATAAACCGTTAATTTAAATCTAGGCATAACTGGGTAAACGTAGATATTCCACGCGCACATCGTTTCCTAGACCTAGACGCGGCAACGGATACCGCGTCATTACCCGTTGGAATCACACCAACCTCAAAAAGCTCCAATTGGACTGGATTGCCTGACAGTCCATGCTTGCCCACAGAGTGGACAAGCTGACCGCCAAGCTTAACCTTTTGCGTCCTGTTAGGACGGGCAGTGTAATATTGGTGTCTCGGAGTGCCTTTGACACTCTTACTCACTTTACTCCAGTGCGACCAAACGTGCTTCACCTTAGTTTTTTCGGCGTAGGCGGACATGTCACTACGTAAATGATGTTGATTTGGGATTCTTTCTGAGAATCTTCGACCACGACGCGCTATGACGAACGCTGCCGAGGATGACGAATTCATGCCATACATAGACATGAATTTCATCAAACCTACTAAACTGCTAAAAGCCGCCTCAACTTTCTTGTGATAAATACCGTGTTTTTGGCAAGCATATAAGAGCGCGTCATTCCACTGACTGTAGGCGAAAGAAGATAGCATACGAGCATACTTCTTGCCTTTTTCTTTAAGTTGCTCCTTTTTACCGGAAAAGTCTAATTTTTCTGAGACTATGGGGAAATTGTACTGTTTAGCTTTAAAGGCAATGAAAGTGGCAGCATCACTAAGAATTGCTGATCGTTGATTAGAATTTTTGGAATGAAGGTCGATTTTGTAATCACCAAATTCCAGTAAATTACCTTGGGCATCGCATACAGCCCACCCAACAGAGTCCGCATTCAAATCAATGCCAACGTAACCGGAAAGGTACTCTGAGGTAATTTCAGGTAAGTTAACGTCTGTCGTTGCCGCAATATACCAACCATCATTTTTCCAATAAAAGCGGAGTGTTACAGCACTGCACCCAATTGCCCATTTTTCGTTCTTATCTTTGGTTCGTACTTTATAACAACGCTCCGAAATAGCTTCAATAATTTCGTGTTTCCCGTGCTTGAAGTTTAAACTATCAATACGAATGTATTGACCTCCTAGCCTTTCTTCTAAAGCGTAGGGAGTGCGAATAGAAAGGACAAACTTATCAGTGCTTTCAATGTAATCAAACTGCGCTAACTGGTTGCCGGAGGATTCATCCTTACTGCCAACAAGCATGAAGCCGTTAGCATCAGGTAAAACATAATTAGGTACGGTGCAAGTGAGGTGTTTAAGCTTGTTTTCTAATAAGCTTAACCTCCGTTTCTTTTGGTGTAAACCAAATTTAGCGTCCTGGAGTTCTGTTGTCTGGCGTTGTTTTGCATAAAGATTACAAGCTTTTTTGATTTTTAGTTTTATAGCTGAAAAGCCTTTCAAATCGCGCTTTGATTTTTCCTTATTATCCTGAAGTACAAAATCTTTAATCTGCTTTTCACGCTTTCTGATGTCAGATCTGATTGATTTAATCTGACCTTCTAGCACTTTGATATGGTTAGCTCTATTTTCATTAATATTGGATACAATTGCTTGCACCTCTGTGTAAATAGAGTTAGCCCACCGCTTGTTGATATTAAACTTAGCTTGTAATTGCTTGTTACATTCAAGCTTACTCTTACCACTAATAATCAACTCAAGGCAGTAGTGACGAGCCGAGTCAACCAAGTTAAAAAGAGCAAACAACTCTCCCCAATGCCAAAATTCTATTTGGTCTGTATAAGTTTTAGTTGACTCCGCCACGTTTATCACCTCCCGTGCAATGTTTTATCTGTATAATCTATATTATAAGTCTCAGTTGTGAGACTGTCAACAATTAATTAAGAACAAACTAAAAAAATGCCTACACCTGAATGGAGACAAAGAAACGCTCACAAGAACAGACAGTATTCCGCAAAGTATAATCAAAACAACACGGTTGTTACTGTCGTCCTTAAGCCGTGGGTTGTTGAAGAGGTAAACAAAATCAAAGACACGTCTGAATCGTATGGAGGATGGGTTAGAAAGCAGATAGAAGCCATTGCAGAAAAGCAAAGACTTGATGCGGAGTAATCTTTAAGCAGTCAAACAGCTAATATCTATGTAGTAAAAAAAGTTCTGCATAGATATACCAAGATATTAGCAAGCAGCAGTTAACCCCACGCGGCAAGCCATAATAAGCGACCTCTCCACGCCCAACGGGAAAGCCAGTTCCCTGGGCGCGGGAAACAAGCTGCAAGGACTGGACTCACCAGTCGCCTAGGTCGGTGCCAGTGCGCCTATACGGGTAACGCGATCGCAGGATAAGAGCGTTGGAGACACTCGTGTCGGCGCTTACGCTCCCCAACCCCTCCCCTAATAGGGGAGGGGAGACTTTGACGCAAGTCAAAGGCGGGTTGAAGGTAAGACCTAAATGATAAGTCATTTACCGAGCATGATATAATAAACCAAAGTTTTGTGTTTGATGGTATGCAATTAGACATAAAATTGTGACTCACTTACTCAGAATCTTTAATAATGCCTGCCGATAAATATTTATACCTTCATCATTTAAATGAGCGCCATCTTCAGAACTTAAACTATCTTTCAACGCAGTATTCTCATTTAATGATTGAACTTGTTGTAGTTCAAATGGTATATTGTTTTTGACTGCAACTTGATTCATGACAACATTAATCTGCTCTACTCTAGAATTTGTTGCTGAAATACTTGGATCTTTACTAGCTGCAACTGTTGAGTAAAAAGCTGGAATCAAAAAGATTCGGTTACTGCCAAGGCTTCGCACTAAGGAAATTGATTCTTGGAGTTTGTTCGCAAACAATTGATCGCTTAATCCGTACCAAGCATCATTTCCACCAATGGCGATCGCCGCTGAGTCGCATCTAACTTTGGTCGGAATCAGAAGTTTCAGTTGTTCAACAAGTGAAATACCACTTAAACCATTTAACGCAAAATTAAAAGTCCCATTACCAAGGGTATTACCAAGTTCAGCTGTAACAGAATCCCCAAACAAGCAAGCAGAGAATTGCTTTCCTTCAGTAGCAAATTTCTGATATTGGACTTCAAGTTGCCATAAAGGTGTAGAACTTAAGTTATCTGACGGTGGGATCTCAGTGGGATATAAATTTAACTGACTGACAATATTTAACGCTGCTGGAGTGTTAATAACTAGTCTTTCACTGGGATAAGCTTCAAGAAGGCTGATGATTCCCAAACCATCTTGAGAATTAGCCCCTAGGATAATAGCAGCGTTTAGTGCTTGTACCCCGGCTTTGTCACGACGGGCGATCGCTTGGGAAACATTAGATAAAATGCTGTTCGCCAGTTCTGTATTTAATAGTTTATTCAAAGCCACAAGCGAAAGAGACATTTTTACTTGTAGCGCCTGATGAAACTCACGAACTTCTTCGCGATTGAAAAATTTCAGAAAAAATCCCAAATCAGAAGAAACTTGTTGCCTATCTGCATACTTACGTAAATCGGCAATAGGTAGTGATTGTTCAAACAAGCCATACTGAAAGACAATCTTTTCAGCGGCAAAAGAAGGAGTTGCAGCCGTCGTCAGTAATAGTACGCAAATAAATACACTTAGCACCACATAGCGCAAATATCTCATAAATCTTAACAGGATGTTTATGCAATTAATTATTTTGACATTTAATGTCGGTTTTAAATTGTGAAACATACACATGACGTCCCCGGACCTACAAGGTCCGGGGAGAAATTCAAAGCCTCTCCCCTTGTAGTTATCGAGGAATGGAAGCGAGGTTTTCCAGATCCCGTGAGTTGCATTATTTACTTAACTATATTATAGTTTGATTATTCGATTTTTTTGAAAGACCGAAATACCAGCCAAGAGGTTCTGTGCCCGATTGCAGCAGTGCTTGTACTCCGGATTGGTCAACGTCCTAGTACAACAGATTCACAGATATCTCCTGCTTAATTGAAGGTTCGTAGTTGCGCTAAGCTAAAGCGCAACTACGAAACCTAGCTTACTTTTAAAGGAGGAACATGAGAAAATGCCAACAGCTTTGATTGTCGGAGCAGGTAGTGGACTGAGCGCATCTTTAGCTCGCCTGTTTGCACTAGAGGGATTTACTGTAGCTTTAGCAGCTCGCCAGATTGAGAAACTCAGTCAACTTAGTAGTGAGATTGGGGCTAGTGGTTTCGCCTGCGATTCCTCAAAACCAGAGGAAGTGCAGCAGTTATTTATCGATGTTGAAAGTCGTGTAGGTTCCCCGAATGTCGTCGTTTACAACCCGAGTTTCCGGGTGAATGGACCCTTTGTTGAACTAAACCCGGCTGACGTGGCGAAAACTCTAGATGTAACTGCTTATGGAGGCTTTCTCGTTGCACAAGCCGCAGCCAAACGCATGTTAAATCAGGGAGGCGGTGCTATCTTCTTTACTGGAGCCTCAGCAAGTGTCAAGGGTTATCCTCGGTCTGCTCCCTTTGCAATGGGTAAATTTGCATTGCGCGGTTTGGCTCAAAGTATTGCTCGGGAACTTGCTCCGCAGAATATCCATGTGGCACCCGATCGTAATCGACGGTGCGATCCGCTCAGCACAACGCCAAGAGTCAGCAGATAATCCAGATAGTATGCTCGACCCTGATGCGATCGCCCAAACCTATCTCAACATTCTCCGCCAGCCTCGCAGTGCCTGGACATGGGAAGTTGAACTTCGACCTTGGGTCGAGCGCTTTTAAATTACAAGGAGAAATACCATGATTGAACTTTACTATTGGACAACACCAAACGGTCACAAAATCACGATGTTCCTTGAGGAAGTCGGATTGCCCTACACCATCGTTCCCGTCAACATTGGCGCTGGCGAACAGTTCAAACCGGAATTTCTCAAAATTTCCCCCAACAATCGCATCCCTGCAATTGTTGACCATGAACCTGCAACTGGTGGCGAACCAATTTCAGTGTTTGAATCTGGTGCAATTCTACTGTACTTAGCAGAAAAAACCGGGAAGTTGATCGGCGTTGATTTGCGCGATCGCGTTGAAGTCCTTCAGTGGCTATTTTGGCAAATGGCGGGTTTGGGACCAATGGCTGGTCAAAACCACCACTTTAGCCAATATGCTCCCGAAAAAATTCCCTATGCCGTTAACCGCTATGTGAATGAAACAGCGAGACTATATGCCGTGCTGGATAAGCGACTTGCAGATAGACAGTTTGTAGCTGGCGATTATTCAATTGCCGATATTGCTGCTTATCCTTGGATTGTAGCACATGAGATCCAAAGCCAAAAGCTAGAGGATTTTCCCAACCTCAAGCGCTGGTTCGAGACGATTCACGGGCGTCCGGCAACGGTTCGTGCCTACGAAAAGGCAGAGGCGTTCAAAAATCAGAAGCTTGATCTTGAGAAGTCGCGGGAGTTGTTATTTAACCAGTCAGCCAATACAATTCAGCGTCCTAATTCATAATTCGTAATTTGTAATGCGTAATTAGGGATTTCCAACTATTTCTTGTCGGATAAGCTCTAAGCGCCCGTCCTACGAACATCGATCAACTCCCTTTCAGAGGAAACTCTTAACAGGGAACTCTTAACAGTGTATCCCACGGATGGGCGCCGTGGGATTGTAACAAGGACGTAGTTTTTCTTGCGCTTACGCCAGAGCGAAAAACATCTTTCTTAAAAGTGGGCTTTAAACGGGATCTTAGGACGACAGATTTCGCTCTAACGTCCAGAATTGGGCAATTAGACGGAAACTGTCAGTCTAAATAATAGTTAGCCTGCCTTGCATATCTTATGTTTAATTAGATGAATTTATGTGTTGTAAGATAACATATTGACCAGATTTTTGGATAGATTATCGAAACAAGAACAATCTGGAAGAGCATCATGCATATCATCCTAAAAACGGCAAGATTTTTTGCTCTATATCAAAATAAAAGGAAGCTGCGCAATGAGCGATCTGAAGCTTGACATCGCCTTCTGGGATTACGACCGGACGCGCGCGTTGTCCGATGGTACTGTTAAGATCGACGGCGTCGATGCCACCTTCCACAGCGGCCGCATTGTCACGGAAATCTTCGAGCGCATGATTCGGCAGCGTGATTTTGATGTGTCGGAACTTGGGATGACGTACTATCTACGTACCCTCGACTTCGATGATCCGCCGTTCATCGCCCTGCCGGTCTTCCCGAACCGTTGCTTTCGGCACTCGGCGATCTACATCAACACGGCGAGTGGCATCAAAAGGCCGGAGGATATCGCCGGCAAAACCGTCGGTGAATTTGCGGTGTATGGCCACGACGCAGGCGTATGGCCGAAGGGCATTCTGTCCGACGATTATGGCGTAGCACCGGATCAGTGCCGCTGGATCGTCGGGGGCCTTGATTGGCCCCTGCAGCCGATCGACTTCATTCCGCATCCGCATCCTGCCAACATTGAGGTGATGTCGGCCCCCGAAGGCAAGGAACTGGGAGAAATGCTTGAAGGGGGAGAGATCGACGCGCTGATCTCGGCTGATGTGCCTAAGTGCGTGCTAAATAAGTCACCAAAGGTCGCGCGGCTATTCGACGAGTATGAGTCCGCAGAGCGTGATTACTATCAACGCACGGGCATCTTTCCGATCATGCACACGGTCGTGGTTCGCAGGGAACTCCTGTCAGAGTACCCAGAGATAGTTAAGACTGTCTACCAGGGCTTCTGCGACGCGAAAGACATCGCAATGGAGCAGTACAAGAAGGGTTTGATCTTCAATAACATGGGCATCATGATCCCCTGGTTCAGCAAGCTCGTTGACGAGGATCGCAGTCTGCTAGGCGAGGACTGGTGGCCCTACGGCGTCGAAGCCAATCGCAAAGCAGTTGACACCTTCTTGCGCTACCATTTCGAACAGGGACTGTCGAAGCGACGGCTGACCTGCGAGGACATCTTCGCGCCTGAGCTCCTCGGCACGTGACCACCATGAGACTCATCGGCGAAGAAAAGGGGACATTCCTAATATCGACAGTTGTAGCAGGCAGTCGCATGCTAACAACGCAGTGGAGCGGACAGTCGAGGGTCTGGGTAAATTTTTAGAAGCGGTTAAAGCAACTTTTGCACCTTAGTTTCGGGTAATCCAGTCACTTGGCTTACTTGTGCGATTGACATCCCTGAGGAGAGTAAATTGCGTGCTATCTGTAGCACTTGCTCTAAAGCCAGTTCAGCCCTTGTACGTTCTTCTTCAACATCAGTTGGTATCCAATTGCCTTGAGCATCATACCACCGCAGCCAAAGGCGAGGAATCCTAAAGAACTCTCCGAACCATAATCCCAGCCCAATTTCCAACTCCGGAATCCAGATACGGGGATTTTCCCTATCTAGCGGTTGTTCTTGGTAATGCGCTCCCTCTAGTTGAAAGAACCGCACACGATTTGTGTAGCGACTAAATACAATATAGTATGGCACTCTTAACAGTTGCTCATATACTTCCCATTTCGTTGGCGGAGTGTTTTTTGTTACCTGCGTATGATTTTCTTCTGGGGAAGGCAATTCTGCACTTGCCTGCGGTTGAGATGATTCTACCGCCTCTAGTTCTTCTTCAGCATATGGACCTAGGTCTTCTTTTTGCGTACCCGGAGAGAGAAATTCGACAACAACGAAGGGGTTTCTTCCCTCAATCCACGTTACGTAACTACGTCTCAAATCTCCTCCTGGGTATAACCTTGGCACACTCACAGCTAAAAACCAATCGGGACGTTTGTGCCAAAGGGGATGGGCTACATCGTAGTACAAATTTAAATCCGTACCTGTAAAGAACTCATAAGGATTATAGTTTAACAGGCGCAGAGTCAAACTCAATAGTTGGGGTTGGAGGTCATGAAATTCATCTGGCAACCCTGGTTCCTCCGGGTCTTCACTAGGTAGATCGTACATCGTCGGCAGAACTTGCGCTGGTGGCAGGGGTGGATCTGATTGAGCGATGGGAAAGGAAAAGCGATTCATAGGGTGTATACAGCATTATTGGAACTTGCTCTGTTTCCATATTACCGTCATCGAATCTGTTGAAATTAAGCAAAAAGCAGCCAGACAACCCGTTTCTCTGCATCTAATGAAAGCGCCATAGCCTCTAGAAATTAAGTGTCAAGCTAGCTTCAATGAAGTTATGTTCTAATTAGAACAGTCGAGTTATTTATCAGCAATGCTTAGTCCTGCCAAGGCTGCGGCAAAATAATCCTTTATTCCTATCATGCATTAACTTGCACGGGTCTACCAAGCATTTTCTGCTTGCTCAGAGAGTCACGTGCGCCAACTTGGATTGACCCCAGCTCAATTTGATGCGATCGCCACACTAGGTAATACAAATGGTCTGCACTCTAATGCTGCTGTTTTGTGAGGTGTAGAAAGCTTACCCAGTATCTTTAACGCCGAGGAAGATTGCTTTCCAGTTCAGGAGGTATAGACTGTAAATTGACCAGATTGTCGGGGCGGGGTAACCTCGCCCCGACGCTTTATCTTTAGTACTTATGTAATATGTATAATTTAATATAAATTTTTGCGTATTTTAACAGTAAATTTACAGTTACTTTACTCTAATTTTATATTTTTTTAGCCTAACTTGGGAGAAGCTACTATTGTGTTGGAGTAGCTTTTATGACATCTATGAAGAATTTATCATTACCTGTAAGCGAAATCAAAAGATTTTCAGTAAGAACCGCAGTTGCTGTTGGCTTAAGCTTACTCAGTATGGGTGAGGCGAGTGCTTATACCTTCACTAAAGTCGCTGACACTACTAGCGGCTATAGTTCCTTCGTGAATACCCCTCCTGCTATTAATAATCAAGGAACTGTAGTCTTTTTTGCTAACTTAGATGCGGGAAGACAAGGTGTTTTCACTGGCAACGGCACCACAACAACTACGATTGCTGATACCAGTAGTCTTTTTCGCTCATTTTCTTCTTATCCTTCCATAAACGATCGCGGAACTGTAGCATTTGCTGCATCATTAAATGATGGAAATGATGGAGAAATTCCGTCGAGTGTGGGGATTTTCACTGGTGACGGAACAACAGTTAACACGATTACCACCGTTCGTCCCAAAAGCTTTAATTCTAAGTACGATTATATTACCCTTGATTTTCCGTCTATCAATAACGCAGGCGCCTTAGCTTTCAGACAAAAAACCAACTATACCAACAGTATTCTCACAAAGAATGGAACAACTCTCGACGACGTAGTGCTCGGTCAAGAACTCATACAGCCTCTCATGAACAATGTCGGAACAGTCACTTACATACATGATAACACTGTAGGAAACGCGGAGAGTACAATTGTCGCGAACGATGGAACAAACAAGAGTGTCATTGCTGACACTACTGGTATCCCCCGGCTGTCCAATTTTATGAGGATCGGATCTACCGAGGGAGGTTTCTCGGAGAATAATAAAGGCAATGTAGCTTTTTACACTGTGACTTACGATGCAACGGGAGCTGGAGTAGGTAACGCGATTTTGAAGAGCAATGGAACCACAAGAACTACTATTGCTGACATCAGCGGTCCCTTTAGCAGTCTGTCTACCCCCTCAATAAACGATCTAGGAATCGTGGTCTTTTTGGCAAGCCTGAATCAGGGGGGTCAAGGTATCTTTACTGGACCCGATTCAGTACGTGATAAGGTCATCGCCACTGGTGATTCCCTGTCTGGTTCGACAGTCACAAGCCTTACTTTTGGTCGTGGTTCAAAGGGACTGAATAATTCCGGTCAAGTTGCATTTCTTGCTCAACTTGCTAATGGCACCAGCGGCATCTTCCGTGCCGACCCGGATAGTCTTACTTCTAAAAAGCTGTATCACCACAACTTCCATCACCACTTTCCAAAGCTTGCAACAAGTAGCAGATAGCTGTTATAATTCGTAATTCGTAAATGGGCGTTGCTTTCAATTTGTATGAATCCGGATGTAGAGACGTAGCACTTCTACGTCTCTACAATGATTTTGGTCCGCACGTAAAATCATTTTCATACATGGAATCAGCAACGCCCGTAAATTATTACCATAATGACGAATTCCGAATTATACTGTGTAGCAAGCAACAGGAGAATGTGGATAAGTTGAAGCCGGATGGAGTTGGTAAGACACGAGTCTCATTAGGAGTGTTGGGTGCAGCTGCCTTTATGGTAATTGCTGATGCGCGGGTGATTGACCCGCTGCTTCACATCATTGCTGACGAGTTTAAAACCGGAGTTGGAAGTGCGGCGGTGATTGTCTCGGCATACACAATTCCCTACGGGCTGTTCCAATTAGTTTATGGTCCACTGGGCGATCGCATTGGAAAACTCAAAGTGATGACGGTTGCAATGGGAGCATTTGCAGTTGGGACAGCAGTTTGTGCGATCGTGCCAAATATTGCCCTACTTACCTTACTGCGGTTTCTGACGGGTATGGTTGCAGCTGCTATCATCCCGCTCTCACTAGCTTACATCGGCGACAACTTTCCTTACGAAGAACGTCAAGCGGCAATCGGACGTTATGTGGGTGCGCTCGTATTGGGTCAGATCCTTGGCGGCAGTTTAGGTGGTATTTTTGGAGAATATATTAGCTGGCGTGATATCTTTTTACTATTTGGGATCGTTTCTCTTGGCATTGCGGTGATGATGTGGCGTGCCATCCGCAACGTACCAGATAGACATCGTTCTCAAGGTCCGGTGGGTTTGGTAACGTTTCAGCCTTACTATGAACTCATGACCCAACCCGCTGCCCGTACTATCATTGTGGCGGTGTTTATTGAAGGCTTTTGCCTATTCGGGGGATTCTCTTACATCGGTGCATTTCTTCGCGACCGATATCACCTATCCTACATTGCGATTGGGTTTATGCTCAGTGGTTTTGGGTTTGGTGGGCTGATTTACAGTCGTTCTGTGAAGTGGCTAGTCAGCAGACTTGGTGAGAACGGTTTGATTGGGGTCGGAGGATGGTTAATGTGCGCTGGGTACTCGTCGATCGCAGTGTTCCAGAACTGGATACTGTTTATCCCCTTAAGTATTATGATGGGATTGGGCTTCTATATGATGCATAGTACGCTTCAAACGCGAGCGACGGAACTAGCACCTGAGGCACGCGGTACAGCAGTTGCGCTGTTCGTGTTCAACCTGTTTATTGGACAGGGACTCGGTACAGCAGTATTTGGTAGAGTTGTGGATAGTTCCGGCTACATTCCTTGTTTTGTTGTGGCTGGTGTGGCGATCGCCCTGCTTTCTGTTTGGCTGGTGAACCAGAACTCCCGTGTTGGGTGATCGTTTCAAATAACGTATGCAAATGAAGTTGATAGGTTTGCCCTAGACATCAAAGCGGAACTATAAAAACTCGATAAGAAGTAGAATAGCCTGAGAAAATGTGTTCTGATAGTTGGTAGCAGCAAAATCAAAAAGGATGAATGGCAAGTTAATTGTATTTGAAGGGGTGGAAGGTTGCGGCAAAACAAGCCTGATACAGCTTTGTTGTGAATGGCTGCGTAGAGACTTTGCATGTAAAGTCTCTACATCTGTAGTCGTGACTCGTGAACCTGGGGGAACAGACTTAGGCTTGCATCTGCGGCGCTTGTTGCTAGAATTCGGGGAACACCCAATTGCTGACATGACGGAATTACTTTTATATGCTGCTGACCGATCGCAACACGTAGAACAAGAACTTAAGCCTAATTTGGCAAAGGGGGCAATTATTTTATGCGATCGCTACACTGACTCTACCATCGCTTACCAAGGTTATGGTCGCGGATTAGACATCAATTTAATTAATCAGCTAAACGCTATTGCTACGTCCGGTTTACAAAGCGACCTGACTTTGTGGTTAGATGTTGATGTTGAGGTGGGACTTGCTCGTAAAAGGGGAGCTTCTCCTAACGGAGACGCTTCGCGAACGCGAACAGTCATAGCTGACCGCATCGAAAAAGAGCAGATCGCTTTTCATCGCCGGGTACAGCAAGGATATATAGAGTTAGCTGCATCCCATCCGCATCGAATTGTACGCATAGATGCTAGCTTGGAGAAAGAAGCGGTCCTTGAACAGATTCGCTTAATTTTGAGCGATCGGCTTGAAGCTTGGGGGTCGGTATGAATTTTTCCCCCCTTCCCTACGAGGGAAGGGGGGCGGGAGTGGCTTCAACAGCCCAACTAACTGTTAAGTGTATTCCAACTAAAAAAGTGCTCGGTTTTTCTTGTGGTGGCTCATTTTTTAGATAGATAACGCCCTAGAGACAGCGATCGCATTTTGGATAAATTATGCCCTTTCATCAGTACTACTTCCCTTGCTCTTAACAGATTTCCACCACTCGCCGAGGGGACTAGAATCAGCTACTACGCGGTAGTACTCAATTTCTTCTCTTGGGGTAAGGTTTTGAATGTCCGCTGCTATTTTTTCCTGGACTTGCTCTTTAAACTTTAAGCAGTCAAAATCTTTCTTAAATTTTGTTTGATTCATCGAAAGAAACCTCCTTGGGTGAAATAATTGTTAAAATTCCGTAACCATTGAGCAAGTTGATTTGATTGTATGCTTTCATCTTATCAAGTCTAACAATGTGTTTAAAATTCCATAACACTATAGCATCGGCTCTAGCTACGGTAGCAGCTGCTACATGAGTGGCATCATTGATAGACTTAGATGTGACAACACCTGCGGTCAGGTAGGCATTTCGGAGAGTAATGATTTCCTCTGTTAATGGAACATTTTCAATAGCATCATTAGAAATCAATGTTAATATATTGCGAACGTCAAGTGGAGCATTTGCTAATTCATCAAGAATTAAGTTACTCAAAAGCATAATCACTTTATTATTGCGTATTGCCTCTATCAACTGTTGTGATTCTGCGGCAAACTCAACGTCTAAGCAACCTCCTATGACTGAAGTGTCAACGTATATTCTTAAAGGCTTCATCTGATAATTTCTCCGGCTTTTCTTTTGAAAAAAATTTCTGGACAGTAATCTGGAAGTAGCACGATCTGATACAAGTTTTAATGCGGTTGAATTTGCGACTCCGATGCTACCGAATTTGATATAACTTCCGTATTGTTTGGATGCATAAACTTTCCCCCTTGTCTATTTATGTTAACTAATAATCATTTCGCACCACTTATAGGACAACAACAAGCAGTAGATTTACTGACGCAAGCTGTCAGACAAAACCGGGTTGCTCCAGCATATCTGTTTGCCGGACCCGATGGTGTGGGACGGAGTTTAGCAGCACGGTGCTTTGTAGAAATGCTATTTGCTACACATCAAAGGGACGTCGTAGGGGCGGGGTTCCCCCGCCCATCTGGGATTCTTGACAATCGTGTGCGTCAAGGCAACCACCCCGATTTATTATGGGTACAGCCAACCTACCTGCACCAAGGACAACGACTGACCGCAACGGAAGCAGCCGAGAAAGGACTCAAGCGCAAAGCACTGCCTGCAATTCGCCTAGAACAGATTCGGGAAATTACCGAGTTTCTGGGTCGTCTGCCGTTGGCAGCCCCAAAAAATGTGGTAGTGCTAGAACAAGCAGAAACAATGGCGGAAGCCGCAGCCAACGCCTTACTTAAGACCTTGGAAGAACCAGGACAGGCAACGCTGATTTTAATTGCGCCTTCGCCTGAATTTTTGTTGCCAACGTTGGTGTCACGCTGTCAACGGATTCCTTTTTACCGTTTAGATGCAGCCGCGATGACTCAGATACTGACGCAAACTGGCAATGAGGAAATTTTGCAGCATCCGTTCGTGTTAAGCATTGCAGCTGGCAGTCCGGGGGAGGCGATCGCATCTTACAAGCAAATGCATGCTATTCCTCCTGAACTATTACAAGCCCTGACCAAAGCACCTTCATCCTACCGCAACGCCCTAGAATTAGCCAAACAAATCGATCAAGCTATAGATACAGAAGCCCAGTTGTGGTTAGTCGATTATCTTCAGCAATTCTACTGGCAGCAGTGGCATCAACCAAGTATAATCAATCAGCTAGAACAAGCCCGACGAGCTCTGCTTTGCTACGCCCAGCCACGCCTAGTTTGGGAATGCACATTTTTGTCAATGTGTCAACCATCTAACTAGCGTCTACACTAAGGTGCGCTCTTCTCCGAAGGGGAGAGGCTAACGCACCTCATGTAAACGGTGCGTTACGGCACACAGAGTAGAGACGCGAAATTTGAGCCAGCGCCGTGCGGGGGTGGAGGAGTTTGAGGCGACTGGCGTCGCGTCTCTTGAGGCATGACAAAGTTCCCATTGGTATGAAATAGCCTACTTTTCTGATATTGTTTTCTTAACGTTAAACAATTTTGTGGAGATTAGAAAATAATCGCATACAATTTATTTTTCCCAACTCTACCTTTTGAAGGATATAGGCTGATAAACCTTGAAGATACTACAAAAAAATGTATCCTTTGTTACTTTTTATCTTAAACAAATGAGTGTGGTGTTGGCATTTCCCCTGTCAGCGGTATGCGAATGCTCGTAGTGATGAAGCTAGTTTCCCTAAAATCATAAATGTATAAAACTTTACAATACATTCATAGACTTTATTTGATGGAGGAAGCCGTTAAATGAACATGAACGGCAAAAGCAAAATTCCAGAACTGTTGAAAAATTCCAAATCGGAACTTTTAGCAAACTGGCTTGAGACGCAGCAGGCTGCTGGAATCCGCAGCGATTTAATCAAAGAAAAACAACTACAGGAGGAGTGCAACGAATTTTTGGATCTGCTGAGTCAGGCGGCACAGCAGGGTAACTTGACCGACATTCAAACCTCTGAGTGGCGGTCCGTGCGAGAAATGCTAGCCACGATTTCCCGCATGCGAAGTCAAAAAGGCTTTACCCCCACTGAAACGGCAACCTTTGTATTCTCGTTTAAGCAACCGTTATTCGCCCTTTTGCGTCAGGAATTTGCTGAAGATAGTGCTACCCTAGTGGAAGAAACTTGGTTAGCAACAACCCTGTTGGATCGGCTGGGGCTGTTGACCATTGAGAGTTATCAGAAAGCGCGGGAAGAGGTGATATTTCGGCAGCAAGAGGAGTTGATGGAACTCTCAACCCCTGTTGTTAAGCTATGGGAAGGCATTTTAGCCCTGCCGATCATCGGCACTTTGGATAGTGCCCGCACGCAAGTTGTGATGGAGTCACTGTTGCAGCGGATTGTCGAAACGGGGGCAGAAGTTGCTATCATTGATATAACTGGAGTACCAACGGTAGATACCCTCACGGCTCAACATTTACTAAAAACCATTACAGCGGCGCGTTTAATGGGGGCAGATTGCATCATTAGCGGCATTCGCCCTCAGATTGCTCAAACCATAGTTTATCTAGGTGTCGATCTGGCAGATGTGCAGACGAAGTCTTCCCTGGCAGATGCCTTTTTGCTGGCATTAAAGCGCACTGGGTTTGCAATCAGCCGACCGCAGACGCGATCGTAGGGAGGCGCGCAGGTGTTATGGAACGGATCCCAATCCTTCAGATCGGCGAGTTACTACTTGTGACGATTCAGGTAGATATGCACGATCGCTTGGCGATGACCTTACAAGAAGACCTGACCAACCGGATTGTTGCAACCAGTGCCCACGGAGTCCTGATTGACATTTCATCTCTAGAGATTGTTGATTCTTATATCGGACGTGTTTTGGGCAACATTGCTAAAATGTCGCAGGTCCTAGATGCCCAAACTGTGGTTGTCGGGATGCAGCCAGCAGTTGCCATAACTTTGGTAGAGCTAGGTTTATCCTTAAATGGCGTTCGCACGGCATTAAATGTTGAAAAAGGTATGGCTTTGCTGCACTCAGCGTTAGGTAAAGACGCACGGTCTGGCGTCTGGGAACCATAAGGGAATGCAGATAGGTATGCCGGGTCATAAAACCATGAGCATTACGAGATCGGCAGATATTGTTCTGGTGCGACAGGCGGTGCGGCAGTTAGCTGTAGATTTGAAATTTAGCCTGGTAGACCAAACTAAGATTGTCACGGCAGCGAGTGAGCTTGCCCGTAACACGCTAGATTATGGAGGTGGGGGGACGGTAACACTATTCGCCTTGGAGTCAGGTATTCGTTTGGGGCTGCAGCTGATCTTTGAAGACCAAGGACCGGGAATTCCAGATGTTGAGTTGGCGCTGAAAGACGGCTTCACTACAGGGGGTGGATTAGGCATGGGGCTAGGCGGCGCTAAACGGTTGATGAACCAATTTGAGATTGTTTCCCATGTAGGAGTTGGCACCCGCATTACGGTTGTTAAGTGGAAGTAACTGTCGCTTTGCTGCAATTAAAAATTAAAAATTAAAAATTAAAAATTAATTATGTTTTTGCGGATGGGATGAGTGATGAATAATGCTGTTGTTGTGTCCATATCAGAGTCTAGTCAGGCGGGTGAAGCGCGACGCATGGCACTGGCGCTTGCTACTCAGCTTGGCTTCAACGAAACTGAACGGGGGAAAGTTGGGATTGTCGTGACTGAAGTTGCCAAAAATCTGGTACAACACGCTCTTAACGGTCTGCTGGTACTTCAGACGCTAGAAAAAAACAACCGGGTGGGGATTGAAATTCTCGCTTTGGATAATGGACCGGGGATGGAAAACGTCAGCATTTGCTTGCGCGATGGGTACTCTACAGCCAAAACTCTCGGCAATGGATTAGGGGCAATCAGCCGCCTATCGGGGCTGTTCGATGTTCATTCGATTGTCGGATTGGGCACTGCTATCTTGGCGCAATTGTGGGCAAACCCCTCATTTAAGCCGGATCTCAGGGATAAACTGGAGCATGGTGGGATCTGTCTGCCGATCGCGGGCGAAGCAGTATCTGGTGATGCTTGGGCAATTTCCCAATCTGCCGATCGCAGTTTACTGTTAGTGGCGGATGGGTTGGGGCATGGTCCGATGGCGGCTGACGCAGCAACAGCAGCCGTGAGGGTATTCCAAGAGAATGTCCACCGCAGCCCAAAAGAAATTGTTGAGGCGGTTCATCAAGCATTGCGGAGTACGCGGGGTGCGGCGATGGCAATCGCAGACATCAACTTTGAACAACAATCAGTACAGTTTGTGGGGATTGGCAACATTTCTGCCACAGTACTTTCACCCACAGGTATCTCCCGAATGGTTTCCCATAATGGCACGGTTGGGCATGAGGTTCGCAAGATTCAGGCGTTTACCTACCCGTGGCATCCAGAGGGAATTTTGATCATGCACTCCGATGGGTTAGGCAGCCACTGGCAGTTGGATCGCTACTTGGGTTTAGCCGCCAAGCATCCCAGTATAATTGCAGGTGTGTTATACCGAGATTTTAACCGTGGTCGAGATGATGTGACAGTAGTAGTCGCTCGAGAGGATACTCAATCATGACGCTAACGATCCTTAGCCTGGAAATTCGCTTTGAGCAAGATGTGGTGATGACGCGGCAACGCACTCGCCAAATTGCGGAAATATTGGGATTTGATGCTCAGGATCAAACTCGCATTGCTACAGCAGTCTCAGAAATTTCCCGCAATGCTTTTCAGTATGCTGGCGGCGGCAAAGTAGAATTTAGTATAGAAGATGACCAGTCAGGGTGCTTTATGATTAGCGTTCGCGATCGAGGATTGGGGATTGCCAACCTGAAAACGATTCTAGATGGGCAGTACATTTCAGCCACGGGAATGGGATTAGGCATCATCGGCACCCAGCGGTTGATGGATCGATTTCACATTGAGTCCGTTGCTGGACAGGGTACGACAGTGGTGATGGGAAAAAATTTGCCGAAGCGATCGCCCCAAGTGACTCAACTCCGGCTAGGGCAGATTACAGATGAGTTAGTTAGGAAGTCGCCCCAAAACCCGTTTGCGGAAATTCAGCGGCAGAATCAGGAATTACTTCACGCCCTAGAAGCACTACGTCAGAGGGAAGAAGAACTGCTGCAATTGAATCGAGAGCTAGAAGACACCAATCGCGGTGTTGTCTCTCTTTATGCCGAATTAGATGAAAAAGCTGATTCGCTGCAAAAGGCAAACGAACTCAAAACCCGCTTTCTCTCTAACATGAGTCATGAGTTTCGCACGCCGCTGAACTCTATTGTCTCTCTGTCGCGCATGTTGCTAGACCGCATGGATGGCGAACTCACACTAGAGCAAGAAAAACAAGTCACCTTCATTCGCAAAGCCGCTGAAAGTCTTTCCGATCTCGTCAATGACCTTTTGGATTTGGCAAAGGTCGAAGCAGGCAAGACAGTTGTTTATCCTAATACATTTGAAGTCAGCGATCTCTTCGCCACGTTAAGAGGGATGCTGCGACCCCTGCTAGCATGCAATTCCTCAATTGCTCTGATTTTCGACATCCCAACCGACATCCCTACATTGTATACTGATGAAGGTAAGGTGGGGCAAATTCTGAGAAACTTCATCTCTAACTCCCTAAAATACACAGAGCAAGGAGAGGTGCGGGTTTCAGCCGCGATTACAGGGGAGTTGATTACCTTCTCAGTTACCGACACTGGTATTGGGATTGCTCCGGAATATCATGAGCGAATTTTTGAAGAATATGTCCAGATCGACTCGCCCTTACAAAAACGGACGAAAGGAACTGGGTTAGGATTACCGCTTTCACGACAGTTAGCCGAATTGCTAGGAGGTAGCGTTTCGGTCACCAGTGCTTTAGGAGTAGGTTCCACCTTCTGTGCGACGATCCCAATCACTTATTCCAACCTTAGCCTAGAGTCCTCTGTTCTCGATATCAGCCAGTTAGACCCAACTCGGTTACCCGTGTTAATTGTAGAAGATCAAGCTGAAACTCTTTTCACTTACCAAAAGTATTTCGAGGGTTCCATTTATCAAATTATCTCAGCCCAGACATTAGATCATGCAAAACAAGCGCTGGCTGCCTTCAAGCCGGTGGCGATTGTCTTAGACATTTTACTACAACAGCAGCATACCTGGACATTTCTTTCAGAGATGAAAGAGAATAGAGCTACTCAGGATATTCCGATTCTGGTTACTACCGTGGTTAATAACCAAACCAAAGCGATCGCCTTAGGAGCTAATGCTTTTTTAATCAAGCCTGTAGAAAGGTTACTGTTATTAAACACCCTCAATCGCTTGGTCAGAGGGAACCAACCGCAAACGCTGCTGCTGGTGGACGATGACCCGATTGCACGATACATCTTTAAAGACCTCCTGAACGACACCCACTTCAACTTTCTCGAAGCAACCGATCTACACGAAGGCATCCGCTTAGCAACAGACCAACAACCTACTTGCATTATACTAGATTATACCATGCTCAAAGTCACTGGGGTTGAAGTGCTAGACCAGCTAAAAAGCAATCCCAAGACTGCCCCCATTCCCGCGATCGTCCACACATCTCAAGTATTAGAAAAGGCAGAACAAGAAAACTTGGCGAAACGCACCGTTGCTATTCTTTCCAAAGAACACCCCTTGCAGTCAGAAGCAGCTGCCTTACTACACTCAGCCTTAATTAAAGCAGGACTATCCTTTGAGAGCGGAATAAACCATGCCTGAATCGCAGCCAGTGAGAATTTTGCACGTAGACGACAACGACGCTAACCGCTACATCGTCACCCGAATGCTGCAAAATGCTGGATACAAGGTGACGGAAGCTGCAACGGGTAAAGATGGGCTGGAATTAACATTAGCCCAAACACCAGATTTGATTATTTTGGATGTACAACTGCCTGACCTAAGTGGCTTTGAAGTTTGTCAACGGATCAAAGCCAACCCGGAAACCGCCTTGATTCCTGTGCTGCATCTGTCTGCCACATTGACCAAGAGTCAAGATAAGGCGCAGGGGTTGGATGGAGGTGCAGATGGTTATCTAGCTCAACCAGTTGAGGCAATTGAGTTAATCGCCACTGTGAAAGCATTGCTGCGGATGCGGCAAGCAGAAACAAACCGCCGACAGGCAGAAGCCAACCTGCGATTTCTCAGTGAGGCGAGTGCTGTCCTAGCGGCAACACTTGACTACAAAACCACTCTCAACAATCTAGCACGGCTAGTGGTGCCAATGCTAGCTAAATTCTGTGTTTTCGATCTGGTCAGCGATAATGGTACAATTGAGCGGGTAGCGTGGCAACATGCAGACCCCAGCCAGCAGGAATGGCTCGCGCAGGTGCAACACTACGTCCCGTCCCAAAGTTCTCAGAACCATCCTGCCGCCAGTGTACTCTCCACAGGCAAACCTATTTTGGTTTCCCAAGTTACCGATACCTGGATGCAAGCGGCTGCAAGCACTCTGGAGCATCTTCAGTTCATGCACGACCTCCAGTTTTGTTCGTTAATCACCGTACCGCTGATTGCCCACAACCGCAAGCTGGGTGTGCTAACCTGCTGCCTGGGGGTAGAATCGGGTCGTCACTACACCGACGACGATCTGAGGTTAGTTGCAGACCTAGCGGATCGGGCGGCGATCGCCCTAGATAACGCCCGACTCTACCGTGAAGCCCAAGACAGTAACCGGATGAAGGATGAGTTTTTGGCAACCCTTTCTCACGAGTTGCGATCGCCCCTCAATGCTATACTGGGTTGGGCCTCGTTGCTGAAAACTCGAAAATTTGACGAAGCAACCAAGGCTAGGGCTATTGACGTGATTGAGCGCAATGCTAGGGCACAGGCACAACTGGTTGAGGATCTGCTAGATGTCTCCCGGATTATTCAGGGCAAGTACCGTCTGGATATTGGCGCCGTCGATCTGGTAAGTGTGATTGAGGCGGTAATCGAGACGGTGCGTCCAGCAGCGGATGCCAAGGAGATTCGACTTGAGACAGTGCTTTCCCCAGCAGCACGTCCGATTGCTGGTGACTCAAACCGTTTGCAGCAAGTGATTTGGAATTTGCTTTCCAATGCAATCAAGTTTACTCCAAAACTTGGTAGTGTTTATGTGCGGCTGGAACAGATGAATTCTCACGTTGAGATTGCGATCGCTGATACAGGACAAGGGATCAGTCCTGAATTTCTCCCTTATGTATTCGATCGCTTCCGTCAAGCTGATAACTCCATTACCCGTTCCGTCACTGGCTTGGGATTGGGGTTGGCGATCGTGCGTCATCTGGTAGAACTCCACGGTGGCACAGTTCACGCCGACAGTCAGGGCAAAGAACAGGGCGCAACCTTTACCGTCAAGCTACCCCTGTTTGGGAGTGAGGATGGGGGAGATGGGGGAGTGG
>CAXTSI010000003.1:0-54441 GCA_964246695.1 uncultured bacterium
GATGGGGTTCCCCCCTGCTCCCCATCCCCCCAGCAGAACTGCCTCTTCCATGACCTTGACAATAAAAAAGTAAGTCAAGTAGTGCTGTGTCCAATTTACCCTATCTCAGAATTCGAGGAAGCTAACCCGCCATTTGCGAAAAAGGGCAAATGGAATGAAGTTTTAAGAGGTAGAATAGAGGGCTTGCATCTACTTGCATTTATTTATGCGGGTTGGTTTACCATCTTCAATTCCGCCTTTTTCATAAGTTGTAGATTGAGCGTGTGTACTGCAACCTAACATTTATCATGACCAAAAATCCGGGTTCTTGGGTCTGCGACAAGGAATGTTTGGTTGTGGAAGACGTTAAAATAGGGTTTCTCAATCTCGTGTTTTATTAATGAATCGGTGTTCTAGGGCGATGATTACAGGTTTATAGCAAAGCAGTACCCGTGATGGACTCCAAAAGGCGCTGCAAAGTCCAACTTTTTCTGCGATTAAACCTTCGCTAGTGTCACCTTATGAGGCTGATTTTGATATTTGCCTTTTCTATCTTCATAAGTCGTTTGGCATGGTTCACCTTCAAGGAATAACAATTGGGCAATTCCTTCCGTATATATTCTGCAATCAGCACTTGAAGAATTACTGAATTCTAGCGTTAAGTGTCCTGACCAAGACGCCTCGGCAGGTGTTGTATTTACGATTAAACCGCATCTGGCATAAGAGCTTTTACCAATACAAATTACGGTTATATTTGGTGGAACTTTTAATTTTTCTAATGCCACACCTAAACCATAAGAATGTGCTGGAATGATGAAAAAATATCCATCTTCATCATGATGTAAAGGTACAGGTTCAAGATTTTTTGGATTAAATCTTTTTGGATTAACTACTGTCCCTGGTATATGACGAAATACCAAAAACTCTTCAGGGGACAAACGAATATCATAGCCGTAGGAAGATAATCCATAGCTTAATGCGGGAACAACTACTCCAGAATCTAAAGTAATTTTTCTAATTAAGCTAGGCTCAAATGGTTCAATCATTCCCAATGCAGCTTTTTCTATTATCCATTTGTCATTTTTTAGCATAGATGTTACTTTACTAATCTAAGTATATTTTTTATTTGAGTGTTTGTAGACCATACTCAACTAAGTAGGTAGGCACAAATCAACTGAAAATCGGGCGGGCAGGATGCCCACTCCACAATCTTAGTTGCTTTCCTTATGGAGTGGGTGTCGCGCCCACCCGATCTTGAAAACAAATAAAATTTAAAATCCTTTAAGGTTGATGACTGCGGCGGATCTCTGTAATTTGGTCTGCTACATCCAGAATAGATTTAGGCATCTCTGGACCTGTGAGAATGATATCGACATGAGCAGGGCGTTTTGTCAGAAACGCTAAAACTTCTGTTTCGGAAATTAAGTTGAAGTGAATCGCCAAGCTTAACTCATCTAATACAACGAGAGAATACTGACCCTCGAATACGACCTTTTGTGTATAATGCCACAATTTTTGCAGGGATTGGGTGTCAGCATCGTCTAGATGTGGTGTATCAATGCAACGAGGTAAATCACAGCGAATCCAATCTAGTTTTTGTCCCAATCGGATGGGATGCTCTTGTCCTTGACGAATACCGCCTTTAAGGAACTGCACTACTAATACAGGTGTACCTTGACCGGCAATTCTCAGTGCCTGAGCCATGACACTAGTAAAAAAGTTACGATGAGAGCTAGTGAAAACTTGTACTAGCCCTTCAATTGGGTATGGTAAGCTAAGGCTCAAATTTACGCTTGGGGTTTCTAGCTGGGCAATCATAAAATTTTGTAAAAAAGGATACAATACAATAAAGCGGTTTTGCTGATGGTCGTTGTCGGATATCTACCTATATAAGCAAGCTGTTTTTAACAACATGTAGTGGATTTTGCAACTTGATTCTTAGTCAATCACTACGTTTACGGTTAAGTCAAGAGTCAATTAAATTTATATTTTCGTTTTTAATAGGAAAGTGATGGTAAAAATTAAAACATAAAACCAGCAGTTTAACTTAATCAAAAATGCCGGGAGTAGTGGCGGAAAACCTTAAGATGTTAGATTTTACCCAAGTTTTAGCAGCACAGTTTTAGATGGTTGTAATTTTGACAGCGGGATGAGGAGTGAACTTTTGTGAGATTGGTGATTCTGGGAGGTTCAGGATCGGGGAAAAGCACTCAAGCACAAAGGCTTTGCAAACACTTTGATCTGACTCTAATTTCTACAGGTAAAATTTTATGGGAAGTGATTGCAAACCATATTGATCCGAGTCGCCACACACAGCCAGATGTAAAAACAGGGGACTTAGCCCCAAACGAAATGATCGTTGAACTCATCCGCGATCGCCTCACACAAACCGATATTAGCCGTGGTTGGGTGATAGAGGGTTATCCCCGTACTGTCTTCCAAGCAGAGGAATTGGATTTTTTGTTGGACGATTTGGGGCAAAAGTTAAACTGGGCGCTTTATTTACAAGTACCGCAAGCAGTCATGGTTAACCGCTCTCTAGGGCGTTTTCTCCCAGATGACCAACCCGAAATCGTGCAGCGCCGCGTAGAATTATTCTACGATCGCACTGTTCCCGTTCTCAAGTATTACGATCATCATCGCCGCCTGTTAACTATCAATGGCGACCAGTCTCCAGAGATGGTACAGCAAACCATTATAACTCTACTCTCTAGACATGGGTATTGTTAATTGCTAATTGCTAATTGCTAATTGTTAATTGCCAGTCTTCGATTAGCCATTGCCCTAACACACTGCAACCCCTTGTGCGGTATTCTAGATGAAATTTTGAGGCAATCCCAATGGCTTGGCAACGCTCAGACGGTCGGTTACCCGAAGAACTCCGTCCCATCAGCTTTCACCCCGGCTTCACCCGCTTTGCTCCCGGTTCCGTTCTCGCACAAAGCGGCGATACTCAAGTACTTTGTACCGTCAGCGTTAGTCAACGAGTCCCTAACTTTCTCGAAGGAACTGGCAAAGGTTGGCTAACTGCGGAGTATCGCATGCTACCTTCTGCTACTCAGCAACGACAAGAACGGGAATTTTTGAAATTGTCTGGACGAACTCAAGAAATTCAACGTCTCATTGGACGTAGCTTACGGGCAGCACTAGACTTTGAGGCGCTGGGAGAACGCACGCTAACTGTGGATGCAGATGTGTTGCAAGCAGATGCTGGAACTAGAACTACAGCGATTACAGGCGGGTTTGTAGCCCTAGCTCATGCAATTTCTAGATTATTGCAGCAAGGAATTTTAGAGCGATCGCCCCTGATCGGACAGGTAGCAGCGATTTCCGTAGGTTTATTGGAGGGAGAGGCATTTTTGGATTTGAACTACGTGGAAGACTTTGCCGCTACAGTAGATTTCAACGTAGTGATGAATCAACATCTGGGGATAATTGAAGTCCAGGGAACAGCTGAAGAAGGCAGCTTTAGCCGTACACAGTTGACTCAACTGCTTGATTGTGCGGAAAAAGGAATTCAGCAATTGTTATTTGCACAACAAGAAGCGATCGCTAACTGGAACGAGCTTTATCAAGGTTAATTAGGGAGTGGGGAGTAGGAAATAAATTAAAAATTAAAAATGCAAAATTAAAAATGAAGAATTCCCCTTTTTAATTTTTAATTTTTAATTTTTAATTCTTTACCTCCCCACTCCCCACTCCCCATTCCTTATATGATGTTAAAAGTTTCAAAATTTAAAAAGGTAAGTTGTCATAACTTCGCTATTGTATTGCAGGAAGTTGTCAAGGTGATGATGAAGCGATGAACAAAAAGGTTGAAGTCCTACCGGATCTTAAAGCGCTGACTGCGCGAGCGCTAGAATTGATATTATCTAAAGTGGAAACTGCTATTGAGCAGCGAGGGCGATTTACTATTGCCCTATCTGGCGGCAGCACACCTAAGCCGTTATACGAAGCGATCGCCACTCAAAAACTACCTTGGGAGAAAATTAATGTGTTTTGGGGAGATGAACGTTACGTTCCACCAGACCATCCAGAGAGTAATCAACTGATGGCGCGTAGTGCTTGGCTAAATCGGGTTGACATCCCCGAGGCTAACATCCACCCGATGCCAACCTTGGATGCCGATCCCGCCGCAGCTACAGCTAAATATGAACAGCATCTGCAAGAATTTTTTCATTCTTCATCCGGAGAGTTTCCCGAATTGGATGTAATCTTGCTGGGAATGGGTGATGATGCACACACCGCATCGTTGTTTCCCCACACGTCCGCCTTAAAAGTACGCGATCGCCTAATTACTGTCGGTAACAAAGACGGAAACCCCCGCCTCACCTTCACGTACCCATTCATCAATGCTGCTAGCTGCGTTATCTTTGTAATTGCTGGTGAAAACAAAAGACCAGCTTTAGCTCAAGTGTTCGCACCAACGGCAGATGAATTCACTTACCCATCCCGTTTAATTCAACCTCAAGGAGAACTTTGGTGGCTACTGGATGCGGCGGCTGGTAGTGACTTATGAATAATTCGTAATTCGTAATTCGTAATTGAGGTTCAAGGTTCTAGCTTTAGATCGGGAAAAAATTTGCGTTATTCATCCGCCTCTCTTGCCTCTGGGCTGTATACATGTGGGTAATAATTGCGAATTACGAATTACCAATTACGAATTAGTTTGACCCCCGCACTCCTAAATTCCTGTAATTGTTAAAATCGAATGCTAGAGATACCCCTTTGCTTGCCAGCACGATTTTATGATGATCTTCAATAAAGGCTTAACTCCATGATCGTCTGCCCTAACTGCAATCACTTAAACCCAGACGGCGCTGTCCAGTGTGAAGCTTGCTATACCCCATTACCAGCTACTACTAACTGTCCAAGCTGTGGGACCTCCGTGCAAGTAGATGCAACTTTCTGTGGTCAATGTGGTTATAACCTGCGTACAACTGCTCCTACTGCCGCCGCAGCAACCGTCGCTCCCGACATGCCTGTAGAAGTACCGCCCCTAGTTCACCCTGACCCACTTGTACACTCACAACCTGCGGTCACAAGTGGATCGGCTAACCAGACCTCTGGTGACCATTCACCCTTGCCTCCAACACAGATGTCAGTTCCCGACCCAGAGGTAGCAACATTTCAAAACATCTCCTCACCACCAGATATCGAGACTCAACCTGTAATTTCACAGCCAGAAAGCTCAACACCACCCAATCAAGAAGCACCACCCAATCAAGGAACACTACCAATCACTGCTTCCAGAACTCAATTGCAGCAAGTGACAGCACGACTCGTCCACGTTCAAAGCGACAAGATCTTGGAATTGCCGCAAAATCTTTCTGTCATTCATATGGGTAAGCCAAATGACCGCATTCCCCCAGATGTGGATGTTTCTGGTTTTCCCAACTCAGAAATTGTCTCGCGGATTCATGCAGATATTCGCGCTGAGGGAGACGCTTACTATATCGAAGATGCAGGAAGTTCCAATGGCACATACATTAATAATTTGCCGTTGTTGCCTGGGAACCGACACCGTCTGCGACCAGGCGATCGCATTAGTCTAGGTAAGGGAGATTTGGTCACATTTCTGTTCCAAATTTCTTAGCCAGTTCTAGTTCAAAGAAAGGCACTTGCTCAAGGCGTAATTACAAAAATTTTTGGTAAGTCTTTCATCCTACCGCTTTTTCTAGTGGGATGGAGGACTACAATTGTAATACAATATAATCGAAAATGCTATAATAAATAATTAATACCGTAGAATACACCGGGCATTAACACCCTTATGAAGTACCACCACTATACCCCCCTGTATAAGGGAACATCGTTCGTAAGTGAACGCATGGGTCTTACCTGGCTAATAGCAGCGGCGATCGCTACCATTTTACTATGGCAAGTTCCAGGAGGCAATTACATCTTATACCCGTTCACCATTCTGGCAACTTGGTTTCACGAAATGGGTCACGGTTTAGCTGCACTCCTTTTAGGAGGACAGTTTGAGCAATTACAGATTTTTCCCAATGGTTCTGGTGTAGCGTTTCATCGCGGCGCGTTATTTTTAGGACCAATTGGTCAGGCTTTCGTTGCAGCTGCTGGACCAATGGGACCACCGATCGCTGGTGCTATTTTGATTCTGGCTTCCCGCAGTTTTAAGGTAGCTTCCTTGAGTTTGAAAATTCTCGGGAGTTTTTTAATTCTTTCAACACTAATCTGGGTGCGATCGCTGTTTGGATTAATCGCAATTCCCCTACTAGGTTTAATTATCCTTGGTATTGCTCTGAAAGCTCCCCGGTGGGTACAGGGGTTTACCGTTCAATTTCTCGGTGTACAAGCTTGTGTGAGTACGTACCTTCAACTGGACTATTTATTTAGCGCTTCGGCTGGTCCGGGTTTGCATTCTGACTCAGCGCAAATACAGCAGCAGTTATTTTTACCTTACTGGTTTTGGGGTGGGTTGATGGCGATCGCATCCTTGGTAATTTTAGTACAAAGTCTTCGCATTGCCTATCGTTCTGCTTAATCTTCCTCAAAACTGTGGGTTTTGAACTTGAGAGTGCGACAATTTTCATTGACAGTGCGAATCACATGGTCTGGCACTGGGTCTAGTAATTGCACCTGAGTTTCCAAAGTTACTTGCACATCTGCACCTACTAAACTCGCCAAGTGTTGCAAAACCCCGTTAGCTACAAGTCCTGAATCTCGCTTCACGCGGTTACAGCAACCCAAAACCAGCGTAGTATTGGGATAGATACAGGTAGGAGAAAGCTGATGACATTGCTTGAATTGCAAAAACAGGCGCTGCAATTATCGATAAATGAACGTTGGCAGTTGGTACAAACCCTACTGGAATCCTTAAAGCAGGAAAGCCCAATGCAGAAGAAAGGGAACTTATCCCGGTTGCGAGGTATTGCAAAAGGTGCAGCCGTATCAGGTAATGAAGATATTGCAGCAGATTATATTACCTATCTCACCAAGAAATACCAGTAATGCGAGTTCTAATTGATACGAATATTGTTCTTGACTTCTTGCAAGAGCGAGAACCTTTTGTAGAGGATGCGGTAATGCTGTTTGCGAGGATTGATGCTGGTGAGGTGGAAGGGTTTATTGCAGCAACAACAATCACCAATATATATTATATCGTTCGCAGAGCGGCGGGCGTGATGGTAGCTCAAGATGCAATCGCCCAAGTGTTGACTGATTTACATATTTGTGCAGTTGACAGAACTATTTTGGAACAGGCGATCGCACTGAATTTCCAAGATTTTGAGGATGCAGTACAGTATGCCTGCGGAATGGCGCACGGGGTGGATGCGATTGTAACTCGTGATGCCTCTGGTTTTGTAAATGCAGGAATTCCAGTGATGTCACCTGGAGAATTAAATAAGATATTAGACAGTAAATGAATAGTCATCGTTAATTTTTATACTATTATGTAAGCGAAATTTCGCGTCTCTACTCGTTTTCCTCACAAAACCCCACAAATCGCCCATGCCACAATTTTCCGGTTTCTGTTAATCCTTGCGATCGCACCGTAATTTTCACGCTTTTGGGAGTTGCGGCATGCCGACGGGCAATTTCTTGCATATCTTTTGGTGTAAAGCCCGTTCCCACTGAACCGATAGGCACTAATTTACCTTTGATTTCTTGAGCTACTTTTATGGCGCCGAACGGTCGTCCCTCGGCTTTAGTTAAAGTTAACCCCGTAATCACTAAGTCTAGTTCCAAGCAATACTTTGTCCGTACCATTGTCTGTGATCGGGTATCCTTGCCGCCTATATAAGTACAGTTCCTCAGTACCCAAACTTCCCCTTCTCTTCCTTCCAATTGCTGCTTAGATGCCAGTTCTGCTTTCTCCTGCTGAGTACGGGCTGTAGGGACTACCTCAAAGAAATTGCCTCTCAAGCACTTACCAATTTGTTCCCCAGCTTCGATCCGTTCAGCTTCTGTTGCGATTGTTAGGTCACGTCCTGACAACCACAAACCCTTGAAAATGGCATACACTGGCGTTGGTGGAGTGGTTGCTGCTTCTGCTGCAATATTGATAGTGGCTGCCTGAGAAGCGGTGCGATGTTCGCTGCCAGTTACTGAACGGTAGTACAGTTCGCCATCAAGCACAAAAGTCCCTAGTTGAGTTGCAGCCTCTAGTAATGCCTGGTTTATTTCAATTGAGGGTTGCTCCTTAATGTTAGTGGAGCGTGACTGGTAATAAACCTTTTCCTTGGTGGCGATCGCCACCACTCTATTTCCATCACGTTTTGGCTGACCCCAGTAGTCAGGTGAGTCAATGTAGAAGGAGCGATCCATTGGCGCGTCTACTGGCTGCATCGTGACAATGCGCCCTGGTTGCAAGTGAGGCGGTAACTCAGGGACAAGAGGCGGGGCTTTCAGGTCTGTTGGAGTTGAAGTGGAAGCGTGAGTTGAGGTTGTGGAGTCACTATTTGGTTGCTGTGCTGGTGTCTTCTCCCCTGTCTCTAGCTCAAATGCTTTATTCCAAAACCCTAAAGCCATCTCAGGATATCCTTCTGTTTCTGCGCATAGTGCCAAGCTGACAACTTTGGTTACACCAATCCCCTGACCATAATCCGCAAGATACTGTTCAGCTCCTGCAAAGCCCATCAACTGCAAAGAGCGTTGAATAATGCGGTTATTCCATCTTTCCCGAATCTCCGAAGGAATTTTCTTTTTGGCGTTCCGTTTTGACTCAATGTACTCGGTGATGTTCATGAGTTACGATGAAATTCTTTTACCAAGGCGAGAATGAGAGCGTTGACGACTTCTATCAAATTACTTACACCTGGATATAATATAGTATTTTTGTACTATAATGTTTCAGCGTCGAGATAATTTGTAATACAATTGAACTAATCAGACAAACGACGTTTCTAATGGTCGTTAATTTTATTACTTCATTCCTTGAATTTTAGAGGAGAGATAGAAATCCATCCTCTTTGCACTCCCTGAACGGTTACTATTAAACAGAGCAATCAAGCTTGACTTTAAGAGTACTCGCTCCCCTAAAGGTCTATAAATAATCTATTTCAAGTGAAGCAAAGAGTCATCGCTATTTTTAGCATGAATTATGAAGGTGAATCAAATGGCTAGAAAATTAGTAATAGAGCTACCAGATGACCTGGAATGCCAATTAACCTCTGAGGCACAAAGACTGAATGTGTCTTTAGAGAGCTTAGTTTTACAATCACTCGCTCAATCAGTCAACCAGACAGCTACCGATGAAGCCGATCCAATTTTGCCGCTAATAGGTACTTTGAGACTAGAAACTTCTGATCTGGGAGAAAAGCATGACCAGTATCTCAGCCAAGCTTTACAACAGGAGTTGAAGCTTGTCGAATAGCGTATTTGTAGACACAGCAGGCTGGGCTAACTTATTTGTCGAAACAGAGCCTTACTACGAGCAAGCAAGGCAATGGTTTCAAAAAGCGCGTCAGCAAAGTCAAGAAATGGTAACGACCAACTATGTTGTGATTGAACTGGTGGCTTTACTCACCAGTTCTTTGCGCGTTTCCCGTCCGCAGTTGTTCAAATACGTAGATGCTGTCAGAGACGCTCCCTATATAAGATTGGTCCATATCGATGCTGCTATAGATCAAGCTGCTTGGAATCTCCTCAAAAGCAGAGAAGATAAAGCCTGGTCCTTCGTGGATAGCACCTCTTTCGTAGTCATGCAGCAGCTTGGTATAAAAGAAGCGTTAACAACAGATCACCATTTTGAACAAGCTGGATTTATTCGTTTGCTGAAGCCAGAATAATTTAGGCTAAATCAGAGCAGATTATCCCAATCATTCATTTAACCGAATAACGAAATGAATGTGTTCTCCGGTATCGCGGAATGCAGGATGCTCTGCTGTCTCAATAGCTACTGTGACAATATTCTTGTATGAAGCAGGGTAGTTTTGCTTAATCTCATCAAGTGCTTTACCCATACCAGCTGCAAAACTTTGAGGTGATACAGTTTTGGATCTTTAACCGCAAATGGACGCGGATAAAAGTCATACCTAATCTTTTTTTTTAGGCTTGAAGCTGTTGAATCAATTTGATAATTTGTTGGTAAGACTGTGTATTTCCTTCTTGCTGATAGAAGTAGGCGGATTTCTCAAAATCAGCGATCGCTTTCTGAGTATCTCCTAAATTCTTGTAGATATCAGCCCGAACGATATATGCTGAAGCCCAATACGGTTGTCGCTGCAAAGCTTGGTTCAAATCTGACAGCGCTTTTTGAAAGTCTCCCAACACATAACGGCTACGACCCCGATTATACCAATCTTCAGCAAAGCTAGGGTCTAGAGCAATTGCCCGATCGTAATCCGTAATTGCTTTTTGATAATCTTCAAGGGCGTAATGAGCATTACCGCGATCGCTATAAACTGCTACAGAGTTAGGATTAATCCGCAAAGCTTGGGTGTAATCTGTAATAGCGCCTTGATAGTCTTCTAAAGCATAGCGGGTAGAACCTCGGTTATAATAAGCTTCCATAAAATTGGGATTTAGCTCTAACGCTTGGTTGTAATCCGCAATCGCGCCTTGTTCGTCTCCTAAACAGCGACGGGCATTACCCCGGTTGCAGTACGCTTGGGAAAAGTTAGGATCTCTCAGTAGTGCCTGATTATTATCTACAATTGCTCCGTCTAAGTCTTTGAGAGCATGACGAACAATAGCTCGACCATAGTAGGCTTCGGCTAAATTGGAGTTAATCTCTAATGCTCGATCGTAATCTGTAATTGCTCCTTGATAGTCTCCCAGACTGCGACGATCAGTACCGCGATCGCAATACCCTTGAGCAAAATAAGGATGAAGTTGCAGTAATTGATTACAATCTGCAATTGCTCCTTGATAATCTCCCAGTTGACGACGAGCATTAGCCCGAAAGCCGTAGACTAAAGCCAAATACGGATTCAGATGCAATGCTTGGTTATAATCTGCGATCGCCGCTTGGTAGTCTCCTAAATCAGCACGAACACAACCCCGGTAGTAGTATGCTTGCTCATCATCAGGATTAAGTTGTATTGCTTGGTTATAGTCCGCAATGGCTCCCTGATAGTCTTTAAGGTGAGAACGGACAAGACCTCGGTTGTAGTAGGCTATGGCAAAATTGGGGTTAATATCAATAGCCTGGTTGTAATCTGCTATCGCTGCTTGATCATCTCCAAGAGCATAGTGGGCATTACCTCGGTTATGGTAAGCCTCGATCAAGTTAGGATCTAGCTGTAATGCCTGATTATGATCGGCGATCGCGGACTCAGAATCTCCTAAGATTTGGCGAATATTACCTCGATTGCTGTAGACTTCTACTAGATTGGGATTCAGCTGCAAGGCTTGGTTTAAATCTTCAATCGCTCCTTGATGATCCCCTTGGTCACAACGAGCAAGACCTCGATTATGGTAGGCATTGGCGAGAGTAAAATTGATATAAGTAGCTAACTGCGGATTAATCTCGATTGCTTCCTGATAATCTACAATAGCTCTATGAAAATCTCCCAAAGCAAAGTAGGCACTACCCCGGCTCTGATAAGATTCCGCAAGGTTGGGATCAATTTGCAATGCTTGATTGTGATCCGCAATTGCTCCTTGATAATCTTCTTCATAGTAACGAGCATTAGCTCGATTGCAGTAGGCTTCTGCGAGATGAGGATTAATTCGTATTGCCTGATTAAAGTCTTCAATTGCGGTTCGATAATCTTTCAGTTCATTGCTCAGAATACTACCCCGGTTATAGTAGGCTTCGGCACAGTTAGGATCTAGCTTGATTGCTTGAGTGTAATCTTCAATCGCTCCGAGAAAGTCTCCTTGCAAATTTTTGTTTAATCCCTGGTTAAAAAATTCTTCAGCATTCATCTAAGTAAAACTAGCAGCGGACGTTTGTGGTAGTGATATAAACAAACTGGCGGCAATGGCGATTATCTTTGATGTTGTTGCTGTATGATACACTGAAATTGGCTCTTAAAAGCGCGTAAAGCTTCCAATTCACTGGGATGAGTTAAAAATTTGTTTGGCTTTCGCTGAATTACAAAACTTCATAGTTAAGCGCAAGTTCCGGCGTTGCTGATTTAAAGTATGAATTGGCTCACGCAAAGCCGCAAAGACGCAAAGGTACTTTGAACAGTTAATATGTCAATTCAGCAACGCCGGAACTTGGGCTTTGCTGAATCAGAGTATGAATTTACATTCTTCAAGATGACTAAACAGTGATTCTTTGCGTCTTTGCGCCTTTGCGTGAGCTAATTCATATCTAGATTCAGCAAAGCCCTAATATCAGAAATACCACTGAAAAATCCTTCCGCTGAAATATCAACGGAAGGATTGTATTGCGTCTAACAAAAGGTAACTAGATTACGCCCCAACAGATTCCTTAGCGGCGTACATCACTTCCAAGGTGATGACATTCATGTTGCGATCGCGAGCGAATTTCTCGGTGTTGCGCTTCACTTTACCACGTACAAATCCAGGAATCTTGTTCAATTCTGCCTGCGCTTCCTTATTCCAACCGAGGTCAGAATCAGCAGAAATACCTTTAGTAATCACTTCCTTAGTATCGTGTCCTCCGAAGATTTCTAGCAGGTGGTCTTCCATTCCTAAGGTGAAGGAATTGTAGACCAAATCTGTAATTTGGTTAGTACCTTCGTAACCCATGAATGGCTTGTAACCAATTGGGAAGTTCTGGATATGGATGGGTGCAGCAATCACACCGCAAGGGATATCTAGACGCTTACCGACGTGGCGTTCCATTTGAGTACCGAAGATCGCAGAGGGTTCAACCCGTGCGATCGCATCGCCAATCTGACCATGATCTTCTGTGATCAGCACTTCATCGCAGTATTCGCTGACTTGCTCGCGGAACCAATCAGCATCGTATTTGCAGTAGGTTCCAGCCCAAACAACATGAATGCCCATTTCCCGTGCCAGAATCTTGGTCATAGCCGCAGCATGGGTGTTGTCGCCAAACACCACAGCTTTTTTGCCGGTCAAGTTCTGACAGTCAATGGAACGGGAAAACCATGCAGCCTGAGATACATGCAATGTTTGCTCTTTGATGAACTCTTCGTAATCAACATTAGCGCCTTGAGCGTTAATTACTTGCTGAATTTTACGGATGCAACGAGCAGTTTCTACTACTCCCATTGGAGTAATATCTACGTAGGGAGTCCCGAATTCTTGTTCTAAGTAACGAGCAGCCGTTAAGCCGAGTTCTCGGTATGGCACCAGGTTAAACCAAGCGCGGGGCAGATTCTTCAACTCGTGAACGGAACCGCCTTCTGGGACGACGACATTGACTGCAATGCCTAAATCAGCCATCAGCCGCTTCAGTTCTGTGCAGTCGTGCTGGTTGTGGAAGCCAAGGGTGGAAGTACCGATGATATTGACCGAGGGGGAGTCGGTTTTGCTTTCTGGAAGGTTGCCCTTCTTGCGAGCTTTCTCAATATAGTATTGGACAATTTGATCCAGGGTGCGATCGGCAGCTTGCAGCTCGTTGAAGCGGTAGTGGTTCACGTCCGCTAGCATTACGTCACACTTTGCTTCCAGCTGCGCCCGTTCCACAAAATTATGCAGGTCTTCTTGCAAAATGCTAGAGGTGCAGGTGGGAGTTAACACAATTAGGTCCGGGTGTTCCTCGGTGTCTTTGCGGGTGATGTTGTCCACCACTTTTTCCTGAGACCCGCGTGCCAAAACGTTGCGGTCAACGACGCTTGTTGTCACTGGAGTGAAGTTCCTTTCCCGCTCAAGCATAGAGCGCATGACGTTGAAGTAGTCATCGCCCAGTGGCGCGTGCATAATCGCATGAACATTTTTAAAGGAACTGGCGATCCGCAAAGTGCCAATGTGAGCCGGACCTGCATACATCCAGTAAGCTAATTTCATAAGTGTGTTCTCCCTGTTAATGAAACGAACTATATCCGATAATAGGTGGACTGTAAGTACTTAATTATTAAATCGTTTCTCATTGTCTCAAAACTTGTAGCTCTTAATTAGTGGAGACTGTGGCGAGTTTACATTTCTTCTCAAGGGTACAAGCTCTTGACTTATTAGGATTGGGCTGGGGATTTAAACAACATTTTTGTTACTTAAGTTATACAAATCTTAATGTTACATTCATCTGTACGCGCTTGCTCAAAATGTCTAGTAAATTTGAGTTACAGCCATAATGTCTAATTTGTCAATGCGTAAGTCCTGAGTAGGTGATTACTGTAATAAAAATTTACATTAACCTAGATCTATAGCTTAATACTGTTGAACTTTAGAGATCTTTTCGCTTATTGTTTTTTTTGAAAGGATAACAGCATACTTGATAGTTAATTCATACTTGCATACATATCCGATCGCTTACATACGTATTTCATTAAAGTCTCGCACTTTGCCTTACATAGGTGAAGTTCCGATCGCTTAGTCCGCATTTCTCACAACTCCTGCGATCCGCCTTCAGGCGGCAGTGTTTCGCCATCGCATTGACCATAGCCTTTCCCCAAAGTCTACTTTGGGCATTTTTGGCGCTATGGATTTTTTGGTACAGTCTCAAACGTAGAAATCTAGGTTTTATGTTGTAAAGAATACATGCGCTACTTCGTCATACGTCCGCGCATGTATTCTGGAGCCATTCCCATGAAGGGGTTTCCCCGCTTGCTGGAACTGGCGTTTTCCCGAATCTTGGAAGCAAGCAGTGTGGGAGAGTGGTCTCCCAGCTGGAACGCGAGTATGTCTGCACAAGCAAGAGTCAGCTGCAAACGAATATTCTGCGTAATCTGATAGGAGGCTATTCCTAAGCAAATACGGCTCGATTTGACTCTTGGCGGTTAATACGATGAACTACATTATTTGATTGTGCAAATGACATTTACCAATCTTGCATCAGTCACGATACTGGTGGCTGTTTTGACATCTTTGTTATTCCTCTGGTTTCGACTGAAGCTAGTTCCGAAAAAAATTTCATCCTTTCTGGGAATTTTCGTCATAGTTACTGTGGCGATCGCTAGCGGAAGTCTTGTGTCGGCACAAGTGACACCGAACCAGGCTCCCCTAAATAACATCACAAGTGTTCCAGCAGCTACACCTGGAGATCCTACCCCGGCGAACCCACCACTCCTGACGGCGGTGGCTGAACCAAGCAATCTCGGAGACTTTGTTCAAGACCAAACAGCACTACTCAAGCTAGGAAAATCGCTATTCTGGGATATGCAACTTGGTAGCGACGGCGTTCAGTCCTGTGCTACTTGTCACTTTCATGCGGGAGCTGATAGTAGATCTAAAAATCAGATCAGTCCTGGTCTTTTAGCCTCAGTAAAAGATAAAACTTTCCAGGTAGGTGGTGGTCCAAACTATCAACTCACAGCCGCAGATTTTCCATTTCACAAACTGGCAGATCCTAACAATCGAACCAGTACAGTTCTTTCTGACCCTAACGATGTCACCTCATCCCAAGGTGTGTTTTATAGCACTATCGTAGCAACCGTTCCAGGTCAAGCAGCGGATAATGTTAAATCTACGCTCGATCCAGACGGATTTGAGATCAATGGAATCAATGTGCGCCGAGTTGAGCCGCGTAATACCCCAACGGTAATTAATGCCATCTTCAATAAACTCCAGTTTTGGAATGGTGACGCCAAGGAAACGTTCAATGGGGTGAATACCAAGGGTGCAGGAGACTCTAGCGCTTTTGCTTATAAAGCAGAAAAACCAAATACACTAACTAAAGTTCAAGTTTCGCTCAACAATTCCTCTCTAGCTTCTCTAGTAACAAGACCACAATTGAGTCCATTTGAACTGTCTGCGGACGGTCGTGAGTCACAGGAAATTGGCAGTAAGTTCCTGTCGAGGGCTGGTAAGAAGTTAAATACCCTCAGACCCCTAGCCAAGCAAATTGTAGATCCGCAAGACAGTGTTTTAGGTGATAACAGCAAATCACCTCAGCTCGGTCTGAACATCCCAAGCTACGATAATCTGATTAAGCAAGCCTTTCAGAACCAATGGTGGAACTCTAATCAAATCATTCAACTTAATGCCGATGGAAGTCAAACAATTCTACAACAAGGTGCGGTTGGAAAGACTTTACCGGAAAATCAGTTTGAACTGAGGGATTGGAACTTCTCCTTGTTTTCTGGGTTAGCAATACAAAAGTATCTCTCTACTCTTGTATCTGACCAGACACCTTTTGACAAATTCCAAGCGGGAGATACTACTGCTCTGACCGCTCAGGAAAAAAACGGTCTGAAGATTTTTGTCAATACTGCTGGAGCTAATGGTGGCGGAAATTGTAACACCTGCCATACTATTCCAGAATTCACAAGGGCTTCGGTAAGAAGAACAGCAGGAGTAGCTTCAACTGATTCTGGGAATCCACTCATTAATACTGCTGCCAATGGCTTCATTGCTAACTACGGTGTCAGACCAGCTTCAGAAGACCTAGGAGCCGGAAATACCACATCGCTTTTCAAAATACCTAGCCTCCGTAACATCGCCTTGACAGCGCCATACATGCATAACGGTGGGAAGGCAACTCTGGAGCAAGTTGTTGATTTTTACAATCGTGGTCGAGGTGACGACGGTGGACCTGGTGTAGCGCCATTGAATTTAACTGGTGTTCAAAAAGCTGATTTGGTGACTTTCTTGAGAACCGGACTGACCGATCAGCGAGTCCTCTACGAGAAAGCACCCTTTGACCATCCGCAACTGTTCGTCCCGAATGGACATCCAGGCAATCAATTTTCCGTGACTCCCAGTGGTAATACTAATGGGACTCCTACTGCCACAGATCAACTACTGGAAATACCAGCCGTTGGCAAAAATGGTGTTGCTACTCCCCAGCGAAATTTCTTGGAGTAGTAAAAATACAACCCATGTAGGGGTAGTTAGGACGCAAGCATTGACATAAATACTCAAGTATGATATTGCTTGTCTTGGGCGGCGGAGCGCAATATTCATTAGGGTAAACCACAATATATACTGCGAACGGTTCAAAACTTCACTTAATATCGAACCCCTCTCCAAACCTCTCCCCGATGCGGGGAGAGGCTTAAGAACCGGATGCGCGAATGTAGTTGTTATAGTTTTCAGCCGTTTTTAGTATAACCGTAGGGGCGGGGTTCCCCCGCCCTTACCACGTGGTCAATTTTAGGAGATGAAACGACCGAATTCCGTTATACACATGATGCTCAATTTATGAGCGTGCGTAAGTCCTATAGCAATACTTCAAAGGATTTGGCACTCCCTTATATCATGTCCGTATAAACAGTTACGATATACCGACCGATGCCCCCGTCCCCTCTCCCAAGCATGGGAGAGGGGTGCCCTCTTGGCGGGGTGAGGGTTCATATAATAACCGCTACACGGACATGATATTACCCCCCTGGTCCCCCTTCCCTACAAGGGAATGGGGGAAAAATTCATACCGACCCTGCAAGGAGAGGTTCTATAGGACCAGCCCTTTCAAGGTGGGTAACGAAGATATGTTGTTTCTGTACTACCATCTTGAATCCTCCGCTCAGATTTTGGGCTTTTTGAAGGTTGAAATAACCAATCTTCGTTCCGAATTTCACCACCTTGAAAGGGCTGTTCTATAGGACTTACGAATTGACAAAGTAGGCAAGAAGTGCAGTAGCGGAAACGACGATCTGAACTCTGGTTGCGAAGCGGCGTTGCCCCTGAACTGTTACAATTGATTACAGAGGTTGCCTCTCCTGCTCTGAGTATTGCTTTTCGTAAATCACCTGACCATATTCCAGTTTTATTATCCGGTCTGCTAGATGAAAATAGCGGTCATCGTGGCTAATTGCCAGTACAGTTTTGCCCTTATCCTTCAGTTTTGGTAACAACTGGGTGTAAAAGACTTCCTTGAAGACTGGGTCTTGGTCGGCTGCCCACTCATCAAACAGATAAATTGGTCGGTCTTCCAAGTATGCTGCAAGTAAAGCCAGTCGTTTACGCTGTCCTTGGGAAAGAGCCGTGGTCGAAAGTTTGCCATTTTTGACTTTGACCTTATGGTCAAGCTGGAGTAGTTTCAGGTACTCTTGGGCTTGAGTATCTAGGTCTGTATTTTCTAAACCTGTAAGATCGTCAAACAAATAGAAGTCAGAAAATACCACTGAAAAATGCTGGCGATACCACTCTCGATTCTGTTCGTTAATGAGCTGGTCGTCTAACCAAATTTCTCCGGCTTCCGGAATGTAAAGTCCTGTAATCAGTTTGGCTAAAGTAGATTTACCGCTACCATTCCCACCAACGATGAAAACCAGTTCTTGCGGATTAAATTTCAGGTCTATTGGACCCAGGATAAAGTTGCTGTCTTCTTGCTCTTGAGTGTAAGTGTGGGCAACTCCCTTAAGTTCTAAGCGGCGCCAAGAAAACTTAAAGTCAGGCGGAACTGTTGAGACTTCGGCTCGATCGGCTAAAGATAAACCCAGCGACTCGATATGACGCAACGCAACGCCGGCTCTAATGAAACGGGGAAGGTTGTTGACGATATTGTCCATCGGCAACATCAAGTAGGTGAAGGTCAAGATGTAGCCAGAGAGAGTTTGGGGACTGATGGCGATCAGATTGGGAAGCGCGAACAGTACAAAACCAATAGCGAAAAAAAGCAGCAGTCTTCCCCAGCTAGTACTTGCTGCAAACAGGGTCAGACCGCGAATGTTGTGACGCCGTAAGGTGGCTGCTGTTTCACCAAGGTCTTGGGTCAGGAAGACTTGACGCCGTCCGTAGTGCAGCTTGAGTTCTTTGACTCCTTCAGTGATGGTGCGAAAATGTTTGAACAGCAGATCTTGATCCTCACGGGCAAGGGTGAGAAATTTTTGTCCTTTTTTTAACAGCCACTGGTTTGTGGCGATCGCCACCAATATCAGGCAAAAAACCATCAGCAATACTGTCCAGGAAAGCCATGTTATATAAATTAGGCAACCTGCAACGATCGCAATATCAATACAAAGAAAAGGAATATCATGAACAGCATTGGCTACTGACTGTACGTCGTCGGTGAGGGTTGCTAATAGTCGGGCATTCCCAAGCTGTTCCAGATGCCTTAACTCAGAAGCAAGAATCTGGTGACTCAAGCGCATCTGTAGTTGGAAGACTGCATTCTGGGATAAGCGAACCAGCATCACTTGTGAAATGATACTAGTAATAAGTGCAACTAAGGCAAGCCCCACAAAACCCCAAGCTAGGGATGTGAGGCGTGAAGTAGCACTGCTACTCGTGGCACTGCTGATTAGAGCAATCAGGCTAGCGCTACTACCGCCACTTAACAATCCGGCAACGGCTGCTAGAGCCATCATCCCCCAAGAAGAACGCAAAAGAAAGTAAATTAGATTCATATTGGTTAATTACAAGCCAATGAACGTTCGCGCTCCTAGGGGAAAAGTAAATCAGATACATATCTGAATGATTGCAAGTTAATTTAATTTTGTTCCCGCTCTAGGGGAGAGGGAATATCATAACCTTAAGAATATCTGCTGATGATATCATCTAGAGGCAGAGGATTTCTCTGCCAATGGTCACGCCCGTCTTGGTAGCAGCAAACGAAAACACCCCCATCACTCGATGGGGGTAAGGTAACTGAAAGCAAGTTTTTTAAAGATTCTTTACATAAATACATCTCAGCGTATTTACGTATTGTAAGGCTTTAATACACTTCATCGTGCGTACCGACATCAAGCAGCACAATAACTTCCTGCTCGGTTTCTTCGTCTTTGTCGATTGAAAATACAATCCTACAATCGTAGCCACAGGAACAGAGCAAGTAAGCCAACTAATTTTCCTTCAAGTTTATGTGTACCCAAGTCAGCAGCAAACACATCTAACTGCATTTGTACCAAGGTTTCTTCAATACGCTCTTGTAAATTACTATGACCCTTGACAAATTTCCGATAAGCTCTCTTAAATTTGGGAGTGAGTACCAGTTCTCTCATTCTTCCATTGGTGTATCTATTCAGGACTTACGCAAAAATTGCCAAAAAGCTTAATTTATCGAACCGCGAAGACGCCAAGAACGCCAAGAATTCGTAGAGTGTGCGTAAGTCCTACTATTGACTGGCGCAATTCTAAGATAATTTCTTCTACAGGTTGCGGCTTCAATTTACCACTATGAAAAGACGCGATCGCCGAACTAGCATCAAGAGCAATTTCCTCACGACGACTTTCAATATGACGCTTGTGCATGATATCAATCAGCATCTCTCTTTGTTCGAGAGGAAGTTGCATCACGATGTCCAGAGCTTGTTCAAGAGTAACCATTTTAATTATTGTTGTTATAGAAAGTTCTTTAACTTGAGCTTGATTGCAGAACTAGTCCCTACTATAAGGCATTTTTAGGCAACGCATCTGTCTGATTAACTGGACGAGCCGTAACTGAGTCAAACAGCGCTTCATAATGATTTAAGGCTTGCTCCAAAGCATATTGCTCAACAGCATACTGCCGACTTCTGCGACCCAACACTTCTACTTTATCTGGATTTTTATATAAATCTAAAATCGCTGCCGCTAATGCATCGGGGTCTTCTGGAGGAACTATAATTCCGCCGCCACTTTTTTGCACTGAAGACGCTGCTGTGCCATTTAATGGTACGGATGCGGCGATCGCACGACCACTGGCTAGTAGTAGTTGAATTTTTGAAGGCATATTAAAGGAAATGACATTCTGCTTTTGCACCACCAACCCCACATCTGCGGCAGCCAGCATTTCTGGCAAATGTTCGCGAAGTGCAAACGGCAGTAGCAGAACGTTAGAAGCCCCACATCGTAACACATGTTGCTGCAATCGCTGCAATCCTAGAGAATCTCCTACTATTACTATGGCAATGTCTGGTATATGCAGCAAAATTTTGGCGGCTTCGACAACCGTTTCTAAGCCTTGGGTAAGGGCAATGGTACCAGAATATAATACCACAAATTTGTCAGTAAGTTGATGGGCGGTGCGGAAGCGGTTGTTTTCTTTTGGCAAGGGACGGATGAAAGTGACATCAGCCCAGTTGGTCAGAAGCTCGATTTTGCTCTTGGGAACGCCCTTATTGAGAAGATTTTCAACAAAACCATCAGCGATGATTGTAATTTTGGTTGCTGTGTGGTAAGCAAATTTTTCCAGGGCAGCAAAGATGCGGATTAGCCATTTGTTCTTCAGCAGACCAGTGTGGACGGCGGCTTCTGGTAAAATATCCTGGACATTCAAGACTACGGGGCAAGCGTACAACCATCCCAAGAGGGCTGTCGGGACGCAAACTGGCAGGGACGGCACGGTTAAAAGAATTACGTCTGGTCTGGGACCGTTGAGGGCTTGCAGAAAACTGGTGATAACGAAGCTGAGTTCCAGCAATATCCCCTACAATTAAATCACCAAATTGCGGCTGTCCTAAGTCAGGAGCAAATTCTGGGCAGACAGTCCTGTACTCTGGAGATTGAGGGGATCTGCTTCAGCGATCGTAACTGTTGACGGATTCACGCCTGTACCAAGAAATGAACTCTCTGTTCCAGTTCCGTATGCCTGAATATCGGAAAAGGGTGCTGGTGAGATGTAGGTTTGAGCCTTGTCCCAAGCCAGTGCGCCAACTTCTCGCCCCAAAGTCCTTCCCGTCATTTTTGTTGTCAAGGGTGTCCTCTGAGTCAGGGCGTCGCAGGCTAGCACCTAGTTGAGTGCCTATAGCTTGTGGGTCGTAGGCAGCCCAAGCATCGAAAACACCAGTTTGTAGAACGGCGAGGGAACGCGCTACCAGTGTGGGACCTGGTTTTGTATTGCGTATTGCTTGTAAAGCTGCGTTGTTCCACAAACTAACATCATTAGTTGTCTGTTCTATGGGCTGAGCGGTAAAACCGATTTCGTTCGTGGAATTCATGTTGTGATACTCCTTGTTGTTTGGGTTTGTGAGTCATCAGTCAAAAACTCGTCTTAACCTACACTCCGCAGGTATATGAGTCGATTGATGATAATTTTTACTTATGACACTATCAACTTGCTTATGTTGTAAAAATCTTTTAAGGACAGAAAGATCCTTTGGTGTTGTCAGGCTATTAGTAGACAGCACTAACAACGCTTACCAGACTGTCATCAGTTTTTGCCATACGACCGCAAGAGTAACCTAGCTGTTCTAACTTGGCTAAAACCTTATACACACTTTCTTCAACACTTTGATGTTCTGTTCCGCACTCAACTTCAGGGTTAAGTGGCGGTTCGTAGGGGTCATCAATTCCGGTAAAGTTTTTGATTTCTCCAGAACGTACCTTCTTATATAGACCTTTGACGTCTCGCTGTTCACAAACTTTCAATGGCGCATTGACATAAATCTCAATGAAGTCTCCAATCAGATGTCGCATCTCTTCCCGAGTTTTACGGTAGGGCGAGATAGCTGAAACTATAACGATGACTCCATTTCGTGTTAAAAGATGAGCGACAAAGCCAATGCGACGAATATTCTCATCCCGATCCTCCTTGCTGAAACCTAACCCCTTGCTCAGGTACTGACGTACTAAATCGCCATCCAACACTTCAACTTTGTATCCTTGTGCAAGTAATTGCTTCTCTATAAATTGACTGATTGTAGTTTTGCCTGCTCCGCTCAAGCCAGTAAACCATAATGTCAATCCCCTCTGTTTAATTGTCATTTGACCTCCATTTAGCAATAAACTGCAATCATCATTTGCATCACTCGTGGATCAAGCCTTATTCCAATGGAATTGATGCTTGTCGTTAAGATGTTTTATTAACTTTTAAAAACAGTAAAGGCAAATAGCTAGCAGTGAAGATAAGGGCACTGTATCGAAACAAGTCGCTGTAAGCTAAAATCGCTGCTTTTTGATGCAAATCTGTTAGTAAGGTAGATACTTGAGTTGGAATAGTGGCACTAAAATTAACACTTCCCTGATTATTCAGCACTCCCATTAACGGATGGAGTTGATTCAAATGATCTGGCGTGTTGGATGTCACCCCTTGATTCAGCCTATGAAAATGAAAGACTTCTAAGCGCTGAAGCATCACTGTCAACACCGCAATGCCTACACTACCACCTAACTGCCGAATCAGGTTGTACAATCCAGATGCCGAAACCCTTTTAGCTATACTGATGCTGCCTAAAGTTACTAAAGATAGAGGTACAAAGACTAACCCCAATCCAATTCCCCGCCCGATCTGGGGCCAGAACAAATCCCAGTAGCCTGAATGCACGGTCAAGTAGCCGAATTGCCATGTAGAACCAGCAAATATAGCAATCCCCAACCCAAGGGATATCCGGGGATCTAAGCGATCCGCTAGCCGACCGGCAACTGGCATTATGACAGCCATAGATAATGCGCCTGGCATCAGCGCCATGCCAATCTGAATAGTATTAAAGTGCAAAACTTGACCCATAAAAATCGGTAACAAAAATAGCAGACCATAGAGGCTAAATCCAGTTAAAACACTGATCGTATTGCCCGCTACAAAAGTTTTATTGCCAAATGCTGACAAATCAACAATTGGATATTGAATTATCCATTCTCGTCGCACCAAATAAACTAAATTGACAAGCCCAATTACGATCAGGAAAATAATCAACTTAGAATTAAACCAGCCCAACCGTTGCCCGTTTTCTAGAACATACTGCAAACTGGATAAGCCAATCACCAAAGTCGTTAAACCCTGCCAATCGAATTTTCCTTCGGGTTTTTTCAAGTAAGGCGGATTCTCAATGAATAGAAGTACCATGACGGCAGCAAAAATTCCAGGCAGCAGATTGACAGTAAAGATTGAGCGCCAACCGAGTGTATGTGTTAAATACCCCCCTAAAACAGAACCAATAGCTGGACCAAAAATAACTCCGAAGCCGAAAATACCCATCGCTTTACCGTGTTCTTCCCTAGGAAAAGTCTCCAACAAAATTGCCTGAGCACTTGGTAGTAGGACACCACCGCCTAGTCCTTGAAGGATACGAAAGCACACAAGAGATGAGAGGTTCCAAGCCAGCCCACACAATAAGGATGAAATTGTAAATAGTATGATGGCACCAGCAAAAAATTGTTTGCGCCCCCATAGGGCACTTAGATAGCCAGTTAGGGGCATGACAATCACATTGCTGATGATGTAAAACGTTGCGACAGCACTAACTTGATTGATCGAGGCTTGAAAACTCGACTGAATTATGGGAATTGCGACATTGACAATGGTGGTGTCAATCACGGCGAGCAAGGTGCTGATCATGATAGTGAAAGTGACCAGCCATTTATTAACGCTGGCTGCTGCATCAGGCGATCGCTTTTGTGGGGGTATAGAAGAAGATTGTCTAGGCATTTGACTAACTTGACTAGTTCTGGGGTTACCAAATGGCTAAAAAAGAACTTAGCTGACAACCCGATCAAGGCAATATTTCAACCGTTCTGCCAGGATAGGAACATGGCGTTTGGTCAGCATTGTGTAATGATTGCCTGGGACGGCATGGATTTCTATCGACTCAGAAGTAAACTTGCCCCAACCCAAAGTAGGATCGCCAAACGAATCCTCGAAATCTTCCGAAAAAACTTCACTGGGTCGGATGAGAGTCACTCGGTTTGGATAAACTTGGGGTTTATAGCTCAACATGGCTTGCATATTTGCTTTAAAAACTTTTAGGAGACGCTCAATTTGTATTAGCCCCACATCTTGAGGCACTAGCTCAATCATCCTCGCCTGCTCCCAGACATAGTGTAATTGCTCGTTCGCCTTTAGTTGCCAAATGTCATCATCCAATATAGTCAGAGTTTTCCCAAATGTACCTCCTAAATCTCTAATAAACCAAGACAAAAGTGTGGTATCATCAATATCTTGTGTGTTCACTGGTAATCTACTATCCAGCAAAGCAAGTAGAGCAACCTCTTGACACTGCTTATGGAGTTGAGTCGCCATCTCAAATGCTACGATGCCTCCCATAGACCAGCCTCCCAAAAGGTACGGACCCTCCGGCTGCATGGTACGCATCGCTTCAATGTAGTGGGCTGCCATATCCTCAATTTGCTCAAATGGTTCTGTTTGCCCGTCAAGTCCAAGTGCTTGCAGCCCATAAAACGGTTGATTGGAGTCGAGATGACGAGCCAAATCAACGTAGCACAGAACATTTCCACCCACTGGATGTACGCAGAAAAAAGTTCGCTTTGAACCAGTAGAATGAATCTTTACCAATGGAGATTGACTAGTGCGAGCAGTTTGCTGGCTGAGCATACCAGCTAAATGTTCAATAGTCGGTCCTTGTAAAAGCGTAGACAGGGCTAGATCTTGCCCAAACAGTTTCTGAATCTGAGCCATAAGGCGTACAGCCACAAGGGAATGACCTCCTAAGTCAAAGAAGTTATCGTTGACGCTAATAGGATGGATAGCCAACAGGTCTTCCCATATCTGCACAAGTTGAAGTTCCAGAGTGTTCCGAGGCGAGACGAAAGCTTTTTCCCGTTCAGGTTCAGTTGATTCAAGCATGGGGAGTGCCTTGCGATCCACTTTACCGTTAGGTGTGAGGGGCAAAGCATCTAAAAGAACAAAGGTAGAAGGCACCATATACTCTGGCAGTTTCCCTTCTAGGAAACCACGGAGTTCAGTCACATCTAGGGCAGTATCCGGCTTAGCAACGATATAGGCTACCAACCGTTTACCACCATGTAGTTCACCCAATGCCGTTACTATCGCGGTACGCACTTTTGCATGCTGCTCGAAAGCGGTTTCGATTTCTCCCAACTCAATGCGGTAACCCTGAACCTTAACTTGGAAATCCTCCCTCCCGATAAACTCGATATTTCCATCAACAACGTAGCGCCCCATATCTCCTGTTCGGTAAAGGTATTCTCCTGTCTGAGGATGCTTGATAAAGCGAGTGCGGGTCTTTTCCTCGTCCCGCCAGTAGCCCTTTGCCACCCCTATCCCCCCAATGTAGAGTTCACCTGTCACCCAAACCGGGCAAGGGTCTAAGGTCTGATTAAGTACATAAACACTTTGGTTCAGCATTGCTCGACCATAAGGGATGCTTTTCCAATCTCGATCTATATCTTCAATTGGATAAAGGATAGACCAGATAGAAGCTTCAGTAGCACCCCCCAAGCTAATCACTTGGACGTCTGGAAGTAGATATTTAATCTGGTCTGGCAAAGTCAGCGGAATCCAATCTCCACTCAGGAGTACCAGACGCAGATGGCAAGAAATTTTCTCCAGTCTTCCCGGTGCATACTCCACCAACATCTGCATTAGAGCTGGCACGGAATTCCATATAGTAACTTTTTCTGTGACTAGTAATTCTAGCCAATGGGCAGGATCTCGTGTTGCCGAAGCATCAGGAATAATGATTGTTCCACCAGCTGCCAGTGTACCAAAGATGTCGTAAACTGATAGATCAAAATTCAAAGAAGACAAGGCCAGTACCCGATCTTCCGGTTCCACACCAAAGCGATGGTTGATGTCGTAAATGCTATTAACCGCACCGCGATGATCGATCATCACGCCCTTAGGTAGACCGGTAGAGCCGGATGTGAAGATGACGTAGGCTAAATCCTCCGGTTTCTGAACTGGTTCTAAAGGTCGGTTGTCTATTTTCTCCAAATCTTCGCTGTCTACACAAAGCCTCTGAACGCCCTCAGGCCAGTCCAGTTCTTTTTCTAGCCAAGATTGGGTCAGAACCAGCCCGACCTCACTCTGCCCGATAAGATACCAAAGGCGTTCTTTGGGTAGTGCTGGATCGATAGGCAAATAAGCTGCTCCTGACTGGAGAACTCCTAAGACGGCCACAACTTGCTCCCAACCTTTCTCCATGACTACTGCCACCAGAACATTGGGGCGGGCTCCCAACCGTTGTAGCCAGCGCCCCACCTGATTGGAACGACCGTACAACTCCTCATAGGTCAGAGTTTGTTGAGTAGAAACCACTGCCTCGTTACGCGATCGCTCTTGCACCTGTGCCATAAACAAGCTATGAAGCATTCCAGTTGGTATGGGTGCTTGAGTAGTATTGATATCCCCCTGGTGTTCAAGCTGTGTCGGTTGCATCAGTTGTCGCGCAGTTTTTTGCCAAGCCTCCTCTTCATCTGCCAAGCGGTGGAGGAAACGACAATATGTGCTGAACATATCATCTAGAAGACCTTGAGGAAAGAGTTCTTCTACAGCATCCCAGACAAGAACCAAAGCCCCAGCTTGCTCGAATACTTGATGGTCTAGCCAAACTTGGGGAGTTTGTACGCAAGTGTAGGTTAATTTTGATTCCCAGCCTGTAAAAGCAGCTTCTTCGTCCCGCAAATTGAGACCGCTAGCAAATACTACAGGCATTGTCGCTCTGGAAGTTCCTCCCTGAATTCTGTTTAATTCCCGTAGAACTCTGACACCGCTGACAGAGCTATTTTCAAGGTCATTCCAAAGTTGTTTTTGAAGGCGCTGCGATCGAGATGCAAAGGTATCTTGTAGGTCGTTGTCCACCTGTAGCAAGTTTGTTATAGAAAAAGAGCCGACAATGTCGTTCACTTGCGGATGGAAGGGACGACGATTGTAGAACATGAGATTGATGGTAAAAGCAGGCTCCTTACTCCAGATAGCAAGAACTTCGGCATAGGCAGCACACAATACTACTGTGGGTGTCAGATTTTGTTGTGAGGCTCTAGTCTTCAGCCGCTGCCAAGTTTCTGGCTCTAATGTTGCACTTCGGTGAACAAATCGAGGATAATCTACCGAACTTGGATGCTTAACCAGAGGTAACTCTGGCGCAGGAGGTAGCGTCTTTAGACGGCTCCACCAATAGTTTTGAGATTTCTGATATATTTCTGAATTTTGGAAAGCATTCAATGCTAAGACATAATCCCGATACGATATCTCAAGTTGTGTTAGAAAAGCATCAGGATTCTCGTATAGTGTAGCCAGTTCTTGCAAAAGAATGTTTAGGCTCCATCCATCAAGGATGAGAAGGCTAAAGTTGAAATGAAGTCGGACACGCCGATTGTCGAGTTGGTGAGCTAAAACCTCGAACAGTGGCCAATTTTCGGTGGTGGGTCCTTGCCCAGACATACGTTGGCGGACAGTCTCTAAGGCAGATCCTTGCGCCAGAGGTTCTTGTCCTCGCAAGTCCCGAACTTCCATTTCAAAAGGAGGCACCTGCTCCAAGATTTGTTGTTGACCATCTGGCAGCACAACAGATCTCAGCATATCATGGCGCTCAATCAAAAGCTGCCAAGCGAGGTTAAATTTTTCCAGGTTTAGATCAACAAATTCAAACTCCGTGTAATAATGGGCAGCGACATTACCCAGTTCAAAACTATCACTTTGACCCAACCAGTATGCCTGCTGCATATCATTAAGTGGAAAGGGTAGATACCGCTCATCTGGTGCATGCACTATAAATTGAGGCACAGGAAAGACAGAATCTTGATTGTTGCTCTGACGCAGCTGTGCCAGAATCTCCATCTTGTTCTCGGCAAGCTGGGCGCGTAGTGTGGGTGTTAGCACGCCCTTGGGAGCGCGGTATCGTAATTGTTCGCCATCAGCCCATACCTGTACACCTAGTTTAGAGACTTCGGTCAAAATTTTAGTTGTAGTCATAGTTCTCCTTCCTCCCAATTGTCACCAGTGACAGCCACTGTTAGTTGCTCAAGCACCTGCGTCGCCAGACGGGACACACTGCTAGTTGGTAAATCAGCCATAGTCACAGATGTCCCTAAGTTGATCTCAATTTGATTCTTCATCTCGATCGCCATCAAGGAGTCAATTCCCAGATTGTTAAGAGGCTGTTGCATGTCAAACTGAGATGGAGCAAGTCTCAACATTTTGCATAGTTGTTCGCGAAGATAGTTCTCAATCAATGACTGGCGCTCTTCTGGTTGTACAGAGAACACTGTGCTTTGGGTGAGATGCAGGCTTTTTACTGAGGCATGTATTTGCAGCGAGTCGTTATTTTTGACTTGCCCTAAGCGATCGTCTGTGTACTCATCAAGACTGCGCATTAACACCTCAGCCGATGCGCTACTTGCTGAGATAGCTACTGACATTGGTGAGCGAGCAACCAAAATATGTTGTCCTAAAACTTCTGCCGCAGAACTAACCTCAGGGAAAGTTACAACTTCCTCAAACCCATGTGATAACAACACTTTTTTCCACTGTTCTGGCGATAGCAGCGGGTTATCCTGTCGGTAGTCGTCCTCATGCCGATGCCAACCCTCGAACAGTCCAAAGGTGATGTCAGTCCACGGTTGAAGATGAGTTACCTCCCAAATCAGCAGTATGCCACCAGGCGCTAAGAGGGAGCGGATATGCTGCAAGGTTTCTCCCAGATTACGGGTCGCGTGTAGGACATTAGCCGCTACAATTACGTCGAAGCTGTGGGAATTGTAGCCTTGCACTTGAGGATTCTGCTCAATATCCAGTAGGTCATAGCGAACAAAGGGATAGGTTTTGAACTTCTGCTTTGCCCGCACTAGGAAAATATCAGAAACATCGGTATAGCAATACTTTGTTTGATTCAATGGCAACACTGGCAGCAACGAAGCAGTGGTTCCCCCCGTTCCCGCTCCGACTTCAAGAATCCGCATCGGCTGACTTCGTTCACGTGTTTTTACAACTGATTTCAGAACTTCTCTAGCTATACCTGTAAAGTAGCGAGCCTCAGGGGAGTGCTGATAAATGCCTTCTGCCATTTCAAACGAGCCGCCTGGAAATAGCAACTCTACCGGGTTCACTTTACCCACAAGGACATCAGCTAAGTTCTCGCCACAGCGATTGAGAAATTCTAGTAAGTAGGGAGTATTGAATAATTGCTCTTTCGCCTTGTGTACTTGAGTTTCTACACAAGCTTGAGGAAGTGGACGAAGACTGACAAATATCTCCTGTTGTTGCTGCAAGACACCTACATCTGCCAATCTAATTAGCCATTGATGTAGCAGTTTTTGGTATATTGGTAATATTTTAAACTGAAACAGTATGCTTTCTACTGAATGGCTTTCGCCTGATTGGCTATATGCGCCTAAAACTTGCAAGGCATTGATAACATAAGCCGTGGTCAAGCGGTCTAGAGTATGTGACTTGGATGATCGGGTGTGAAGATCTAAATCTAAGGGTCCCTGTTGCGACTGGTTACGACCTGCTTCTACTAAGGATTCCCAAAGGGGCAAGCTGTTTTGCCTCTGCACTAAAGGCTGAGGCTGATGTGTTTCAACCCAATAGCGCTGTCGTTGAAACGGATAAGTTGGTAGAGTTACCTTGCAACGGGGATAGTCCTGGTCAAAGCTCGACCAGTCTACTTTGACTCCCCGCACATACAGTTCTCCTAAACTCTGGAGTATTGTTTGCCAATCTTCTTGTCCTGAACGCAGACTGGGCAGCCACAGTCCCACTCCTTCTGGCAAACATTGACAGCCCATCCCTAGCAAAATTGGTTTAGGACCACACTCGACAAACACCTCATACCCTTGCTGATAAAGTGTTTCTATACTGGCGGCAAATTTCACTGGTTGCCGGATGTGAAGACACCAATATTCGGGAGTGGCTATTTCAGAGGTGGCGGGTTGTCCAGTGACATTAGAAATGAGGTTAATCCGGGGCTGAGAATAGGTCAGATTTTGAGCCACTTTTTCAAACTCTGCCAGCATTGGCTCCATCAAAGGAGAGTGGAAAGCATGGGACACCTTTAAGGTTTTAGTCTTGATGCCCTCCGCTTCCAGATCAGCAACTACCTTTCTGATGGCTTGACGTCCTCCGGAAATGACAACACTCTCAGGACCATTAAGGGCTGCCAGAGATACTTGCTCTGTGTAGGGTTGAATGGCAGTGGTGACCTTCTGTTGGTTAGCCATCACTGACACCATCTCGCCATCCTGGGGCAGTGCTTGCATCAGACGAGCCCTAGCAGCAATCAGTTTCAGACCATCTTCAAGACTGAACACCCCTGCGACACAAGCAGCGACGTATTCCCCCACACTATGACCCATAACGACAGACGGCTCAATGCCCCAGGATTTCCAGAGTTGGAACAGAGCATATTCTAGGGCAAATAAGGCGGGTTGGGTGTAAGCAGTTTCGTCTAAAGGAGAGGTTTCATTGGCTTTGGGATACAAAACTGAAAGTAGGGGCTTTTCTAGATCAGGACGCAGTAGTTCATCGCACCGCTCAAGGGCGGCACGGAAAGCGGGCTGAGTGTCATAGAGTTGGCGTCCCATACCTATGTACTGGGAGCCTTGACCAGTGAATAAAAATGCTACTTTTGGACGCTTTCTGGTGTCTACCTGTCCTATTACCAGTCCGCTTGTTTCCCGAACGGCGGTGAAAGCACCCAGATGTTCGCACAACTGCACGGTAGATTCAGTAACGACGGCAAGGCGGTGGTCAAAATGCGATCGCCTTGTACTAGCAGTAAAGCAAATATCTGCTAGCGACTCTTCAGGATGAGATGTCAAGAATTGCTGATATCGTTGTGCTAGTTCCCGTAAAGAACTCTCACTTTTGGCTGACAGGGTCAGAAGGTGCAAAGGGCGTTCGATAACTTCTTTCCTTTTGCCTTTGCATGATTGACTTTCTAGAGGTGCCTCTTCGATGACCACATGGGCATTGGTGCCGCCAAAGCCAAAGCAACTTATTCCAGCTATAGCTGAACCAGTCTCCTTTGGCCAAGGACTTAGTTTTTGCTGAACTCGCAAAGGAAGCTTGTTAAAAGGAATATAGGGATTTGGCTTTTGGAAATGCAGACTCGGCGGAATCTGTTGGTGTTTGAGCGACAGCGCCACTTTAATCAACCCGGCAATTCCTGCTGCTGCCTCTAGGTGTCCAATATTGGTCTTAACTGAACCCACAGCACAGTAATTATCAGGGTGACGCTCCTGAGTCAGCACTGCTCCCAGAGCCTTCATCTCTATCGGGTCGCCCAGACTCGTGCCTGTGCCGTGGGCTTCAACGTATTGAACCAGACTGGGCGAGATACCCGCCTGTCCGTATGCGAACCGCAGAACGGCTTCCTGTGCCTGTGGATTTGGAGCCGTTATCCCATTGCTGCGTCCGTCTTGGTTAACTGCACTACCCCGGATGACAGCATAAATTGGATCGCCATCGGTCAGGGCTTGGATCAGGGGTTTCAAGACAACAATCCCCGCACCCTCCCCGCGAACATAGCCGTCAGCAGCAGCATCAAAAGTTTTGCAACGACCATTGGTAGAGAGCATCCCTGCTCTTGCCAAACTATTCGTCCCTTGGGGCAATAACGTTAGATTCACGCCTCCAGCTAAAGCCAAAGATACCTCACCACTCCACAAACTGCGGCAGGCGAAATCCACAGCTACCAAAGAAGAAGAGCATGCTGTATTAATTGCAACGCTAGCTCCCCGGAAATCAAAAAAGTAGGAAATACGGTTGGCTGCAATACAGGGATTTGTACCTGTAGCAGTATATGGATTATCGATGGGATTCTTAAAAACAATTTGAGCGTATTCTCTAGTTGAGATGCCAATAAAAACAGCAGTAGGTGTACCTGCAAGCTGCTTGGGAATTTGTCCAGCATCTTCTAAGGCTTCCCATGCGAGTTCCAGGAGAAGCCGCTGCTGGGGATCCATACTCATGGCTTCCAGTGCAGAGATCCCAAAGAAATCGGCATCAAATTGGTCTACTTGCTCTAGAAACCCCCCCACACGTCTGGTGGCTAAGTCAGGGGCATTGGGATCATTGGCATAAAGGGATTCCATCTCCCATCGATTAGTCGGCACTTCTGTAATGGCATCCACCCCATCTCGTAGGAGTTGCCAAAATTCTTCTGGGTTGTTAGCACCTGGAAAACGACAGCCAATGCCGATAATTGCAATTGGTTCTCGAATCATCTTTTACTTTCTCCGTTTTGCTATGGCTATAGTTGGCTCGATCTGTTTAAACTGCTAAACTATTTTCGAGAAAACGACTGCTGTAAACCGTAAAGCTTCGTCTAATTTGAGCAGAGTCTAGTCCAAATTGCTCCAGGCTGTAGTTATGCTTTCCAGCTTTGTGTTGTTTGTTCTGTGCAAGCCAGACACTCATGGCTGCCTCAGCCTCTGCAGTGAACTCCCAGCCAATCTGCGCGTAGATCGACCGGACTGTGCCGATAGGGTCCTTCACTAAGCGGTAGTAGTTTATGTCAATGAAAGTCTCACTCCGAACACTATCCCGGACCCAGAGCATACGCGTCATCCCCGCTTCCATCATCTCCTTACAGTACATTCCTACCACTGTCGGTTCCCGGCGATCGCTATAGATGCCTTGCAGAGTGTAGCTGAGACTACACAGAGAAGGCAGGGACTCCAAAATATCTCGATGCAAGTGTATGATTCGGGCTTCAGGAAACACAGTTAGCAGTGCATCCAGATGCCAGAGGTGGAAGGGATCCTTGAACACTAAGCGTTCTCCAGGCGATCGCCATAGCAGGATCTGTAGTTGTCGTTTGTATAATGTGTAGGCAGATACCATATCCTGCTGTAGCAGCCAGTGCAAGTACTCAGGTACGTAGTAGGTGATGGCGTTGATGAGGGAGGCAAAGCTGTTCCGGAACAACCAGTTACACTCGTCGGGCCAGGTGGCTTGCATGGGGTGGATGCCTTTGAAGGCTGGTGCTGCTTTGTAGAGATTGTGGAGAAAGCCTTCCGTCTCAGCGATTTGTTCGCGCTCCCATTGCTGCTCGTCATGGCTGTTAATGGCAGGAGCACGCATCTCCCAGAGCCGCATAGTTCGGTTGGCAGAATCCCGTGCTAACAAATTATGCAGTAGAGTCGTGCCGGTACGTGGAAAACCCGTAATAAAAACTGGACGATCAATCGGAATCTCTGCAATCTCAGGGTGAGATGTGAGGGTGGCAGCAACACGAGCCCGCTTCGTAAGGGCATCCAGCAGGATACCGAAGGTTGACCAAACACCTGTTTGGCTCAAAGATGCCTCCTGCTCAAGAGACGTTAGCAAGGTGCGCAATGCAGGTTGATAGTCCTCACTATAAAAGTCCTGCGTGCCGACATGTCGAGTGGCAGCTTGGATGAGCTTTTCTTCAGTTAAGGAATTCTGCATGATGCTTGATTCTTCATCCTCTTTAATGTCAATGTCAAAAAGTCAAACTGACTTGTCGGTTATCTGACATCTTGCCCATTCTCAATAAGTGCTGGTAGGCAGTGCCAAAAATACGATTTAATAAGCTTTTGCGATTTTATTTTCGCAACAAGGCGATGGTGCAAGATATGATCCGACCACTAGCGGCTTACGCCACTAGCAACTTTTGAAAGAAGTACATTTTTATTCACTTTCTGAAAGCCATGCTGTATAAGGGTTATAAAATGTGCATCTTAGGAATTATTTAAGATGGGGTGAATGTTACGGGGAGCACCTTTAAACCGCGTAAAACTAAATTCTTCCTCCACTCAAGCCTATCTGTACCGAGCTTCAGGTCAGGAAGCTTTTGAACAACTGTATTAATCGCAATCTGACCCTGAGCGCGCGCCAGCGCGAACCCCAGGCAATAGTGGAGACCTGCCCCAAAAGGAATGTTGCTGTTTTCGCCTCGGTTGAGATCGAGGCGATCAGGGTAGGGAAATTGCGATGGATCTCGATTGGCGGCTCCAAGGCAAAGATGAACTCGCGCACCTGCTGAAATTGTCTTGCCCCTGATTTCGACATCTTCAATCGCGATTCTGGCAATAATCTGCACTGGGCTATCATAGCGAAGCAGTTCCTCAACTGCACTTTTGATGATTGTTGGTTCACGTTTGAGCTTTTCCATCTGATCTGGGTGACTTAACAAGGCAAGTACACCGTTCCCGATAAGATTCTCCGTGGTTTCTTGACCAACACTAAACAACATTGCACAGAATGCCAATAGTTCGTCTTGGCTGAGCTTGCCACCTTGATCTCTAACTGCAATCAGATTGCTGATCAGATCTTCTTGTGGTCTCTTTTCTCGTTCTGTAATCAGGTCATGGAAATATTCTCTGAACTCCAGAGCAACCTTATTCATGTGCTCATAACCCTCCAGTGACATTGGTTGCTCAAATACACGAAACAGGTCATGAGCCCATTGTATCAGCTTGCTGCGATCCTCAGTTGGCACACCCAGTATTCTAGCGGTCACATTCGCAGGTAGTGGACAGGCAAGACCAGAAATTACGTCCATGACCCCCGCCTCCTGAATCAAGCCTATTAACTCATCCACAATCTCCTGAATCTGGGGACGTATGTATTCAATACTTCCAGGAGAAAAGGCTTTGCTAACCAGCCCTCGCAGCCTGGTATGGTCAGGCGGATTCAGGAAAAATAACCATTTACTAATGCTCTGTGTAAGCCCATTGAAATCTCCCTGCTGCTTAAGGTAAAAGCTCTTATCTTTTAGACGCTTTGGCAAATCATCGACACAAAAACGAGGATCGTTCAGGACTGCCTTCACATCATCGAAGCGTGTGAGGAACCACTCATTACCTATAAGATTCATAGTTAGATGTATAGGATCCTCGGCGCGGAGGCGGTGGTAGGTTGGATAAGGATTAGCTTGAAATTCAGGAAGGAACGGATTCAACTTGACCGCTTTTACTCCCTCTGGTTGAGTGTTCTTCCCAGAATTTATAACGTCTTTGTTAGTAATAGAAACTGACTCCATTTAAACTTCCTCCTTAATGACTGATTTGAGTAGCTGATTGCAAAAGATAAGTTTCCTTCGCTAGATGCTGGACAAGTGCTTCAATGCTCGGGTACTCCCAGAAAAGGGTAGATTCAAGTTCACGACCTAGCCATTTTGCTAATTCACCCGTTGTGCTGACCGCTACCGATGAATCCAAACCGTAGCGAGCCAAGGGTTCTCTAATGTCTATCTCATCCGACGGCACCTTGAGGTACACGCCTAGGTGAGAGAGCAACCAAGCTTGGATAGCTTCCTCAGTTGGAACGAACTTGAGCGTTCTAGAACCATCTTTGGAATCGTTATCATCGGAAAATTGCTGTTTGGGAGTTTGCAGTTGCCGTGTCAGGCATTCTAATTCTGTCTCCAGATGCAGGAACTCGGCTTTGCTTCGAGGATTCTCCGTCCAATCTCCGACTAAATCCAGACTTCCTGCCAGAAAGCCAGAACGACAGGCATGGCGCTGAATTTTGCCACTAGAAGTCTTCGGGATACTGGAGGTCTTGAGCAGCAGAACAGCATAGACTTGTATCTCATGCTGTTCTGCTACCACCTGACGGATAGCTCCAATTACCTCATTGATGTCTAGACGCCGGATGTAACTCCGTTCTACTTCTTGAGCAACTACCAGTCTTTCAACGCCGTCTACCTCTACCGAAAACGCCGCACTGCAACCAGATCGCAATGCTGGATGACTTTCCTCAACTGTCAGTTCAATATCTTGAGGATAATGGTTGCGACCTCGGATAATAATCACATCTTTAAGACGACCAGTAATGAATAACTCGCCATCCTGCACAAATCCCAAATCTCCTGTACGCAGAAATGGTCCATCTCTGGTATCTACTAGGTAAGCATTAAAGGTTTGTTCGGTTTCCTCAGGTCTATTCCAATAACCCTGAGCCACACTTAGACTTGATACCCAAACCTCTCCTACTTGCTCAGATGGGCATGAAGTTAAAGTTTCAGGGTTAACAATAACGATTTTTTGGTCTAACCAGCTCCGACCACAGCCCACAATTTTCCTGACATCTTCCTGTTTATTGGTAGTTACTACTACCCTGTTTTTCTCAAGGGCTGCCCCTTTAACAGAGCAGATAACAGGGGTTGCTGTTTTTAAACCTCCTGATACGATTAAAGTTGTCTCAGCCATCCCGTAGCAAGGGTAAAATGCCTCGCGTCGGAAACCACAAGGAGCGAAAGTGCGAGCAAAGCTCTCCAGCGTTTCGGCACGGACAGGCTCAGCTCCGTTAAAAGCGACTTCCCAACTGCTTAGGTCGAGATCCTCTCTCTGTTCTGGCGTAATCTTGCGAAAACACATGTCATAAGCAAAATTAGGTCCTCCACTGGTAGTCGCTTTGTAGCGGGAAATCGTCTGTAGCCAGCGCAAAGGCTTTTGGAGAAACGCCAGTGGAGACATGAAAATGCACGGTATACCCAAATAGATTGGCTGCAGTACATTCCCAACTAGTCCCATGTCATGGAATAAAGGCAACCAACCGACAAAGATAGTTTTCTCTGTATGCCCAAAAGCTGTCTTGATCATTTGCTCGTTGTGCAGCAAGTTGCCATGACTCACCATCACTCCCTTCGGCGTGCCTGTAGAGCCGGAAGTGTACTGGAGAAAAGCCAAACTGTCACTGATGACTGGGAATTCTTGCCAATCTGATGCCTGCTCGCGAGGAATTGTATCCGTTGCTACCCAATGTAAGTTTGCCAATGCTGGGTTTTGGGCTAACTGACGCTCCACATTAGCTAACACTGATGTAGTCGTGAGTACCACTGTTGCTTGGGCATCTGCTACTATCGCCTGTAGCCTAGACATTGACTGATTAGGTCGGGGTGGATAAGCGGGAACAGCCACAAAGCCTGCATACAAACACCCGAAGAAAGCAGAAATGAATTCCAGACCTGGTGGATACAGCAGCAAGGCACGCTCGCCGATGGTTCCTTGGGACTGTAGCGTCGATGCGATCGCCTTAGCCTGCTGCTCTAGTTCTTTGTAGGTCAGATGAACCTCTTGTGTCTCGCCATCGACCAAGAATGTATAAGCATTCCGATCTTGCTGGTGAAATGCTCTCCAACTAAGGATTTCGATTAATGTGGAACACTCAATAGATGCGTCCACCTTACTCACTTCGAGATTAAAACTTTTCCTGATATTCACAAAATGTCTCCTGATTGTTGCCAAAAAACAATGGTGTTGCGATCGCAGTTGTTAATATTTGAAAGTCGGTCATCTGATGACAGCAACCTTCCTAGTTTCTACTCACTTTGAAGTGGTAAAAACTTTCTGTTGCTGTTTCGGGTTCAAAAAAACTTTCTGTTGCTGCTTGCGTTTTAGTGCTGAACCTACACCTAAAGCGCCGAGAGCTAATAGTTCGAGTACAGATGAAGGTTCGGGAACAGTTTTTGGTGAGATGTAACTTTGTGCCTTCTCCCAAACTTGATCCCCAACTAATCGCCCTAGGGCTTCACCCATTAAATGCCCATCCTCAAAGTGAATACCACCGTAGAGCCGAGATATCCCTGCCTCTTCTGCGGCATCCGAGAATGTGTTCCAGGAAAGCGTCACGTCAGTTGCAGGTCCTTCTTCAATTAAAGAAGTCCCTGCGGGAAATGTATACGAAAGACCGAAAGCATCGCTGCCTGTAAACCTCTTCAATATTTCAGCGGCAGCAGCGCTACCTGTACTATGTCCTGATACATATTCGGCAAAAGAAGGAGTTGCAATATAAGGCTGCCAGTCTTCACCATTGATCTCCTGTGTACCCTGATTTGGTCCACCCCAGGCTTCAACCTTTTGTCCCTTAAATAGCTCATGGATGGCTGTTATAGGACGTACAGAATCGTAGGACCTCTTGCATCCCAGGCGGCAATGGTAGCGTCTAAGCCACCATTATTCAACGCAAACAACATTTTGACATCATCATCTATGCTGTGCTTATCTCTCTTTGAGACGAACTCAGAAAGATCAGACCAAGCGGTATTAGCCCAGTACTCGGCAATCACTTTTTGCTTATCGGTAAGATTAGCACTGATATCAAAGATTTCTTGGGCTTGCTTTTTGTAACCATCAGGATCGGAAGAGATGCTTTTGGGACCGTCAACTGGTCGAAATTGGGAACCTGATGTCAGCGCAAAAGGTGTCACATTGCCCCAAAAAGGAGTTAAGAAATTTTGAACAACTAAGTTACCTTTACTATCAGTAACACGCTGTGGCTGCCAGCGATCGGGGTCATTGATGCGATCGGGATCGTTTACTGGAGTATATCCGGTGTAGTCGGAGTAAGCACCAGGATGTAGATCGCCTAATTGGTTTGAACCATCGTGCTCACGGAAATTAAGTAATGCCTGCGCCGACACGTTGCCAATTCCTGCTGCAGTACTCGTGTTAGTAGAGTTATTAGTAGGATCGTAGCCGAGGCTGGTCATTAGATTATCGAACTTAGTTTTCTGAGTGGGGAATAAATCCACTAGAGTTCTGTAAGCAGCATAGCTAATAGCCTCATTTTTATTGGCAATTGTATCCTCTTCTTGAGGACGTCGGAGGGTGCCTCCTAATTGAGTGCCTATAGCAACTGGGTCGTAGGCAGCCCAAGCATCGAACATACTAGTACTCATCATGGCGAGGGAACGCCCCGATATTGTAGGACTAGGGCGTGTATCTCTTATTGCCTCAAGATCTGCATTATTCCATGAAAAAACATTATTTGTTGTATTATCCGCAGTCAAACTCGCGGCTTTTACTGGCAAGTTAAAAAATCCGCCTATTACCGCCACTCCAATGGGTAGTAATGAAGGTAAAAACTTGTACTTCTTCAACTCCTTGCTGTGTTCCAATAACAAACTGTTCATTGCAAATTTGAAGAAGTTGTTAATGAGGAAATTATTCATATTTTCTCGCTTCCTAAAACTGTGTTGACTCTAGAGAAATTATTCCATTAACTTTTTTTGATTCAGCAACACCCAAAATAAAATGCACTTTTAAGAGGATTTTTTAAAAGTGGGGGGTTGTTGTAAGAAAGCTCACAAGGCTAATCGCGGAAATTAAAGACATCAGCACCTTGGGAGCGTCTAAGAGCGAGTTCATGAGATGGGCGATCGCGTGAATCGATTACACACGATTTGGATGGATGGGGGATATCGGGGAGAAGATTTTATGCGTTGGGTAATGGATATGAGCCTTGTAGTCAGTGGAATACCTGACTATAGCTACAAAATCAAGTTGCAAGATTTCGGATTCTGCCCAGATATTTTCGCAACAATCAGATGCTTGCTGATTAATCCTCATACTTTGCAACGCCGCCTCCAGGTAAGCAACTTTAGTCTAACAGAACCAGCTATTACTACTGACTGCTTTTGTCATGAAAACCTTCATCTTTTATTCACAAGTTTACTAAATGTAAAATGCTTTATTAATAAACAATCTGTTGATAGGACTAACATTTTTGTTGCTCTTGTTTGTGCTGATCTAAGTGCGACTTTCTCCAGACCTGGGGAGTTGTCCCGTGATGTTGGCGAAACTGGCGGAAGAAATGAACCGCACATTGATAGCCCACCGTAGCAGCAATCTCCTCCAGTCTCTCATCGGTTTCTAAGAGCAAGGAACGTACTGCTGTCATCCGGCGCTCGATAATCCAATTTTGCACAGTTTGTCCCGTTTTGCGTCGCACCAAGTTAGTGAGGTAAGCCGGGGAATAACCAACTGCAACAGCCACGTCGCTGAGGGTAATCGGTTGGTAATAATTGGTTTCGATGAAGCAGAAGACCTCACTCAACTCGGGGTTGGACGGAAAAATCGACTCATGTGCAGTCTGTCTTGTAGTTTCAGCTAGTGGTGCTTCTGGGACTGGCTGTGACTGTGTAGCATACCACTGCTCAAGGGTGGCGCGTTTTTCCAAGCAGGCTGCGATCGCCCTGAGTAATTCCTCTACCGCACAGGGTTTAGTGAGATAGTCATCCGCTCCCAGCTCGATGGCTTTGCGGATATCAGTTTTACTCTCTTTGGTAGTAACAAAAATCAAGGGGATGATCGCTGTGGCTGGGTTTTGGCGCAGCGCCTTTAGAACGCCATAACCATCAAGTTTTGGCATTATAATTTCGCTAAGTATCAAATCGGGTAACTTTTCTTGGGCCCATTGGACACCAATCAGACCGTTTTCAGCACCTATAGCGTAGAAACCTTCAGCTTTCAAGCATTTTAGAAAAAGTTCTCGGGTTTCTGCTCTATTTTCGATCACTAGAATTTTTTTCACCATCTCCTTTGTCATCTAAAACATTGGTCTATAGACAATCCGTTGGTGTACATTGCATTGATCCAGTTATGATTGCAGACAACAGTTAGGTGTTTTGACCTTGAACTGCCACATCTATTGATTAATCAGTTCTAGTTCGTTAGTTTTCTGTAGATCGCTATGTTTTTGTAACATTTCTTAACATATGTGTCAAGATAGCTAAACCCACATTCCCCAGGTAGGTGAAAAATTTCCGATAATTTTCAAACCCTTGTGGTCAAAAATTGTCAGGTCTTTACATTGGGATGCGATACTTGGGTTAAGCCGCCCACCTGGTGCAACACAAGTAGTTAACAAAGCGATAAACCAGTAGGGGTTGATTGCCTACTGGTTGCAAGCAATACTCTTCCAGAGTGGCAAATAGCAGGACATCCCGCAGTTGTGTATCTGTTGTCAATGTAGATATCCAAGCCATTTGCTGCTGCATGTAGCTATCGTGCAGTAATTCTTGAAGTACTTCCTGCAACACATCCAGCACTGTACGTTGGCGATCGCGGCTCAAGGCTACCCAAGTCTGAATTGTATTCTTTTGTGTCACTAAACTCCCTAAACGAATTATCAGGTTGCGATAAGCATCTTCTCGCTCCTTCCCTAAGTAGCGTTGATGTAAAATACGATAGCGATATTCCATCACTTGAACAGCGATATCCAGATCCTTAGAGTCGATCTGACGGGACTGTTTTAAGTCATTTCCCAAAAGCCAGCGAATAATACCTTCCCTGTCCGCCACACAAAGTTGTGGACACTCTGCATCCAGACGCGATCGCCAATATTGCGCGATTTCTGCAACCTTTACCATAGTGGGATTGCACTCCTCGATACTGTGTTTTAAAGTTTGCATAACAACCTCTATTTAGTGTCAAATTCCTCCATTCACCGCTTTCAATTAGCTATATCTTGGGCAACTGAGGACTTATGTAAAAATTCAGACTAGTTTAGGTTTCTAGAAGGTGTGAGTTGCTTCTACTGTGTTAATTGGAAGTAAATATGAAGCAATATAAGGATGTCTGTTCTTTAAATAAACAAGATTCACCAAAGCCAAAGTAACTTCTGCTTATTACTCTGCTTCAGCAGTACGAGTTTTACACAAAACCCGCCATTTCTTCACAAAACTTCATCAACTGCCGTAAATCTGATGCAGCGCCTCACCTAACTCGTAGAAGGAACCAGAATATTGGTAACTTACCCAATAGACGGTAGTTTTCCTTTGGATTAGGTAATCCCAACAAAATTCGACCGTCGGAGAGCGAAAATTTTATAAACCGCCAACAACATTCCCAATAAATAGATAACATCTTAATAAAACAGTCTCGCCTGCACCTTAGCCACAAAAATACTGGGTCGCCTTTGCTACCTTGATTAACTACTAGTAACACAAAATGAAGAGGTCAGGATGTTCAGCAGCATACCCAAACCTCCCTTCCGTCAAAACATGACTGATAAATTCTCTATGTATATGACAGTGGAGAACAACAATGGTCGCTCCCATATTCAATGGAAATCTGAACCAAGGTTGAAACGGAATATTGAATTATACAAAAGCAGACACCAGCAATTTGCATCATTATGTGCCTTTCAGGATAACGGCAAACGGTTAGTGCAATTTTGGATAAATATGGCTCTGAATGACCTACCACCTCAGTCAGAATGGGAGCCAAAAAACAGAGTACAAATGGCATGGGAACACTTAACTCTTTACTTTGAAGAAAGCTGCTATTGGTCTGCCCTTCAGGTATGGAAAGAGGATAAATTTAAATGTTGGGAGTCATATATATTTTTTGCTAGATGTCTGATTTATGATTTAGACAAATTTATAAAAATTTTATCTAAATACAACTCAGCCAATTCTTCTATAGATACTTATGTAACTGAAATTTTGAAAAAAACTATTAAAGATGAGGCTGCTGTTGCTAAGTTCTCTAAATGGCGGTTATTATGCAGAAAAAGTGATAAAGAACTGAGAGAAGCACTTCAAAGGGACGCACACTGTGAATCTGGAATTTCTAGGTTTCTTTTTGCCCGCAAATATTTTAAACAAGTTTATCAGATGAACAAGATACACTCGGCTAAAAGAACAGGGCAAAAATGGGCTGACCCCGATAGCGCAGATTTTGCCGAAGCTGCTACTTACTACAATTCTGAAAAATTACTACCATCTGCACCCCACGAAGGTTATGCAAGCGCAAACATCACAGACAAGCAACTTAAAGCTTGGATGGAAATTTGTATTGCTGCATTACAAAATTATCCCAAATCAATCACGCCACGCTTTTCCATTGAAGCACTCCTCGAAGTTGGTCATGAAATTGCATCTGCAGATAATCCAGAATTGGTAGAACTAGATTTACAGATTTATAATGAAGCAGAATATTCAGCAGAAAACCAGGAAACTCTAAGATATAAAACTAAAGTTGCTTTACAGCAGCAGTTGCTTTCTTTAAAACCAGAACAACAGAAAATACTACTCCTTTACTATGGTTTGGGGCTGAATCAAACACAGATAGCAGATAAGTTTGCAGTTACTCAAGTTGCTATTAATAGTCGCTTGAAGACAATTCAAACTAGCTTTACTTTCTCCAAAAGGGGCAACTCTCCAGGAATTTACTTCCCGCAGTCAAGATTACTTTATTCAACTGAAACGATTTACCTGCCCTACAGGAAAAAGTTTCAGTATCCAAGCGGCTATCAATAATTTCAGCATCACGGAAGACTTCATAATTTCACCACTTAGCTTGGACAAATATAGCAGTCCTAGATGAAATGTAATTGTAAGTGAAGACTGCTAATAGCTAATAGCTAATGGTAAAAAAGCAATTAGCTGAGTCCCAATTAGTGATTAGCGACCAATGTTTTTTCACGAATCATTTAGGATTGCTATATGAGTAAGTTAGTTATCTTAAACCTGGGAAAAGGTTCTTTGCAAGACAGCTTTCCCTTTGTTACTGTTCAGCTAAAGTCAGAGGGAAGTACTACAGGTCGGCAATACATGGGAAGCTTACCTGCTGCCCCAATAATTCTTGACCTCTACCGTCGTTGGCAATTACTCTATGATTTACTTTACGATGCTCGCTGTATAAATATAGGTTTGCGTCAACCAAGGCTAAGCGATGAAGACATCCGAATCGATGAAGCCGACATAACTCACGTTTCCGATGCTGAGTTTTATCAAGTATGTTCAGAATTACAAAATCAAATCGATACTTGGCTGGATTCTGACGGATTTCGCCACATTGACCGCCAACTGCGGATGCTATTAAATCCTGATGATGAAATCCTCCTTCCTTATTCAAACGGAAGATAACCAATTAAGAAAACTGCCCTGGCATATTTGGCGTTTCTTTAGGGATTATCACCAAGGGGAAGTTGGTCTAAGTGCTATCGAATTTGAACCAGGAAGTCAAGTCAAAAATTCAGCAAAGCAAGTGAGAATTTTGGCGATTTTGGGCGATAGCACTGGAATTGATGTTGAAGCCGACAGAAGTTTATTGAAAAGTTTACCAGATGCCAAAACAGTATTCTTGGTAGAACCAAAACGTCAAGAATTAGATGAGCAACTTTGGGATAAGCAGGGATGGGATATTCTGTTTTTTGCAGGGCATAGTTCTAGCACTGATGGGGAAACGGGTTATATATATATCAATTCTACTGAGAGATTAACGATTCCCCAGTTAAAAAACGCCCTTAGTAAAGCCATAAAACGCGGGTTAGCCTTGGCTATTTTTAACTCTTGTGATGGCTTGGGATTAGCCCAGCAACTGGATGACTTGCATATTTCTCAAATAATTGTCATGCGGGAAAAAGTGCCAGATAGGGTGGCACAGGAGTTTTTGAAGCACTTTTTAAGTAGCTTTGCTGAGGGTAAATCTTTTTATTTAGCAGTGCGGGAAGCGCGGGATCAGTTGCAAGGTCTAGAAAGCGATTTTCCCGGTGCAAGTTGGTTACCTGTAATTTGTCAAAACCCAGCCCAAGAACCGCCAACTTGGCAACAGTTGCGAGATAAAACTCCAGGTGACAAACCTATTCACCCTGCGTTGCGCCTACCCAAACTCACTCTTAAAACAGTTTTCATTGTCAGTTTTATAGTAACAAGCTTGGTAATGGGAATGCGGCAGTTGGGAATATTACAGCCACTGGAGTTATGGGCTTTCGACCAACTGCTTCAACGGCGACCAGATGAAGGACCAGATCCGCGCCTTTTACTAGTTACTGTAACTGAAAAAGATGTTCAGAATCAGAACCCACAACAGAGGCGAGGGGCGTCCCTATCAGATCGCACACTCACTCAACTGTTAAATAAGCTACAGCGTTATCAACCGCAAGTCATCGGTTGGGATATATATCACGATTTTCCAGTAGAGCCAAATTATACAGATTTAAAGAATCATATCAAGCACAACTCGCGCCTTATTAGTGTTTGCGAAGTAGGTGGTGGTAACGAAAACGCAGGTACCAGACAACCTCCAGAAATTCCAGGCGATCGCTTCGGTTTTAGTGACTTTCCGGTTGATAGCGATGACGTTATCCGTCGTCAGCTATTGGGTATGGAAACAAACACTAACTCCTTTTGTCAAACAGACATATCCTTCAGCTTCCGGGTGGCACAATCTTTTCTAGCTGGCAGAGGTATACAGTACAAGCGCACATCAGGAGATTTGCAGATTGGCAAAGTTGTTTTTAATAAACTTAAATCCGGTAGTGGCGGCTATCACCACATAGACGCGCTGGGATACCAAGTGATGCTCAATTACCGATCCTCTCACAAAGTTGCAGAGCAAATCACTCTCGGCAAGATTTTGAGCAATTCACTTGACCATAAATTACCCAATCTAGTTAATAATCGCATTGTCCTAATTGGCACTATAGCCCCAAGTTTTAAAGATTACTCTGCCACACCCTACAGTACTGGTCAACCAAACCAGAAAATGGCAGGGGTGATTATTCAGGCACACGCCGTGAGTCAGATACTGAGCGCAGTTCTGGATAGACGTCCCCTATTGTGGTGGTTACCTGATTGGGGTGTAACCCTTTGGGTCTGGGGTTGGTCCCTAGTCGGAGGTATGTTCGTTTTATACAAGCGTTCTTTACGCAGTTTAGTACTGGCGATCGGCTCCACACTTATTGTCTTGCCTGGATTCTGCTTCATCTTCCTCCTCAAGGGTGGCTGGATGCCACTCATCCCATCCGCGTTGGCAGTGGCAATGAGTGGCGGTAGTATAATGGCTTACTCCATATCCCAAAGGGGGCAACAGAATTATTTGGACTCCCAATCATAAAGCTCTTGAGTTTAAGTTTACTAAACGTAGTTAAGTATGGATGCTTTTATAACAACTATCAGGATGGGACGGCTTTATCAGGACAATACCCTCTTATGGGATCTATGTGGAGTAAGTAGTGATTCTGCTTTGGATACCTATGTAGGACTTACCGGAATGCCCAATCCTACAGGATCTATTAGTAGCCTGGGTGCTTTTACACTGGAGCTAGAGTCATTCCCAACGTCTACTACCCACTTAGAGTCTGATAAAGCCGAATCTGTCCTGCCGTTGAGTTCGGGCATCGCCAGCAACGAAGCTAGTATCAATAGTAGCAAGAGTGTCGATTGGCTAACAGGGATAGCTGTGGATGCTGCGCTCGTGGGAGATTTAAAAAATGGCGAATATACTGCAAAGGCAACTCTGAGTAACCTTGACAATTCCCACTTCAAAGATGAACTTACAACAGACAGAACAGTTAGCTTAACTCAAGGCACTTTCAATCCATTTACAGGCACATCGCTGAAAGTTTCTCAAGTTAATGATTTTGTTGTTACCTCGGAAAACTTTCGCGCCATTCTGACTAAAGACTACCGCTTCAAAGATGAACTTACAACAGACAGAACGGTTAGCTTAACTCAAGGAATAAACAATCCATTTACAGGCACATCGCTGAAAGTTTCTCAAGTTAATAATTTGGTTGTTACTTCGGAAAAATTTCGCTCCAAGCCTTCTGAAAATTACCGCTTCAAAGATGAACTTACAACAGACAGAACGGTTAGGTTATCTCAGGGCACAAACAATTTATTTACAAGCATATCGGGGAAAGTTTCTCAAGTAAGTGTTGGCATTATTAAGTTGCAAAACCAAGGAGCCATTCTGACTAAAGATTACCGCTTTTTAGATGGACTTACAGCAGATGGAACGGTTAGCTTAGCTGCTAGCACAAACAATACATTTACAAGCACAAAACAGAGAGTATTTAACATCCCAGATGAGCTTCGTTCTGATAATCCGACGATCGAGGAGTCGAGAGAGAATGTTACACCAAAATTCCTCAGAAAAGTCTTTGAAATTTTAGAGAGATTAGATACAGTGCCAGAATACTTTATGGCTGTGATGGAATTTGAACCGGGTGCGTCGTACTCTTCAAGCGAAAGAAATGATTTGAGTGAATCTGTAGGTTTAATACAGTTCACAGAAAATGGCGTACAGCATCCGTGCACAAGGGGCTTAGCGAGCAGGTAATACCAGGTTAGCGGAATGTAGGGGTTGCTCAACCAAATAAGAAGGCACTGCATTCGCTCTACTTGACATTTAAGCGAATGCTTATGTATTATAAAAATAGTTAAGTATTTGGTTTACCGTAATGAGTAGACCTGCTGCTAGTGCCGATGTCTTTGCGGCGATCGCCGATCCCACAAGACGGGCGCTATTAGATCAGTTACGTACTGGTGAGCAACCAGTGAAACAGTTGGCTGAGCCTTTTGCCATGAGCTTACCAGCAATTTCTCAGCACTTGCAGATTCTTTGTGAAGCAGGCTTAGTACAAATGCGCAAAGCAGGGCGACAGCGCTTGTATCGGCTAAACCCAGAGCCTTTAAAGCAAGTATCTGACTGGATTGCCCATTACGAGCAGTTCTGGCTTGAAAAACTGGCTGCCCTTGGTAACTATTTGGAGGAAAAATGATGCTCAGATTGAACATGGAAGTTTTCTATCCTTATCCGCCGCAACGGATTTGGCAGGTACTTACCAACCACCGCGCCCTTGCAGCATGGTTGATGGAGAATGACTTTGAGCCACGTGTAGGACACAAATTCCAATTTCAGCACTCGACACTACCAGGACTAGGTGGAAGCATTGACTGTGAGGTCATTGAACTTGATGAGCCAAGGCGACTTTCCTACACTTGGCAGGATGGTATGATGTGCCAACCCTCAATTGTTACCTGGATACTCAAGCCTGTTGAGGGTGGTACTCGACTCCAGCTTGAGCATAAAGGGTTGATCCACGATGTAGAGAGGTTGCATTCAACGTCTCTAGATGGATTAATGCGCCTTTCTCAACCGTGGCAAAGTCAATTCAAGTACGAGTCAACTGCGGTTACTCAGAAGTTAGCATTGTTAAGCACCACTGGTTTCCAGCCAAGACCTGTCGGCAGATATGAAGCTTTAGATAGTGTCATTCTCAGTTCTTTTCTCAATGGTGGCTGGGACTACAGGCTTAATGAACAACTGTCACAAGTCTTAGCTGAAGTTGCAGCTGACAATAACGCTCTTCTATGACTTTGGAGAGAGAATAATCTCATTAAACTCCGACGACTGGAAGTCGCGTCTACACAGACAAAGTCCGCCTACGCGGACTAACCCAAATATAGGGTTTCAAATTTAATTTGGCGACAGTAATAAAAGAGCGATAAGTAGCTGATTGATGGGAGAGGATGAACGACGCCAGTAAACAACTGCTCGCCTTGGCACAAAAAAATGCGGCTAACTACCTAGCTAATCCGAAAGTGAAGGCAATTGGAGTCGCTGGATCTGTTGCTCGCGGACAAGCCGATGTCTACTCAGATATTGACATGAGCATTTATTACGAGGAACTGCCATCTGAGGAGGAACTCAAGGCAGCGTATGAACATAATCTTGGGTCAGACTATAGAATTTATGCCAGCGATCGCCAAGCCGGATATGTAGTTGAGCAATATTTTGTCCAGGGTGTTAAGTGCGATTTTGGTCACATCATAATCCACTGTTGTGAACGTGACATGGAAAAACTGCTTGAAGAATGTGACCCAGACAATCCCTTGCATAACGTGATGGCAGGTATTCTCGATATGTTACCGCTACATGGTACTGAACTGATTACGAAATGGAAGCACAAGTTAGAAAAATATCCTGACAAGTTAGCAATAGCAATGGTGAAAAAGCATCTGCGTTTTCGCGGTTTATGGGTTCTACAGAATTACGTCCTTCTAGCGAGACGATGTGCTGTTTTTAACAGATGAATTGTTGCAAGCAGTGAAAAACATTATGGGGGTGCTGTTGGGCTTAAATCGCTTCTACCATCCCGTGAATTCTGTGCCATTTAAGGGGATGGATAAATTTATCAACAAAATGGCGATCGCTCCCAATAATCTCTCATGTCGTCTTCAGCAGATTTTTCGAGAAGAACCCCATACAGCGGTGACCCATCTTGGTGAATTAATTGACGAGACATTCGCCCTGGTAGAAAAGTATATGCCAGAGGTGGATACGACAGAAGCTTGGCAGGGTTACAAGCTTTGGTCAAAAAAGTTTCAATAAGCCGGAGAATTAAATATGGCTGAACAGATTTTTATTGACACTGACACCCAGCAGTGGCTGGATCTGGAGCAATTTCCTGTAACACAAATTCTGCCACTAGCAGAACCAGTTCCGCAAGGCTCAATTCATCGACTTCGCATGGCTGCTGGTACTGTGATTCCGGTTCACTGTCATCCTTGTGATGAATATGTGTATGTCCTCAATGGAACAGTCGAGACGGCTGGACGCGAGTGCAAGGTAGGAACTTTCTGGTTTACGCCTGCTAATACAAAGAACGGTCCTCACAAAGCAATTACAGATGTGGAAATTATGACAATTCGTCTCGGAGAAATGGGAGTTTTTGAGCAGTTGTCAACATGACATATTCATATATCGAGTAGGGGCGGGGTTACCCCGCCCTTACAATGTGGTCAATTCTACTTTCTGAAACGACCGAATTCCGTTACACAGATAATGCTCAATTTGTATAGTGCGTACGACGCTGTTAATCGCCTGCGATTTAAATCGCAGGCTAATAGCGAAAGTCTTCTAAAGAAGACTGTAAAACAATGTTTAGTAGTCCACTTGTAGAGACGCGAAATTCTCGCGGTGCGCTCTCATGAGTGTCAGCCCGACCTAGGCGACTGCTGAAGCAGCGCGCATGAGGCGGAGAGAAGTTGCAAGGAGGGTTTCCCTCCTTTGCAAACTTCGGGGTTTCCCGCCGTAGGCGACTGCACCAAGCTTTATGGCGTCGCGTCTCTACACAGCCTGGGAATAAATTACCTGGCGGAATATCTGGCAGATACAAGGATATAGTAAATATGAACATTCCTCATCAATTAAGCATCCCACTTGTTGTTCAACCATCAGACCAAGGAGAGCGGGTCTTTGATATTTATTCCCGCTTACTTGCAGAGCGAATTATCTTTTTGAGAGGCGAACTTACAGAGGAATTAGCTAATTTAATAGTTGCACAGATGCTGTTTCTGGACGCAGAAGATCCAGAGAAAGACATGACATTGTTCATCAACAGTTCTGGAGGATCGGTGACGGCGGCGATGGCTGTTTACGATACTATCAACCAAATTCGCTCACAGGTATGTACTGTCTGTATGGGTACTGCTGCTGCAATAGGAGCATTCTTGCTTTCTTCAGGAACCAAGAGCAAAAGATATGCTCTGCCAAATGCGCGAATTACAATCCGTCAACCGTCAGGAAGTTTTCAGGGGAAAGCCAGTGATATTGAAGTGGTGGCTAAAGAAATTTTATATCTCAGAGAATCAATCAACAGGATACTTGCCGCCAATACTGGTCAATCACAAGAGCAGATTGAACGAGACTCAGATCGTGACTTTTTCATGAGTGCAGAAGAGGCAAAAAACTACGGCTTAGTTGACAGCATCATTCTGAAAACACCTAAGTAGGTAGGCTGATATCTTGCACCATTCTCAACAAGACCTAAAAAACCGGGTTTCTCAACCAAAGATTAAGGGTTTGACCATTAGTCATTCTCAAGAAACCCGGTTTTTCACCCAGGTGCAAGATGTGAGTAGGCGCACTCTAAGGAACAAGAGCAATCGTTACAACCCTGGTTGTTAGACTATCTGATATCTTGCACCATTCGATAGTTCGTGTAGGGTGGGCACTGCCCACCAACGTAAAAATAGGCCCATAGGTCAATGGTGGGCAATGCCCACCCTACAAAAATAGCGTTATTGCAACTGGTGCAAGATGTGAGCTATGCAACTGAAGATGGGATTTTGACAATGCTTAAATAAATGAAAGTTTGTAGTAAGCGCTTACTACGAGCCAATTTTATTAACTTTACTTTTCTTTACATAGTTAAGTTTTTGATCGCCAACTTACTTAGTATGGGAGTTTTTGAGCAGTTAACCACCTGATATATGACAAAAGCCACGATCTTGAAGCAAAGCTCAAATACTCCGGTATTGTTCGTTAAGCTAGTGAAAACTAGATTAAAAACCATCTCAGTATTCTGGCACCGATCTCAATGCTTAAATCCTCACAACGTTTCTCCCGGCTCCAAGTTGCCTTGTTTAGTGGAGCGATCGCTACAACTGCTACTTTATCTGTTTTAAGTCCTATCGGATGTCGTCCCGTGCGTGCCGAGTTACAAAATAGTCCCAAAGTAGTAGTCGATGAAGTCTGGCAAACCGTTGATCGTGAGTATGTTGATGGTACATTTAATCACGTTAATTGGCAAGCAACAAGGGCAGAACTGTTGAGCCAAAACTACACCTCTCCACAACAAGCTTATGACGCTATTCGGGTAGCTTTAAAACAACTGGGAGACCCCTACACCCGGTTTCTCGATCCCAAACAGTACCAAGCCCTGAATGAGCAATCAATTGTTGGGGAATTGTCTGGGATTGGGATTCAGATGGCACAAAACCCCAAAACCAAGCAACTGATAGTAATGGGAACTGTGGCAAATACTCCTGCACTTAAAGCTGGCATTAAACCTGGAGATCGGATTTTGGCAATTGATGGTAAACCCACTCAAGGAATGAAAGTGGAGGATGCATCTAAACTAATTCGCGGCAAGGCAGGTACACCAATTATTTTACGGATTGCTCGTGTTGGACAGAGCAACCTTGATGTGAAGATTACACGCGCAAATATTGAAGTGCCAAAAGTAAGTTATACTCTCAAGCAGGAAAACTCTCGGCGCGTTGGCTATATCCGTTTAGATGAGTTCAGTGCTGCGTCACCCGTGCAAATGCGTCGAGCAATCCAAGATCTCAAAGCCAAGCAGGCTGATGGGTTTGTGTTGGATCTACGTGGCAATCCAGGTGGGTTATTGGTTGCAAGTGTTGAGATTGCGCGGATGTGGCTGGATAATGGTGGGATAGTTCGGACAGTAAACCGTATAGGCGGTAAAGAGCAACTCCTCGCCAATCAAACAGCGCTGACGAAAAAACCCGTGGTGGTTCTGGTAGATGGTAACTCTGCAAGTGCGAGTGAGATTCTTACAGGTGCCCTTAAGGACAACAAAAGAGCCATGATAGTAGGCAGTCAAACCTTTGGCAAAGGGTTAGTCCAAGAGCTTCATCGACTCTCAGATGGTTCCGGCTTGGCAGTCACGATAGAGCATTACTTCACACCTAATGGAACGGATATTCACCACAAAGGTATTACGCCTGATGTCAGGATAGACTTGACAAAAGCCCAGTTGCAGCAGCTAGGGACTAACCCAACTTTGATTGGCACTCATTCCGATCCTCAATATGCGCGTGCGATCGCAGTCTTAACCAATAACTACTTTGCCAAGTTACCACGAAATCAACAGTCGCTGCGCTTCAACCGCAAAGGGGGCGTGGGTTCTTAATTTTTAATGAAGCTTGTGTTACGTAGGTTGAAAACCCCAGCAATCGTCCTCGCAGTGCTGAAATACTCGGTATTGTTAGTTAAGCTAGTGAAAACTAAATAAAAAATTATCCAAGTATCCTGGCGCTGAATCTCAATGCTTAAATCTTCACAACGTTTCTCGCTGCCTCAAGTTGCTTTCATCAGTGGAGCGATCGCCACAGCTGCTACTTTGTCCGTATTTAGCCCTATTGGGTGTCACTCCGTTCGTGCCGAGTTACAAGATAGCCCGAAAGTAGTGGTCGATGAAGTGTGGCAACTCATTGACCATGAGTATGTGGATGGCACATTCAATTCCCTTGATTGGCAAGCAACTAGACAAAGCCTGTTGAGCCAAAACTACACCTCCAAGGAACAAGCTTACACCGCCATCAAGGAAGCTCTCAAAAAGCTGGGAGACCCTTACACTCGGTTTCTCGACCCCAAAAACTACCAAGCATTGACTGAGCAATCAATTATTGGGCAATTGTCTGGGATTGGGATTCAGATTCAACAGAACGCAAAAACCAATGAGCTGGTTGTCGTAGAAACTGTGGCAAATGCTCCCGCGATCAAAGCTGGCATTAAACCTGGAGATCGGATTTTGGCAATTGATGGCAAATCCGCTCAAGGAATGAAAGTCGAGGATGCCTCCAAGCTGATTCGCGGTAAGGCAGGTACACCAGTCGTTCTCCGAATTGCACGTCTTGGGGAGAGCAACCTTGATGTGAAGATTACACGCGCAAATATTGAAGTGCCAAAGGTGAGTTACACTCTCAAGCAGGAAAGTTCTAGACGTGTTGGCTATATTCGCCTAGATGAGTTTAGTGCTGCCGCACCCGCGCAAATGCGTCGGGCAATCCAGGATCTTCAAGCCAAGCAGGCTGATGGGTTTGTGCTGGATCTACGCGGCAATCCTGGTGGCTTGCTGGTTTCGAGTGTTGAGATTGCTCGCATGTGGCTGGATAATGGTGCGATAGTTCGCACAGTTAACCGTGTGGGAGGCAAGGAGGCACTTCTCGCCAATCAAACAGCGCTCACCAAAAAACCCGTGGTGGTTCTGGTAGATGGTAACTCGGCAAGTGCTAGTGAGATTCTCACCGGTGCCCTTAAGGATAATAAAAGAGCTGTGGTTGTTGGCAGTACAACCTTTGGCAAAGGCTTAGTCCAGCAGCTGCATCGCCTCTCAGATGGTTCCGGCTTGGCAGTCACAATAGAACATTACTTCACTCCCGATGGAACGGATATTAACCATAAGGGGATTCAGCCTGATGTGAGGATAGACTTGACTCAAGACCAGCAGCGCCAGCTAGGGACTAATCGAGCTTTGATTGGTACTCACGATGATCCTCAATATGCGCGGGCGATCGCAGTCTTAACCAATAACTACTTCGCCAAATCCCCACAAAATCAACAATTTATCCCCAATTGAGAAAGCGGAATTTGTCCTAGTACCGCTTCGCGGAATTAAAAATTAAAAATTAAAAATTAAAAAGGCTTATATTGTAAGCTTTTCGCTGATTTTTAATGGTCGCCTTATTTCCGCCGACGTGTTCTAGATATGTTATCAGAACTTATTGACACTTAACTAGCATGTTTGTTAAAATTTACACATGTAAGTTTGCAGTTGAACTATCTTGTTAGCTTAGCGCTCCTATACAAAGCAGCGCTAAGCCTAATATAGCAGTCCTAAATGATTCGTGAAAGCAGAGAAACCCGGTTTCTTAAAGA
>CAXTSI010000004.1:0-47359 GCA_964246695.1 uncultured bacterium
TTGAGCTTTAAAACTGTCCAGATTAAACGAACTTTTAAGCCGGACATATATGTACGCAATTCATGGTTTAATTTGAACTATATACGTTCGATTAAATACAAATCGCGGTTTAAACCGACAGCGAGTGGATCTATGGTTATTTATGCTTATTTGAGAGTATCCACCGACCACCAAGACGTACATAACCAACGACATGGCATTTTAGAATATGCCAACGTACACGGTTTGAGTCCCATCCAATTTGTAGAGGATACCGTTTCTGGACGGGAAAAATGGGAGTCGCGAGGCATAGGACTGCTACTAAAGGAGACGGCACAAGCCGAAGATGTTGTAATTTTCTCAGAAGTTAGTCGTATGGCACGCTCCACCCTACAAGTATTAGAAATGCTTGAGTGTTGTGTGCGTCGGAAAATTAATGTTCATATCGCCAAACAAGGTATGGTATTGGATGACTCAATGCAAAGCAGAATTACAGTCACTGTCCTTGGGTTGGCAGCAGAAATTGAGCGAGAATTAATTGTACTGAGAACCACAGAAGCACTAGCCAAACGTAAAGCTGAGGGAAAAACGTTAGGACGACCCAAAGGGCGACAATCTGCACATTTGAAACTGGATGCGAGAGAAGCAGAGATTTGCAGCTATTTAGCCAAAGGGATAAGCAAGCGCTCAATTGCCAAACTCATTGATTGTTCCCCTTCCACCCTTTACGACTGGTTGGGGCGCAAACATCTCCACCCGCGTCACGATAAGTTAGTGGAGAGGGCGTAATTGATGCCCAAGAAACAAATACCAGCAGAAGCGGTAGTAGACCTGCGGCGCCGACTAGACCAACTACCCCCACGTAGCCCAGAACGTCGGTTGCTTGTACAAGAAATAGCACAACTGTACGGCGTATCCGAAGATACTGTGTATCGGAGATTACGAGAGAATATGCAGGTTCGGTCAACACGCCGTGCTGATTGTAATGTACCGCGTGTTATTCCTAAAGACGGGCTAGAGCGTTACTGTGAAATCATTGCTGCCATTAAAATACGTACAAGCAACCGCAAAGGTCGTCACTTATCTACCGTGCAAGCAATCCGCCTATTGGAATCCGATGGTATTAACACGGATGACGGTCATGTAACAATTACTGCATGTTTACTAAAACCAACTACCGTCAATCGTTACCTCAAAAAGTGGGGTTACGACCGCGATACCCTGATCCGACAGCCACCTGCTGTTCGCTTTCAAGCAGAATACAGTAACCAATGTTGGCATTTTGACCTCAGTCCATCGGATCTGAAGCATGTGAAAGCACCAGCTTGGATAGACCCAGGACGCGGACATCCCCTGTTAATGCTTTATAGTGTCGTCGATGACCGTAGTGGTGTGGCATACCAAGAATACCACGGTGTTTATGGTGAAGACGTAGAAGCTGCGTTGCGGTTTATGTTTGCTGCCATGTCACCTAAGAGGGAAGATGACTTACCTTTTCAAGGCATTCCCAAAATGGTGTATATGGATAACGGTCCCATTGCCAAGAGCTCGGTATTTCAAAAAGTTATGGGGTACTTAGGGATTGATGTACGTACCCATTTACCCAATGGAAAGGATGGACGGCGGGTGACGGCTCGTTCCAAAGGAAAGGTAGAACGACCATTTCGGACCGTCAAAGAAATGCATGAAACTCTCTACCACTTGCATGAACCGGAGACAGAAGCGGAAGCGAATGCTTGGTTGATGAAGTTTTTGCTGTATTACAATAGCAAATCACATAGAAGCGAACCCCACTCCCGCATTGAAGATTGGGTTGATAACTTACCCCTAGACGGAATTCGTCAAATGTGTAATTGGGAGCGTTTTTGTACATTCGCACGTTCGCCTGAACGCCGAAAGGTTGGCATTGATGCTCGCGTTATGGTTGAGGGAGTGGCTTATGAAGTTGAACCAGATTTGGCTGGAGAAATCGTAGTTCTTTGGTGGGGCTTGTTCGATAACGAACTGTACGTAGAACATGGAGAACGCCGCTATGGTCCCTTTCTTCCTGTAGACGGGCCAATTCCCCTACATCGCTACCGTAGTTTCAAGAAAACACGGACGCAAAAACGGGCTGACCGGATTGAAGAATTAGCTAAACAGTTGTCTTTACCGAGTTCTGTCATTGGCATGGAAGACATATCTTCTATACACAATAGTACAAGAGAACTCAAAGTACAGCCCTTTGTTGACCCCAACCCTTTCCAAGAATTAACTTTCAGCACGGTCATTGCTGCAAAATTGGCGATCGCTGAATATTTAGCACGTCCATTAGCCAAATTAACGTCCGAGCAGATGGCTTATATTGATGCGGTTTGCACCAACACTTTGGATAAGCAGGAGGTGATGAAACAAGTGAGAGATTTTTTCAAGCCCTTACCAGGTAAGAATAATGCTGAGTGATGTCATGAATTATTTTGGTCTTAAACGTACCTTAGACCATGTGGGGTTTTTTGAAACCGAAGAACAGACAAATCTTTTTAAAGAACTTAAATCCCAAGTTAGGCAATGCCGATTAATTGCCATAACAGGTGTTGTTGGTTGTGGCAAAACAACTACTCTTAAACGACTACAATTGGAATTAGTCTCCGAAAAAGACATTATTATTTCCCGTAGCCTTGCAGTTGATAAAGGTAAGGTTAGTATATCTGTTTTAATGACTGCTTTGTTTTGGGACTTAAGTACAGAAAAAGACGCTCCTCCACCGTCCCAACCAGAACTTAAGGAACGAAAATTGTTAGCTTTAATTCAAAAATGTCGCAAAACTGTAGTGCTTTTTGTAGATGAAGCTCATGATCTTCAGCATAGTACTTTAGTAGAAATTAAGCGAATTATTGAATTGGTACGTGGCAATGGTGGTACTTTATCTGTAGTTTTGGTAGGGCATCCCAAGCTGAAAAACGATTTGCGCCGACCATCATTAGAAGAAATTGGTGCTAGAACAAATATTTTTAGCCTAGAAGGTATCCGAGGACATTGCGTTTCGTATATAAAATGGCTATTGAGTGAGTGTATTCACGAGGGTTACCAGCCGTCCGATTTGATTACTGATGAGGCGATTACATTTTTGGCAGAACGATTGACGACTCCGTTACAAATCGAACATTACTTGCAGAGAGCATTTGAGGACGCTTATAAAGCTGCAACTAAGCCTGTCACTATTGAAATGGTTGAAGCGGTCTTGGCTGTTGGACTTAATGATTTAGAACCTCGTTTAATACGGCATGGTTACAGTGCTAAAGTACTAGCTGAATTATTAAATGTACGGAGAAGCGAGATTAACTCTTTTTTACACGCTCAATTACCTCCAGGTCGAACAGAAGATTTGAGAGACCAGATGCTAAAAATTGGAATTCCTTTGTATGCGTCAGAGAGAAATTAAATAAATCAGTCATTAAATTTACAAATAAATGGAAAATACTACGTATAGAATTTTTCTCGGTTAAAAGTGTCTAGTTTATATACAAATAAATGTACATATATGTCCGGCTTAAAAGTTCGTTTAATCTGGACAGTTTTAAAGCTCAAAAATAAAAAAAACCTCTATACAAGGCTTTCAGTCTATTTGCAGTAAATCAGTGTTTGTTTGCAAATAATGTGGTTTGGTTGCAGCGATTGTGGGTTCATTTGCACCTAATGTGGTTTTGAGCAGAACCTTATTTGCAGTTAATGTGGTTTCAAAATTGGCTTGTTTGCAGTTTGAAGCGTTTATGTTTGCAGTTTCTTACAACTACGTGTCTCGTAAAAAATCAAATTCCTTCTCCATAAATGATAATGGTGCATGAAACCTAAATTTATTAATTCAAAATTGTTTATTTCTTCATCTTCAATTTTTAATTTTTAATTTTTAATTATTTTGGTCAAGCCGCTTCGCGGCAATTCGTAATTCGCAATAATTACCCCACGGAAGTTGCGGAGGGTTTATAAACCAATACGGTTCAGTTAAGGATCGGTGGGAGCAAAGAAACCCGGTTTCTTTTAGAAACCGGGTTTCCGATCTGGTGCTTAACTGAACTGTATTGAGTTATAATATCTAGCCCTCACCGCCAAATCCTCTCCCAAGCACGTGTGTGAGGGGTGTCCGATCCGGCGAGGTGAGGGCTTACAGCACCATTCGGCTAGACCACAATAAACCGTAGGGGCGCGGTTTCCGCGCCCTGACAACGTGGCACGTGTTCAATTAAAAACTGCTGTATATCATCACAACTACCGGACATGATACTTTTTTACCGAATACTTGTGAGCGGCAGATTTAACCACCCAGCAAAGTTTTCTTGCTGCGTAGAGTTAGGATGAGTGACAGGTTTTACTTGATACCTACTCACACGTGGATGAGCTAGAGTGACAGGATGAGTACGCAGTTCATCTTGATGGAAAACCGTAACTTGGATAGTGTCGCTTGGTTGGTAATCTTTCAGGCGATCGCTTAACTGACTCGCCGTCACCTTGATCCCATCAATTGCCAGCAGCTCATCCCCAGGGTCAATTCCTGCTAATTGTGCAGGTGAACCCGCCTCCACAAACTTGATTAGCTCCCTGCCATTCTCAGTAATTGCCTTTACACCAAAGTAAGATTCTTCCTCTGTATCCGCTACCAGTTGCAAGCCAAAAGCTTCCAGGTAATCATTGAAGGGCAAATCTTCAGTACCATCAATGTAGCGGGCAAAGAAATTAGATAAATCTATTTTCGCGACCGATTCAAAGACTTGCTGCAATTGTTCTGGCGTGTAGCCAATTTCGTCTTTGCCAAATTGCTGCCACATCAGGAACATCACGTCATCAAGCGATCGCCGATTTTTATGCAGTGAACGAATCAGCAAATCTAGCAATAAAGACACCATTTCTCCTTTTAAATAGTAAGACATTTGGGAATTATTACTATTGGCATCTTGACGATATAGCTTAATCCAAGCATCAAAACTCGACTCCGAAAGTGATTGCACCTTACGCCCTGGTATAGTTAGAAACCTAGTAATCTCCTTGCTCCAATTATTCAAAAATGACTTAGCATCATAAATTCCGGCGCGTAAAGGAATCAGTAAGTCGTAGTAACTTGTTGTTCCCTCACAAAACCATAGGGATGGTGTATAGTTTTCGCAGTCGTAATCAAAAACTTCTAGTGCTTTGGGGCGAATGCGCTTGACGTTCCATAAGTGAAAGAACTCGTGTGCAACCAATTGTATAAAGCGATCGTACTTATCGGGATCGCGAAATCCAAATCGTTGATAAACTAACGAGCTACAGTTTTTATGCTCCAAACCTCCATAAGCTTGAGAAAATAGGTGTAACAGAAACACATATCTTTGATATGGCAAACCGCCAAACATCTGTGCTTCCGCTGCGATAATTTTCTTGAGATCGGTAATTATCTGCTGTACTTGGAAATTGCCCTGCCCCCAGATTGCCAATTCATGAGATTTTCCTAATACCTCAAAATGATACAACTGGTGGCAACCAATCTCGAAGGGACTATCTACAAGGGTATCAAAATCTGCAGCGCTGAAAGTGTTAGCTTGCCCAGGAACGGAGGGTAATGCCGTAGTTACCTGCCAGTCTGGGCGTGGCGGTGCGATCGTCACCTGAATTGGTTGCCCTTCCCAGCCGGGTAGTCTAAAAAACAATGCTGCACCATTAAAATAGCCGTGGGTTGCATCCAAGTGATTTGTCCGTACCGATAGCTCATTTGCAAAAATGCGGTAATGCACATCTACAGATGTAAAGCCCCTTGTCTCTACTTGCCAATGATTCTTACTAATTTTCCGCCAAGCCAAAGGCTTCTCTCCTGCAAAAGCCGTAAAATCCTGTAAATGCCTAGCATATTCTCGCACTAAGTAGGAACCAGGTGTCCATACTGGTAGTTTCAAATCGAGAATCGGCAATGGGTAGCCCACAAGGCGCAATGTCACCTCAAACAGGTGGGTTTCTGGTTGGGGCATTGCTACTTGGTAATGAATTGTCGGTAAGCTTTCCTCAACAGTGATGTTGTGGCGAAGTGCGATTGCTTCAGTCATTTGTATTTAGGAGTATAAATTTCTAAGTGATTAATGATTATTGTAGAGACGTTGCATCCAACGTCTCTACATTAGTCAAGAAATCACTAACTATCGACTATTGACTATGGAATATTGGCTGTGAACTACAAACTCAGTTAGACTTTGCCAGCCAAATTCATTAACTGTTTAAAGTTGACGAGATAAACTACCTGATTGGCACTGTCAATTTTGAGCCAACCTTTCTCATGCAGCTTTTCCATGATTTTGGTAGTTTCTTCAATACCGATTTCTGTCACGTCTGCTAAATCTTTGTAGGGAATGTGAAAAATTTCCTTTCCCAAATCTGATTCTTGACCATAGTTTTCGCCTAAACTGACTAAGGTATGGGCTAGTTTAACCGCAGGCGGTGAAGACCGCATTTGCAAGCGCATGTTAACGTGTCGCAATCGCCGCACCATGAGTTGCAGCATTCGGTGATGTAACTGCGGATCTTTGAACAATATTTGAATAAAGCTCTCTCTAGAGATACTTAGTAATTTCACTCTCGAAAGGGCAATGACATCAGTTGAGCGCGGAGATTCATCTAAAATTGCCATTTCTCCAAAAAAGTCGCCCCGACCTAAAATTGCCAGGGCGATAGAATCATCGCCTACAGTGCGCCGGACTTTAACCCAACCAGAAACCACGAAGTAAACTGCGTTACCCCAGGCATCTTCCATCAAAACGGCTCGCCCAGTTGGGTATTCATGTTCAATTGCAACAGTTAGCAGCCATTCCAATGTTTGGGGACTGGCTGTACTCATTAAAGGGAAAAGCCCACTAAAAACCTCAGTCTGCATGAAATATCTGCAAAAAATGGATCGGGAGCGGAAATAATGGTTTGCTACTATATATTTTTCCCAACCTTGACACTCTCCTAACTAAAAGTCGGGAGGTTCTTGGTTGAATAACCCGTACTCTTGGGTGCAGGTTTTGATATAATCTTCAATCCCTTGCCTGATTGACACAGGAATTTCAGACGAACCGTAATACCTTCACGCTATCGTTATTCGGTTTAAGGTTCTATGACAACATAATTAAGTATAAGATCGAAATCAGCGGTTTCACTGACAGAGTTTTTATTTGCTGTTTTTTGGTTGCTCTGAAGCCTCAACGAGTATTCTGATCTGATGGTCTAAACTGTCCAACAGTTGATTCAAGGTAGTGAAAGCCTCTAACGATCTTGAGTTCGCATCCTGGTTGACGAGAAGTCGTTCTTGCAGTTCATACAACTTGTAGCTTAATTGCTGGGAAATTCCTAAAGCATCGCGGCTTAGGCGCGCCAGTTGTTGTTGTTGATAAAACTTTAATGCTGCACCCCGCAGCACTTGTAGTGTTCCCTCTTCGCCGTACATTCCAGGCATCACTCGCAAGCGCAATAACAAACGGTTTTGTTGATACAAGCATTCCTTCTCGACCTGTTTTGGTTCTGCAAGTGTGGTCAAAGGTAGAGATGCAAATCGCTTCAATTCATTAAGTACCCCTTGAAAAACGGAAAGGGGTAGTGTTTCTAATACAGACTGCAAGACTCCATTTTCACTCCAGAGTATCCTGCCGTGATAAGGTCGTCTTTCCAAATACAGCCTCCCAATTCCCCCTGTGAGAACTCGCCCTAGTAATTCTGCCAGTAATTTTTTGGGCGGTAGTGTTGCTAGTCCCTCCATTGGACCGAATTGCTCAGGAACTGGTAGTTGTAAAACAGTTATATTGCTAGATGCAGCATCACCAGTACCCTCTTCTTTTCTTCTAAGAATGCTCTGTGTGGTTTCAGAATCCGGATGGGGAGCAGTTCTAGATCCGCTATCTTGGTCTATGCTGGGAGGAGAATTTGCCTGCTCAACGGAATGTTGAGGGGTTTGTGTCTCAGTTAAGACTATTGGTTCCAGAATTATTCCCGTGTCGATAGTAGCTGCCTTTTTGTCTTGATCAAGATTTGCCAAGGGCTGCTCCCCCCCTTTGGCAGATGGCAGAATGCTGTTCTTGTAGTTAAGGTAAGCTGAGAGCATTATACGGTGAGTATCGGCTGTTATCAGCTGAGTCACCATTACGTTACTCATATCAGACAATATATGAGTAACGTAATCTAGTGCCCCACTGTCTTGGGGATTAACCATACCTAGCAATAGGTTGTTGTCTTCTAATCTCAAGGGTAAAATTTGGTGGTAGAGGCAAGCTTCAAAGGACAAGATATTTTCAATGAGCCGGAATATTTGCTCGCGATCTAGTCCGGACTCAGACTGAGAAGGAGTCGCAGATAGCACCTGCTTACTAATGACTTCGATACCAGTTGATTTGCCCTCTGAAGACAACATATGGTTTGATTTCTTAATTTTCCTTCTATCCTATCAAAAAGCGACAAGAGTACTGTTACTTAGACATAGTTAGGTAGTAAATATAACTGGTGTATATCCGAAGAACTGTAGCAGGAATGTCACATTGTCAGGGCGGGGCAACGTCGCTTCGCTCCAAGTCAAAAGTCAAAATTAAGAATTATTTAATTACTTTTGACTTTTGAATTTTGACTTTTGATTTCCCCGAAGGGGTTTCCGCGCCCCTACGGTTCTATTGTGGGCGTTGCTTTCTTGAGGTATGAATCTGGATGTAGAGAGGTAGCACTGCTACGTCTCTACAAGGATTTTGGTATGACGTAAAATGATTTTCATACATAGAATCAGCAACGCCCGATTGTGGTCTAGGCGATCGTGGTGCAGATTATTCTTGAGTTCTGAGAGATTGAGCTACAAGATAGACTTTAGTCCATTCGCCCATCACTTGATGAGTTTTGAGTTTTAACTGTTGGGCGATCGCATCTATTGCATTGTCTGCAAGGCGCAATTCCAGGATCTGCCGTTGCATAGCAGTCAATTTTTCTAACAAGAGGTGAAATTGCTTTTGCGTTAGTCCTAAGTTATGTTCTTTTAAGGAAGTTGAGAGCCAGTTATCTACAAGTTCTGGTTTACTTTTAAGGGCAAACACACGCACAGCATGGTAGCTAATTTTTTCTCGCAAACGGTAAACGAACTGAATTGGCTGATTTAATTTTTTGGCTATTTCATCCTGAGACTTGCCTTGCAGGTAAAGTCGCAACCACTGCACAGCCTCTGGTCCCAGATTTTCAAGTAAATAATTCTCAAATTCCTGTTGGACAGCTTGACGTAGCGCCTGTTGCTCCTCCTGATCTTGTGCCTCTTGATATTCTGCGATCACCTGGCTATCTAATAAGTTAACCCGATTATCACTATCGTCTGTCAGAATTTCTTCCGAGACTAGCCTGACTTTGTCGCTGCTAGGCACTTGGGTCAAGCCACCACGCTGAGTGCGACGTAGGTAGTTAACAAAGCGATAGACTAGTAGCGGTTGATTACGTACTGGTCGTAGACAATACTCTTCTATAGTAGCGAACAGCAGCTCGCTTTGTAGCCGAGGATTACTTGTAAACTTGCCAATGTAAACCATTTCCTGTTGTATGTAGCTATCGCTTTGCAGTAGTTCTTGCAGTACTTCTTGCAATACATCCAGTACACTAAGCTCGCGATCGCGACTCAGGGATATCCAAGTTTTAATCTTATTTCGTAATGTCACTAGACTTCCCAGTCGAGTAATCAAATTACGATAAGCACCAGAGCGCCCCGTACCCAAGTATCGTTGAATTAAAATCCGATAGCGATATTCCATCGCCAGCTTTGCAGTCTCCAGTTCCTTAGGGTTGATCGCCTCAAACCGTTTTGAGTCAGTTCCTAAAAGCCAACGAATAATACTTTCCCTGGAAGCCTCACTTTGTTCTGGACACTCCACTGCTAGACGCTTGTGCCAATATTGCGCCAGTTCTTCCATTTCTCGTGCCATAGTGAGATTGCGCTCCTCGAAACCCTGTTTTAAAGTTTGCATCACAACCTCCTTTCGTCCCACTCAACTCTTTCTCTGGCAGTTGCCTCTAATGGAATGATGTCCATAATGACATTTCAGTGATTCCACTTTTATTACGTTTTAACTCACGGGACTTATGCAGCAATTTCTCCGTCGGGAAGCTTGCTTGTAATCTGAAAGTGCCGTAAATCCAGTAAAGAGAGTCATTTTATAGATTTTATTAAATTTTTAAGTTTTGTAAACTACCAGATGTTGTTTCAATAAGCGTGTGTGCGCTCTGCCCAAAGTTTATGAGCATGCAAGTAGGGCTGAACGACCGTTTTCCTCTACTAAGGGGTTTTAAAAGTTGACATTTTGCACCTGAAAATACCTAACTGTAGAATGAAAACTACCTACCAATTGCAACTACTGGTTGCTTACCAACGCTACTAGGCAATTACTAAAAAGAAAAATTATTTCTAATGATAGATTTTTTAACTCTATCATTAGGAATAATCTAGGCTGATTGATTACTATGAATTTTCTAAGTAGGTCGGCGAGAATAATACCAACTATATAAAGTTTTGTAAAATTACTTCAAAGGTTCGTAGTTGCGCACGACTCGCGAGTCGCGCGCAACTACGAACCAATAATGATTTATTTGTGCCAACCTACTTAGTACTCTTGAATCGGTGTAAGATTACCTATCATATGTACTTCTTTCTTGGCGTCCTTGGCTTGTGGAGCGGTTCATTAAATTAGGTATTCTACCCAACTCCAGTGGTCGCCGCTGCGCGAAAGGGTTCTCCTACGGAGTACGGGCGGTTCGTGAGTAATATCTGGGGCTATTTTCTTGAATTAATTAAAATTCCTCTGAAATTCTCAAAACTGGATGCCTCAAGATTGAGAGAAGACAACAATTGAACATCCGCGTTAATTAAAGGTACAGTACTAAGCAGGTATTGATGAACTTTGTAGCGTGATTTGAGATTGTTGTATAATCCATTGAAAACGCTCAACATAAATGTGTTTTTGAACAGGAATTTTAACAAAGCTTAGTATATTGTTAACCTAACGTTAATTATTAACAGAGACACGAAATCTGCCATTTCTGCATCAAGTCAATCGTTGAATTAACATCGTGCCTAGGAGTTAGAAATCATGACGATCTCACCTTCAAAAGAGCAGAAGCCGCCAGCAGAAGACAAATCCACCAGTCTGCAAGCGCCTTTGGGTGCAGAAGAGTTGCGGAAAATGAACGCCTATTGGCGAGCTGCAAACTATCTGTCTGTTGGGCAAATTTATCTATATAAAAATCCGCTGCTTAAAGAACCACTGACATTAGATGACATCAAACCCAGGTTGCTGGGTCACTGGGGTACGACTCCCGGACTCAATTTCATCTATGTCCATCTCAACCGAGCGATCAAGCGGGATGACTTGAACATGATCTACATTGCGGGACCAGGTCACGGCGGTCCTGGCATAGTCGCCAACACTTATTTGGAAGGGACTTACAGCGAATTTTACCCCAATATCTCTCAAGATGCTGAGGGTATGAGAAAGCTGTTCAAGCAGTTCTCTTTTCCAGGTGGAATTCCCAGCCACGTTGCACCCGAAACTCCAGGCTCAATTCACGAAGGTGGTGAACTTGGGTATTCCGTTTCCCATGCTTTCGGAGCTGCCTTCGACAATCCTGACCTGATTGTAGCCTGTATTGTCGGCGACGGCGAAGCCGAAACCGGACCGCTTGCAGCCAGTTGGCACTCCAACAAATTCCTCAACCCCGTTCACGATGGTGCGGTGCTGCCGATCCTGCACCTGAATGGTTACAAGATTGCTAACCCAACGGTATTGGCTCGCATCAGCCATGAGGACTTAGAGAACTTGTTCCTTGGCTATGGCTACAAGCCATACTTTGTCGAAGGTTCTGACCCGGAAAAGGTACACCAAGTGATGTCGGCTACCCTGGATACTGTGATTGCCGAGATCAAAGCTATCCAGCAGGATGCCCGCACGAATGGCTTGACCAAGCTGCCTCGCTGGCCGATGATTATCATGCGTACCCCTAAAGGGTGGACGGGTCCGAAGGAAGTAGATGGGAAGAAAACTGAGGGTTTTTGGCGATCGCACCAAGTACCTTTCTCAGAAATGGCAACCAAGCCAGAACACGTAAAGCTGCTGTCCGAGTGGATGAAAAGCTACAAGCCAGAAGAACTATTTGACCTTAACGGCAAACTGATTGACGAACTAGCAGAACTAGCTCCGAAAGGCGATCGCCGCATGGGTGCAAACCCTCATGCCAACGGTGGTTTACTGCTGCGAGACTTGAAGATGCCTGACTTCCGGGACTATGCAGTTGATGTGCCTAAACCAGGGACGGGTGTCGCAGAAGCTACCCGGATTATGGGTGAATTCCTGCGGGATGTGATGAAGCGGAATATGCACAATTTCCGGATCGTGGGTCCTGACGAGACAGCATCAAACCGCTTGAGTGCTGTATTTGAGGCAACAGGTCGCACTTGGATGGAAGAAACGTATTCTTATGATGACCACCTGTCTCCTGATGGTCATGTAATGGAAATCCTCAGCGAACACACTTGTGAGGGTTGGCTAGAAGGTTATTTACTTACGGGTCGCCACGGCTTCTTCTCTTGCTATGAGGCATTCATCCATATCATAGACTCCATGTTTAACCAGCACGCCAAGTGGCTAAAGGTCACCCGTCATATTCCTTGGCGTAGACCGATCGCCTCCCTCAACTACCTGCTAACTTCCCATGTTTGGCGACAGGATCACAACGGCTTTTCTCACCAAGACCCTGGTTTTATTGATCACGTAATTAACAAGAAAGCAGAAATCGTTCGGGTTTACCTACCCCCCGATGCCAATACACTGCTATCCGTTACCGACCATTGTTTACGGAGTCACAATTACGTGAATGTGATCGTAGCTGGGAAGCAACCAGCATTGCAATACCTCGACATGGATGATGCCATCAAGCACTGCACTGAAGGTCTTGGCATCTGGGGGTGGGCAAGCAACGATCAAGGCACAGAACCAGATGTTGTGATGGCATGTTGTGGAGATATTCCGACTCAGGAAACTCTGGCTGCTGTGGACTTCCTGCGGCAACATCTCCCTGACATCAAGATTCGCGTGGTGAACGTGGTGGACTTAATGACACTCCAGCCACCAAGCGAACATCCTCACGGGATCAACGATCGCGATTACGAAGCAATGTTCACACCCGATCAGCCAATTATCTTCGCCTTTCACGGCTACCCCTGGGTAATCCACCGTCTCACCTACCGTCGCCCAAACCATGATAACCTCCATGTTCGGGGATACAAAGAAGAGGGCACGACGACCACACCATTTGATATGTGCGTTCTCAATGAGATAGATCGCTTTAGTCTGGCAGATGATGTACTTGACCGCGTACACCGATTCAAGTATGAACGCGCTCACGTGAAGCAGATGATTCACGACAAGTTAATCGAGCATAAGCTTTATATCCGCGAACACGGCGATGATATGCCAGAAGTGCGCGATTGGAAGTGGACGGGCGGTGTTGGTGCAGATCAGCTAAAAGACCACGCTAAATCTTCTCCTTCACAAGAAGGAGCAGAAGGGGAAGCAAGATCGAGATCTTAGCAGTAGCTAGTACCGCGAAGCGGAATTAAAAATTAAAAATTAAAAATCGCGAAGCGTTGCGAGCGAAGCGAAGCAATCTAAAAGCTAACATCATAAGCTTTTCGCTGATTTTTAATTGTAGCTTTATTTCCGCGCCCTGTGTACTAGTTAACAGTAATCAGGTGTACCTAAAAACACTTATGCGCTTTGTAGAGACGTTGCATTGCAACGTCTCTACACAGTTTTGACCCATTAGTAAGCGAACGACTGATAAACCTCAACAGCAGGTTTATCACTCCAAGATTCGACAACTGGATTAAAGCGTAACTTGATTTCACCTGACTGAATGCGGCGCAGTCCTTCCGCCTTCGACATCATGTGCGTACCGCAGGCGATTTCCATGGGTCCGTTTTCAAGAGTGACATCTACCAGCGGAAAGTTAATTGCAAGCTGGAAGGGCGGCGTCTCTCGATCGGTTTCAGGGAAGAGTGGCGGAGCATCCCGATGTACCTCTTGATACTCAGACCCCAGCAAGGGCGTGTCTGTCGCCAACTGGCACATTACCATGTCTTCACCTACCAAAGCTTTTGCGATCGCCAGGATATCCTCATCTTCGTAAATACTGGGGTCGGCAAAAGGAGCACTGAAGGGCAAAGTGACATAATAGCGGGCTGCACCTCGATTCTGAAGCTTGCCTTCGCGGACAATGCGATCGCCGCAGTTGACAAATTACAAGTGAGTGAATTCAAACTGTGTCTGATTGCCACTGGTAGCCTCACAGATGAAGTAGTCACATTACCAAGACCAGTCGTATATTTACCAGTAAAGATGCTTTTCATTGCTTCTCTACAATCACTACTATTGTTCTGCTTTCTTTGACTTTCCCCATTGTGCCACTAGCCATGACCATACAACCTCTAACAGCACAAGCGCAAACACCAGATGCACGGAAAGCGGAAGCAGACCGACTGTTACAGCAAGGTCGCGATCAGGCTAATGCCAGTCAATTTGTGGCGGCTTTACAGTCATGGCAAAAAGCCCTGACTATCTACCGAGAAATCAAAGACCGCCTAGGGGAGGCAAAAACCCTCACTAATATGGGATTTGTTTACGATTCTTTGGGAGATTATTTCAAAGCGATTGAGTACTACCAACAAAGTTTGAAAACTGCAAAAGAAATCAAAGACCCCAAACTAGAGGGAACCATTCGGAATAATTTGGGAAGTACTTACTATTCCCTAGGAAACTATACCAAAGCGATTGAGTACCAACAACAAGGTTTAGCGATCGCACGAGAAAACGTAAACCGAAGCGGGGAGGGATATGCTTTAGCTGGTCTAGGGCGGACTTCCCATGCCTTGGGAAACTACGCCGAAGCAATTAAGTACGACCAACAAAGTTTGGCAATTGCACAACAAATCAACGACCACAAGCTAGAGGAAAAAGCTCTGAATAATTTGGGAATTGTTTACCAAGAGCAGGGAGATTATACCAAAGCAGTTGAGTACTTCCAACAAAGTTTAGCGCTAGCAAAACAACTCAACAACCCCGAAGGGGAAGGAATATCTCTGGGCAATTTGGGAAATGCTTACGAGTTTCTAGGATACTATGCTGAAGCAATTAAGTACAACCAACAAAGTTTGGCAATTGCACAACAAATCAACGACCCTCTAGGGAAGGAAAGTGCTTTGAGCAATTTGGGAAATACTTACCAAAATTTAGGAGACTATGCTAAAGCGATTGAGTACCAGCAACAAAGTTTGGCGATCGCACAACAAATCAAAGACCGCCGAGGAAAGGGGCAATCTCTGAACAATTTAGGAAATGCTTACCATTCTCTAAAAGACTATACCAAAGCGATTGAGTACTTCAAACAAAGTTTGGCGCTCGCAAGTGAAATTAAAGACCGTCAACTAGAGGGAACAGTTCTGGGCAATCTAGGAAATGCTTACTATAGATTGGAAGATTTAGCCAAAGCAATTGATTACTACCAGCAGCGCTTAGCACTTGCACGAGAAATCAAATATAGCCAAGGAGAGGAGGAATCTCTAAACAATCTGGGAATTGGTTACCTAGCTTCAAACGACTTAGCCAAAGCGATTGAATACTTCCAACAAAGTTTGGCGTTCGCACGCTCAATTAAAGACCGTCAAGGTGAGGGGAGATCCCTGAATAATCTAGGATCTGCTTTTTACGCACAAGGAAATCTCCCTTTAGCAGAGACTCACCTAATTGAGGCAATTAAAGTTTGGGAATCCTTACGACAAAATGAAGTAAAGGATAGGGGTAATAAATTAAAAGATAGCGAGAAAGTTTCGATTTTTGACACACAACGCAACACCTACAGTCTTTTACAAAAAGTTCTTATTGCTCAGAAGAAAAATAATCCGGCACTGGAAATTTCCGAACGAGGAAGGGCGCGTGCTTTTGTGGATTTACTAGCTTCTCGATTATCCTCTAAGCCAAAAGCACAATCATCTAATCCACCGACAATTGAAGAGATTAAACAAATCGCAAAAGTACAAAATGCTACTCTCGTTGAATATTCGGTTATTTTTGATGGCTTCAAAGTTAAAAGTAAAATACAAATCAAAGAATCAGAAATTTATATTTGGGTAATCAAACATACAGGTGAAGTCACATTTCGCAAAGTAGACCTTAAACCGTTGTGGCAAAAAGATAACACAACTCTTGCTGACTTAGTTATCAGCAGCCGTCAATCTATAGGTGCTGGTGGTCGGAATGCTATCGATATCAAACCTACAGGTAAACCGATTCAAAAACAGAATTTCCAAAAACTTCATCAGCTACTGATTGAACCTGTAGCATCCCTTCTCCCCACCAACCCAGATGATCGCGTCATCTTCATCCCTCATGAATCGTTGTTTTTGGTTCCTTTTGCAGCACTGCAAGACAAAGACGGGAAATACCTAATTGAAAAACACACCATCCTGACTTCTCCAGCAATTCAGGTGCTAGAACTTACACGCCAGCAACGGCAAAAAGTCAAAGGCAAGGATGTGTTAGTTATGGGCAACCCCACAATGCCGAGTGTGGGTATTCCACCTCAAAAACTGCCCCCTTTACCAAGTGCAGAAAAAGAAGCAGTAGCAATTGCCACCCTAGAAAATACCACAGCACTCATCGGTAGGAACGCCACCCTAGCAGCTTTCAAGCAAAAGTTGCCCACAGCCAGAATTATTCATCTAGCGACGCATGGGTTACTCGAAGGAGAGAACAAAGGTATACCTACGGCGATCGCACTTGCTCCCTCTGGAAACGATGACGGTTTGCTCACCCCTGCGGAAATTGTCGATTTGCCCATCAACGCTGAACTCGTTGTCCTCAGTGCTTGCGACACTGGCAGAGGTAAAATTACTGGCGACGGTGTGATTGGGTTATCTCGCTCTCTAATTACTGCTGGTGCTAGTAGTGTCATTGTCTCGCTGTGGTCAGTTCCAGATTCCCCGACATCCGAATTAATGACCGAGTTTTATCAAAAGTTGCAGCAAAATTCTGATAAAGCCAAAGCCTTGCGAAGCGCCATGCTGAACACAATGAAACGACACCCCAATCCCATAGATTGGGCAGCGTTCACGTTAATTGGTGAAACACAATAATCAGGAGATGGGAAGATATGGAAACGGACAAGGGAACTATTGACTATGAACGTTTCTGCTTTCCACCTTAAAGTTCAACGAATCGAACAAGTTTGTGTATTTGACTTATCTTGGAGTAAAGGGCAGCACCTTAATGTCACACTTCCCTATCCTCAGAATCTCACTGTTTTGTACCAGGAATGGCAGCAAATTTATCTGACTTTTTACAAAACAGCACTGCGGGGAAAAGTAGCAGAAACTGGTGTCTTATTGCGAAAATCAGAGCAACAAAAAGCTTATGATTACGTAGGGTGGGCACTGCCCACCAGCCCTCCCTATCGAAGGTGCAAGATGTCAGGATTTAAAATCTCTTCCCGGCTACCAGTCGATGAAAAAACAGCATTCCCTAAGCGGTCAGCTATGTAAGTACGTATGCAAAAATATTTATGTCCGCAGCGCTCCGTTGTGAAGCAATCCCGAACCCCTGCGATTGCTTCATTCCGCTTCGCTGCATTCGCTGCGGACATTGTATATTTAATTTTGCATGACTACTTATATAGAGGCGGTTTTATAACAGAGGTGTTGAATTATGGTGACAACAGCAACATTTGCAGAGACTAGAACTGTACTTGAAAACATTAGCTGGCAAACGTTTAAACTTATGCTTGCCGAAACGGGGTCTGAGCGTAAAAACCGACTTGCCTATGAAAATGGAATAGTAGAAATAATGTCTCCACTTATGCCACATGAGAACTCCAACCGCTTAATTGAAGTTTTTGTTGGGGTCTTATGTGAAGAACTGGGTCTAGAAATTAAACGCGCTGGTTCGCCTACCTTACTACGCGATGATTTGGAGAGAGGAGGTGAACCAGATAGCAGCTACTACATTCAGAATGAGTCCTTAGTTAGGGATAAAGAAAATATTGACTTGAGCGAAGATCCACCGCCAGACCTTGTGCTTGAGGTGGAGTACTCACGTTCTGCGATCAATAAGTTGAGTCTTTATGCTTCAATGGGCATACCTGAATTCTGGCGGTACGACGGTAGTGTCCTGCGGGTTTACAGACTCTGTGGCAAGCAATATTCAGAGGTTCAAAGCAGTCCTACCTTTGCCCCTGTACCAGTTAAAGAAATTCCTCAATTTATCCAAGCAACTAGAAAGAATGGGGAAATAGCAACAAAGGAGTGCTTTCCGTACTTGGGTTGCGGTAAGAGAGCAAACATTCATAGCAAGCTTGGACGCAACTGTCTTTAGGTTCTTGGAAATGGCAAATGTCCAAAGCCGCAACGGCAATTTTCCCAAAAGCATCACTACTTTCTAAAAGTTGGGAAAGGACTCCCGCCCCACCTTCTGCTGCTTCCCAGAACAGCAAATATAGCGGTTCTCAGTTGTATCCCATACACTATCGGCCCTCTCCCCTGCCCCTCTCCCAAGTTTGGGAGAGGGGTGCCCCAAGTGGGCGGGGTGAGGGCTGTATGTGACTCAAACGAGAACCGCTATATTTGCCATCTCCTAATCTTTCGGCGTCGAGTTCATCGGCACATTCTGCGTCCCCAGGCGGAGCCTGGGAACGAGGCAACGGGGCAAACGGCGAAGTCTCCTTACGCACATGATGGTTGATTTGTAAAGTGCGTAAGTCCTGAATATTTAGGAATAACAATTAAATAATTTACGTAGGTTGGGTTGAGGAACGAAACCCAACAAAACCGATCCGACTGCTGTTGGGTTTCGCTTTAGCTCAAACGCCAGTCGCCTCTGTCGGGAAACCCTCCTGTAGCGCTGGCTCCCCAACTTGGTTGCGCTTTGTAAGTTATTTAATCCACGTTCCTTAGCTCAGATCTTGCACCATTCTCAATAAGACCTAAAAAACCGGGTTTCTCAACCACAAATAAAGGGTCTCAGCCTTGAATATTTGCAAGAAACCCGGTTTTTGATGCTGGTGCAAGATATCAGTTAGCGCAGCTTCATGGAGAAACGGTATAACGAGGGATAATACATATTGCCGATTAGAGTCAGAATATAGATGAAGAGGTAGTGAGATTTAATCATGCGATCAATTTCGGCTGCTCACAAGGAGAAAATTTATCATGCAGTATCAGGTTTTTGTTCAGAGTCAATCCGAGCAACATTTTGTGGCATCGGTCGTTGGGATGCCAAATTTGACTGTTGAAGGCAAGACAGAGGAAGAGGCAATCTCTAACGTGAAATCAGCCCTAAAAGCACAACTGGCGAAGGGTAAATTTGTGACCGTTGAGGTAGATCCACAAGAGCAGCCGAATAAAAATATACCCCAGATGAGGTATGCGGGAATATTTGCGAACGATCCAACATTTGATGATTTTATGGAGAAACTAGCCGTCATCCGTAAAGAATCTAATGTATTAGCAGATGAGTAATGACGATTTACGTTTTAGACACGGATCATCTGAGTCTTTATGGACGAAATCACCCAAACCTTATTACACGCCTCTTAGCAGCTCAGGTTCAACTGACGACAACTGCCATCAACGTTGAAGAACAGTTAAGGGGTCTGAATTTAATATTCTTCAGTATGATGCAAAACCCAACGAGATTTACCAAGCCCTTAAAGCGCAACGTATTCGCATCGGCACTCAAGATTTACGCATCGCGTCGGTTGCCCTAGCTTACAATGGTATTCTCTTAACAAGAAACCTGCGAGATTTCGAGAAAATTCCCGGACTAAACATCCAAGATTGGTCAATTTAAGTAGGTAGGCGCACTTAAAGTAAGTGTATAAATAAATGTTAACAGTAGAGTTTGATATCGACGACAATTAATGTGTTAATCGATAACACACTTATTGCCCATTCTGATACTACAAGGTAGACTAAAAATTATGTTTCCTAATTTTCTACCTACCACAGTCAGCCAACTGACAGAACCCGCCTCCATTGCTCTTGCTCAAAGCATCCAGCAGATAGCGATCGCCACTCCTCTGAGTACACAACCAATCACCACAACCTACGTACATCAGGGAAGTGGCGGAACACCGTTGCTGTTAATTCACGGTTTTGATAGTTCCGTGTTAGAATTTCGTCGCCTTTTACCACTACTAGCAGCACACACTGAAACTTGGGCAGTTGATTTATTAGGCTTTGGGTTTACAGACAGACCTACAGGGGTACAGTTGAGCAAGACTGCCATTAAAACCCATTTTTATCATTTCTGGAAAACCCTGATTAACCAACCTGTCATTTTAGTAGGTGCTTCGATGGGGGGTGCAGCAGCGATTGATTTCACCCTCACTTACCCGGAAGTGGTGCAAAAGCTGGTGTTAATTGACAGCGCTGGTTTAACCGGTGGTCCGCCGTTGAGCAAATTTATATTTCCACCATTGGATTATTTGGCAACTGAGTTCTTGCGTAATCCCAGAATACGTACTAGTATTTCCCGTTCTGCTTACAAAAATAAGCAGCTTGCATCACTTGATGCCCAATTATGTGCAGCATTGCACCTAGAGACATCTAGTTGGAGTAAAGCTTTGATTGCTTTCACCAAAAGTGGGGGTTACAGTGCTTTTAAATTTCAGCAAATATCACAAATTGTGCAACCTACACTAATATTGTGGGGTGATTCTGACAATATTTTAGGTACTGGGGATGCAAACAGGTTTAAGCAGGCGATTCCGCACAGTAAACTTATTTGGATAAAAGATTCTGGTCATGTGCCTCACCTCGAACAGCCACAAATCACTGCTCAGCATATTTTAGATTTTTAACCGCAGTTAAAAATTCGTAATTCGTAATTATTTTTCAGACTGGGATTTAAAGCCCAACTAAAAAATGACCACGTGTCTCCATTAAAGTATTATATCATGTCCGTTTGATTGTCTAGGGATTTCCCAGTAAAAAAATATCCAACTATTTCTTTAGGACTTACGCATTGACAGAAATATTCTTGTATGCTGTGGTAACGGTAGGGCGGCGGAGCAACCCCTACGGGGAATTCAAAAGTCAAAATTCAAAAGTCAAAAGTAATAAATAATTCTTAATTTTGACTTTTGACTTTTGATTTTTGATTTGGAGCGTTCGCGCAGCGGCGAGGAATTGGGAGAAGCGACTTACCGCGCCCTTACCAATGTGGTCAATTCTACGAGCTGAAACGACCGAATTCCGTTATACACATGATGCTAAAATACAAGCAAGTCTCGTTGCTAGGCTCTGCCTAGTAACGCGCTATTGGGAGGCAGAGCCTCCAGAGTAAGGAGGCTCTGCCTCCTTTGAATGCATTCCCACGCAGAGCGTGGAAACGAGAAAATGAGCGTCGGTTGTTGCGCGTCAAGGGTTTACCTTAAGTTGACACCAATGAACATTGTTGTGCCCCAACAAGAGCGTCTGTGGTTCAAATAGATGAAATTGGTTGTAAAAGTCCGCCGCAATACTGCTCGGTTAAGAATAGTTGAGTTGCCAGAAACCCGGTTTCTTAAAGAAACCGGGTTTCTAATTTTTGCTTATCCGAGCAGTATTGAAGTCCGCCGCGCCCTGGGAAGTGGCTTTCCCGTTGGGCGTCGGAAAACCGACAACATGCGCGCTGTCTCACGAATTAAGAATTACCAATTATTCACAATTTCTTAATCAAGTAACCACGTTTGAGGAGAAGCATCAATAGACCCTTGGGGTTGCTTCTGAGGTAAATTTTCAAATTTTTGGTATGATTTTTTGTAGTTTGTTTGTCTGGGTATTTTTGGCTCCGGCTTTAAAGTATTAATGTTTTTCTCTTGCTCCAAATTATTAATGTTTTTTTCTTGTGCCAAAGTATTAATGTTTTTCTCTTGTTCCAAGGTATTAATGTCTTCTGTAAGTTTAGAATTAGCTTCTGCTAAGTAAACTGCTGCTTGTTTTGCTTCTTTTAGCTCTTTTTTAAAACGGAGAGCCAATTCTTTTTGTTCAGACAAAGCTGATTGCAAATCAACAATTTGCTGCTCAAGAGTTGCTTCTTTTTGGCGTACTTGTTCTACCGTTTGTGTCAACTCTTTTACAGTTGCTTCTAATTCTGCTTTCGTTGGATTTGTACGCTTAGCAGTTGCTTCCTCAACTACTAGTGTTGGATCTGACTCTGCTGGGTTAGAAGCTGCTTCTTCCACCTCGTCAACAAGTGAATGAACGGGGATTGCAGTGACTTCGATAGTAGTTTCACCTTCTGGTGGTGAAGATTTTTGCGCTTCTTCTTGTAGTAAGTCAGAAAGACGTTTTTTGACCATTATGCCCTCCAATCACGCTTTATTTCATTAGCTACACGGCGGTAGTCTGATTCCGCTTCCCGTGCATTATTTCCTCGCCATTGATGAATCGCCACACCGTCAAGGGCAGCTCGTTCGTGCGCTTTGTAGGCACGGATAAACGCTTGACAAACAGGGATTCCTAGTTTTATGAGAGTATTTTGAGCTTCCAGTACTTCCCCCAAACTTCGCGTATCCACCTTAGTTAGCAACACTCGATGGGGAGTTCCCACAGGAATGACTGCTTCTCTGACTGTCTCAATCAGGACAGCCAAATCCATTGGTGCACATGGTGTCGGCAAAACTAGATAATCTGCACTCGCGACTACCGCAGCTAATGCTTCAGAGTGCAGCGCAGGAGGCGTATCCACCATTACTAAATCGTAACCTGTTATCTTTCTTAAATCACCTAAAAGCTTGGGATTTGTCTCTTGGGATAGATCAAAACCCATGCCATTTTCACTACGCCCACACCACCAACTCGCAGAACCTTGAATATCTGCGTCAATCAAAAGAACCTTTTTCTTTTGGGCAAAGGTTGCAGCCAGGTTAACTGCGGTAGTTGTTTTACCAACTCCTCCCTTGCCGTTAAGGATAGCGACTATTTTTGGCACTGTTTACTTCCGACGCTACCTAATAAGAATATAACGCTTTATCTAACACGAATCACATTTAAACTCGTCACAATAGAGTCAACACCATCTACTTCACAATATGACAGTAACTAACAGCTTACCAGATGGACCGACAATGCCTATATTCCTGCGGCGGATGAAATTTGTTTTTCAGCCGCTAGAATATGTTGAGGATTTTGCTAAAGCTTATGGTGATAGTTTCAGCATCAGGGGTCGGGACGGTACTTATGGTGTATATTTCAGCCATCCTCAAGCACTACAGCAGATTTTTGCTGCTGATTCTAGCCAGTTAGAGGCTGGGGGTGGGGGTCAAGGGTTACTATTTTTGCTAGGTTCTAACTCCCTGATTGTACTGGAGGGCGATCGCCACCGACGTCAACGCCAATTATTAACTCCTCCCTTTCATGGCGATCGGATGCGGACTTACGGTGAAAATATCCATGATATTACACAGCAAGTAAGTGACGAATGGAAGATTGGACTCCCTTTCAATATCCGTGCGTCCATGCAAGAAATCACCTTACGTGTCATCTTACGAGTAGTGTTTGGTTTGGATGAAGGGCAACGTTTTCAAACACTTAGGCTACTCCTTACTTCCCTGCTGGATGCAATGAGTTCTCCTTTAATATCCAGCGCTGTATTTTTTCCATTTATACAAAAAGATTTCGGCGCGTGGAGTCCTTGGGGTCGAATAGTACGCTTGCGACAACAAACGGACGAACTCATTTATGCTCTTATTCAAGAACGTCGGGCAGAATCTTACCAAAATCGCCAAGATATCCTCAGTTTGATGATGTCTGCTTGTGATGAAGATGGTAAATCAATGTCAGATGAAGAGTTACACGATGAGTTGATGACGCTGCTAATTGCCGGACATGAAACTACCGCCTCAGCTTTGACATGGGCGTTTTACTGGATTGATTATTTACCAGAGGTGCGTGACAAGTTGCAAAGAGAACTTGACTCTGTTGGTAACAACTCAGATCCGAGTATCATTGCCAAATTGCCTTATCTAACAGCAGTTTGCCAAGAAACCCTGCGGATCTACCCAATTGCGATGAATGGTTTCTTGCGGGTGGTAAAATCCCCAATGGAAATTATGGGCTACCATCTGCCTGTGGGAACGGGAATCATCCCTAGCATTTACTTGGCGCACCATCGGGAAGAAGTTTACCCACAGCCAAAGCAGTTCAAACCAGAACGCTTTTTGTCACGGCAATTTTCCCCTTATGAGTATTTGCCCTTTGGTGGCGGAAATCGTCGCTGTATTGGTATGGCATTTGCCCAGTATGAAATGAAACTGGTGTTGGCGACAATTCTATCGCGCTTTCAAGTATCACTAGTCAACAAGCGTCCTTTGCGTCCTGTGCGTCGCGGTCTAACTTTAGCAACACCAGCAGGAATGCGGATGGTGGCAAATCCTTTAGTAAAGGGTGCAAGTACTCTAATCAAGTAAAATACAGAATAAATTATTTTGGTAGTCGGCACAATCCAAAATACATGGCTCCAAAATCTAAAATGTTATGGACTCCCCTCCATGCAAAAATACACCGTACCATCCGATCGCGTCAGCTATTTGAGCGCAACGGGCGGCTATTAGTCGCTGTCTCTGGTGGTCAAGATTCTTTGTGTTTAATTAAGCTACTGTTAGATTTACAATCAAAATGGGGATGGCATTTAGCAATAGCCCACTGTAATCACCGTTGGCGTCCTGATTCCCAAGCGAATGCTAACCATGTAGAAAATCTCGCTAAAACTTGGGGAATATCGTTTTATTTACAAACAGCTACGCAGTCCTTAGATAGCGAAGCTGCTGCACGCAATTGGCGGTATGAAGCTTTAAGTGCGATCGCCCTGGAAAATCATTACAACTGCGTTATTACAGGTCACACGGCAAGCGATCGCGCTGAAACCCTACTTTACAATTTAATTCGTGGTACTGGCGCCGATGGTTTGCAAGCCTTAGGTTGGCAACGCCCATTAACTGATAAAATTTTGCTGGTCCGTCCACTTTTAGAACTCAGTCGTACACAAACAGGGCAATTTTGTCAAGAGTTTCAGTTACCAATTTGGGAAGATTCTACCAATCAAGATTTGAAATACGCCCGCAACCGCATTCGCCAAGAGTTATTACCATATTTGCGAGAAAATTTCAACTCCCAAGTCGAATCAGCCTTAGCCCAAACAGCAGAACTTCTACAAGCGGAAGTGGAATATCTTGAACTTGCTGCCCATAAGTTGAGGCAAGAGGCGATGAATGCGGCAACGGATGATGTAACGGATGTAACGGATAATGTAATTGTGGGCATCACAGATAACTTATCCGTTACATCCGCTACAAAATCCGTTGCCCTGAATCGTCCCGTATTACAGAATGTAACAAATAATGTAATTGTGGGCATCACAGATAACTTATCCGTTACATCCGCTACAAAATCCGTTGCCCTGAATCGTCGCGTATTACAGAAAGCACCAATTGCTTTACAACGTCGCGTTATGCGACAGGTATTACAACAAATACTGAAGAGTGCTCCTAGTTTTGAGCAAATCGAAAAATTAACGGCTTTAATTACAGCGCCAAACCGTTCGCAGACAGATCCATTTCCAGGTGGTGCGATCGCCCTAGTAGAAGGCGATTGGATTTCCTTGAAAAATCTAGAATTTAACCAATAGTCGCAGATCGGGAATCTTAGGATGAACTTGTCATGGACAAAGGTATATCATCGATAATATTTTGCAACTAATTGTCAAGGTTTCTGAACTTGTGAAATCAGTAGACAGCCAAGCCATCCTTTTACTGAACTCGAACAACATTTGCCTAAATTTTGTACACAAAGGTTGAAAGCTGCTCACACAAGCTTTTTGGCTAAGATATATAAAGTGGTGTTTCTATCGTCACAAAGCCATTGCCCACTCCACATCCCTTGACAAAAGCAACCCAACTCACATCTTGCACCTGGGTGAAAAACCGGGTTTCTTGAGAATGACTAATGGTCAAACCCTTAATCTTTGGTTGAGAAACCCGGTTTTTTAGGTCTTGTTGAGAATGGTGCAAGATATCAGCCAACCTACTCTCCGATAAAATAACTGTGTAGAGACGCAACAGCAATGCAAAATCTAACCAGAATTACCCGCAATTCAGAAGTAATGGGGGGCAAACCCTGCATCAGAGGAATGCGTGTCACTGTTGGCACTATCGTGGGCTTAATAGCGTCTGGACATAGCTTCAGCAAGATTCTCACGGCATATCCCTACTTAGAAGAAGCCGACATCTATGAGGCACTTGCCTACGCTGCATGGCGGGCGGAAGAGATTGAAGTCCCCCTCACAAGCATTTCAGAATATTAACTTAGATTAAATAAGTTACTTAGCTAATCTAAGTTAATGATTAATTTTCCTATTTCTAATACGCTGGAGGTCTGACCAAAACTCTCCTCTTGTTACTTTATCTAGAGTTTCTTTTCTTTCTTGAGTATAGTCACCACTTCCCCATCCAGTTTGTTGTAAAAAGCGAATAGCATCGACTTGTCCCAAATGTTTAACTAAAATCTCATACCCTTTTTTTCTCAATTCTACTGGTGTCATAATGTCGTTTCCCTCATAATTAAGATTTAAAAATATTCATTAACCAAGTAACAGGATTGTCCACAGCTATTTTTAACACACCTTGATGGCGTAATGCATTTTTAAGTAATCGGTCATCAGTGGAAAGTAAAATATCCACCTGTGCGACTTCTGCACAAACAATATGAAACGAATCATAAAGACTAAAACCAAGATTTTCTAATTGTTGCGAGCGGAAATCAACCTCTTCATCGATATTGATAGTTATGGTAGCAAATTCTAATAACTTTAATATGTTCTCTAGTTTTTCAAGATTACGCATTTTTTCTAACTCCACCGTTATAGCTTCGCTAGTTACAAGTTGCCATTTTTTAGCACGAATCCTCTCCATGATGCTAAGAATTGCCTCCCCTTCTAAACGAATTCTCTCTTGAGTCCAATCATCAAAAGGGCGATTGAGACAACAAACATCAAGATAAATTTTATAAATAATTTCCTGTTTAGCCCTTATCATACCAACCCCATCCTTTTCACATGCCCCTCAACTCTTTTAAGGATAAGTGTTAGAGGTCATTTATAAAGTAAACATTAAATTAAAGTAGGGTGCGTTAAACGCATTAGCAAGTATTATTTTTGACCAATTCACCAATTTTTGTACTGTAACGCACTATTGATAAGTAGATGAACAAAAATATTTACAGTAGATCAATGGGGAGATATTCAATAGCAGCCATCGCTCTCCTGCCTGACGAGCTACTGTGACGGTTTGGCTACGAGCTTGCGTACACGATCGTAATACTTAATGATCATCTAGCCTCGTCGTAGCAAAATTTATGTATGAGAGCTAAAGTTATGCTAAAATCCGCCCCAAAGCGCCGAAAATTCCCATCATTTTTATGAGCAAGCAATGGTTTAGATAACCTTATTTTAGTGTACAAAATTAATGCTATAGCGATCCTAAATGATTCGTAAACGCAGAGAAACCCGGTTTCTTAAAGAAACCGGGTTTTTGAGGCAAGGGAAGTTCACAATTCAAATAGGATTGCTATATGTCTAGTTCGTAATTGCGCAAAGAGCGCAACTACAAACTTCATGCCAAATCAAGATGCTAGTAATTGTGGCTGAGATATCAAACTGAGGAGAGTCTGGCGCATGCCAGTAATAGCTTGGAGTTGATAATCACCACTTTCTTGCACTTGAGCCAAAGCTTCTGCAATTCCTTGCAGCTTCTGGTTTAACCCATCTAACCCATCCTGAAGTGGTTGCAGCACCTCTTGATAGAGATTAACCCGACCACAGGATTCAGCGGTTGCTGTTCTAAGTGACAGCAAGTTTTGCTCCATAATTTCCAGTTCTTGACGCTTCATTTCCTGCTGTTGGGTTTGATGGTCAATTATTCCCTGTATTTCCTCAACACCAGTAAGTATCTGCTCAATCTCACGTTCTAGGTTTTGCAATTCCTCTGACTGTTGTTTTTGCACTTGTTCAATTTGCAAAAGAATTGGTATGAGATTACTTTGTTTATTATCCAGTTCATTGCCAAGAGTATTTCCTTGCCTCCTCAGCAGTACCATTTGATGTTGCTTGAGAAACTCTTGCCGTTCCAGTAAACTACGGCGTTGTCCCACCATACTTTCGTTGATCATTTGGTAGAGGTCTTTTTCATCTATCAGTTCAGCTTCTAATGTGCTTTTTTCTAACTGGGATGCTTGGTTGAGCTTTTGTTGCAGTTCCTCAATAGTTTCTTGCTTGTATGTCAGTTCTTGTTCCTGCTCGTTGACAAAGCTAGAGACATTTTCCAACTCATTCTGCAAATCTCGCACTGTTTTTTGCAGTTCTTCTAGAGACATTTTCTCCAAAGCTTCCACATCAACTTGCTGGCTATGAATCCCATGATTAGACATCCCAGTTAAGGACTGAATTTGCTGATATAACTTTTCTTGGGAACGCCAATGCTCTTTCAGCATTCGGGCATACTCTTGCTTACTGTTAAGAGTGCCTGTATTTACGACTAACTCTACTGCTTGCCGATCCAGAAAAATTTGGCATTGCTGGTATTCGTTTTGGCGTTCAACCAAAATTTGTGACAGGCGGTCAACTTCTAAGAACTGCTGCTCAACCGCAGTTCTTTGCTGCTCTAGTTGTTGCCAATGTGGGTTAAGAAGATTTTGCTGACGAGCCACCATTTCAAAGGCAAGATTGAGGTGTTCTCGCACATTTTCCGTGGGAGAAACGCTACGTTCGAGTTTGTCAAGTAACTCACTTAATACCTGACTTTGCTCCCGATCTAGCACTGTCCCTTGCTTAGACTGTACTGTGTACTCTTCTAGACGGTACTGCTCACCCCGTAAATGCTCCCAAGCTCCTTCCAGTTCTTTGCGGTTGCGCTCTATTTCTTCTCGCAGTCGCGAAATCTCCTCGCAGGATGTTTCAACTTCCTGTTTTTGCGCCTCTAAGCGTTGAGACTGATCCTCCAGGTGTTGCAGTTGTTCCAAGCGTGCTTCCATATCCATTTCACGGCGATTCAACTCTTGCGCTTGAAACGTCAACGACTGCTTCCACTGATCGATCTCTTCTTCCTTGACCTTAAATTTCTCCAACTGTCGGGAAAAATTTTGCAGAATGTTAACTAATGGACGTCCAGCCTCTTGAATCCGTTGCACTTGGCGATTCGGATTCAGTTCCACCAGTACGAGTGCCCCATCGTTTAATTTGCTGGCTTCCTCAGCAGTCATCACTTCTTCCGACACCGTACTCCAACTTTGGTCGGTCCGCTGACAAGCCAACAGTTTCAGTTCGGTTTTGCTATTACTACCTAGTAGTCCGCCTTTCTGCTTTTGTACTTCTGCTAAATATAGCACACCGTTAATCCTTTTGATGTACCTGATACAAGTGTTTTAATTTACACATTAAACTGCTTGATTTTGTCTTGTTTAACCTGTATTATGGGTAAACAAGACAAGCACAATTAACTATAAGCGCGAGATGTCGCGTGTAAACATTTATAGAACTGACAACAATGCATCTTTATATTTTGTCCAGAATATAGTTATGATGGCTACCGTATTATCACTAGGTTAATTAAAGTATATTAAAAAAATTTAAGATTTATAGTTTAGGTATCGCTTTTTGAGTAGGGAATGGGGCATAGGGCATAGGGCATGCCCTATGCCCCATGCCTAACTTATGACATTGAAAAACCCAGGGTTACAAGAAATAAAGAGTATAAAAGGGATTGTAAGGAGCGCTTTTTAGCTAAATGCAAGGAAATTTAAGTGAAATTGATATTTGTAGTGTTCTGCAATTGATTGAGTTGGGGCAGCGAACTGGGCTACTGTTTGTCGAAGCCTACAATGTTTACAATTGCAACAAACTTGGTGTAGAAGAGGTAGTCAGATATCAACCGAACTACGACTGGAAACAGCGGTCTTGGTTTGTCTTTTTTCTCAACGGTCAAATTATTTATGCCGCTAATAGTGATAGCAGTTTATCCCGGGTGAGCGATCACTTGCGTCGTTATAAAGTTAAAGTGCGACTCGACGAAATGCAATTAGCCTCCTTAGCATCACGAAACGCGCCCGAGTATGGGTATTTGTGGATGCTCTTGGAACAGAATAAGATCAACCCAACACAGGCTCGCAGTATCATCCACAGTTTAGTGTACGAGACTGTTTTTGACCTGCTCAGTCTACACCAAGGTAGCTTCGTTTTCGATCTGGGTGTGGCACTTGTCCCGCAATTAACTACCTTGCAGATTGCTCCTACCCTAACCAGAGTGATCAAGCAGGTTCAAGAGTGGAAGCAGCTATATCCACACATTCAGTCTCCCGACCAATTTCCGGTGCTGATTGATATAGCTGAGTTACAAGCCTCATTACCAGCAGCAACAGTCACTAAGCTACAGGATTGGACAAATGGCAAAACATCCCTACGCCAACTTGCTCGCTATCTCAACCGAGATATTTTGACAGTCGCTAAAGCAATATATCCATACGTGCAACAAGGCTGGGTACAACTGGTATATTCGCTCACATCTAACGGAGTCACACAAAAACAAGACTGGAGGCTAAGTTTGGGGGGAAGCCAAAGGGTACGTATAGTTTGTATTGACGACGGGATGATTTGCTGTGAAATTGTCAAGTCTATTTTGCAGCCACAAGGCTATGAAGTGATCGCTTTAAACAATCCGTTAGAGGCGCTCAGTCTCGTTTTTCAGCTTAAGCCTGACTTAATTTTATGCGACATTGCCATGCCGGAATTGGATGGGTACGAGCTTTGTGCCATGCTGAGGCAATCGACAGCATTTCGGCTCGTGCCGATTATCATGCTTACTGGCAAAGATGGGTTTATCGAGCAAACGAGAGCCAGAATAGTGGGTGCAACAGACTATTTAACAAAGCCGTTTGGGCACACTGAGTTACTTATACTGATAGAAAAATTTCTCAACTACAATGTTGTGCAGGAGGCAAAATCAGACACGAGACTTGTTAATCCGAACAAAGATGAGGTAAAAAATACGATCGCAGAATCAGCCAGCCTCAGTCCAATCTCATTTTCAAGCCAATTAGTGAAGGAATAAAATTAATTTATACAATAAATGCTTGTGGAAAAATCAGGGAATGTGTTCCAAATAGGAACATCTACATCAGGAGGTATATAGGCATTTTATGAGTACAGTTCTGATCGTGGAAGACAGTATTGCACAAAGGGAGATGATTACAGACCTTCTGAAAGCGAGTGGCTTAACAGTCACTCATGCCAACGATGGAGTAGAAGCGTTGGAAGCAATCCAAACCACACCTCCCGATTTAGTGGTATTGGATATTGTCATGCCCCGGATGAACGGTTACGAAGTCTGTCGTCGGTTAAAGTCCGATCCAAAAACCCAAAATGTCCCCGTGGTGATGTGTTCTTCCAAAGGGGAAGAATTTGATCGTTATTGGGGGATGAAGCAAGGTGCAGACGCATACATAGCGAAACCGTTTCAACCTACCGAATTGGTGGGAACAGTTAAACAACTGCTACGAGGATAAGGTTCAACAACCCCGCCCTAAGGAGGACGAGGATTGCGAGAGCAAGATCGCAACGTAAGCGTTGAATAGCCCACTAAGCCGCTCCTTGGTAAAGACTTCTGGGTGTTTCCCTAGCCCGGATTATTTCTCAGCTTCCTTGTTAGGAGCGCTATCGTAAAGCCAAGACTATCTTAGGTGCGGTGGGCGTAAGCGTTGTCGGCACAAGCGTCAGGGACTATAACTCTGTCAAAGGAGGATGATCTTACTCGGATGCTAATTGGAAACGGTTAGGACAATTTACGGGGAAAAAGGTTCGATTGATGAGCGCGAAGTACTGGCTTACTGGTGCAGTCTACCCGAAAATTGTCTTCAGTACGGGCATCGAACCCGTCCTGAAGACCCAACAACCTCCCCCGGTTTGCTTCGCGCTCATCCGGGGTATCTCACAGAAAAAAAGATGAACACAAAATGGTCAGCAAACCGGTCTTTTTAGGAGGTAGTGGACAAGACGACTTTCGTCCAGAACTACAAGTAGAAAGTCCTGAAGGTGAGTTATATTTGAGGTTTTACATTTCTTCAAGTCAGGAGTTTGCACTACTAGCTACAGGCATTCGGGAAGTTATCGAACTTAGTCCTGATAGAATCACCCCTATTCCTAATGCTTCCCCTTTGCTTTTGGGTACTCTAAATTTACGAGGTCGAGTTATTTGGGTGGTAGATTTGGGTCAATTTTTGGGAGAAGTCACGGCATTAAACACTGATCGAGCAGAAATTTCAGTGATTGCTATTGAAGAGCAAGACACAATAGTGGGCTTGGCGGTAGAGGAAATTGGCGGTATGGACTGGCTTGATGTACAGCATCTGATTGCACCAACTCATGTGCCAGATGCTATGGCTCCCTTTTTGCGGGGAGAGTGGTTAATGGATGCTAAAAAAAATCAGTGTCTAAGACTACTCGATCAAACCGCAATTTTGCGGAGTGCACGGTGGGCAGGATGAAATTGGGAGGCAGGAAATGGCAACAAGTATAGATGATTACGAGCAGACGTATCAGCAGGCTTATAAAGCCTACGTACAAAGGAACTATGAAGAGGCAGCCACATTAATTAACCAGGCGGTACAATATTTGCCTAACGACCCCAGTACCCATTTACTAAGGGGTCACGTCTACAACGTTTTGCAGCAGTATGACGTAGCAAAAGAAGAATATAAAAAGGTGTTGGAGTTAACTAAAGATCCAGAAATCATTGATTTTGCTAAGAATGGTCTGGAAAACATTAGCCAATACCAACAGCTAGGTGTTCAGGTTGCTGAAATAGACGATCGCGGTCAAATTGAAACTCTAGCTTTAGAAAGACAAGAATTAGAGTTGGGGCGTCATGAGGACTTAAATGGCACTCCTCGCTTTGAGTTCAAATCCAAAGACTTGAGAGATGAGTTTCCTTCAAACAGTCCATTTGACATACAGTCGCAAGACGTTCCTGTATTTGATTCAACATCAAATTCATCAGAACATTTTGTTGAAGACCCTTTTGCTTTGAATCAATTAGGTGATATTAAAGAGCTAAATCCAAATATTAGTAGTGAGGAGCAAGCCGAATTAGAGTTACCTGCGATCTTTGAGGAAGAAATTTCAAAAGCTACTGTTAAAGAACTAGAAGAGAAAAGTAATTTACAAGCTAGTAGCGAAAATTCAGCATTTCCTCAGTATAATAGCAACAATTCAACATTTACACAAGTTATACCGTCAAGCCAAGAGGGTGAAAATCAGGCAACCCCGAGTGAGGAAAAAGAACTACAAAACAGCCATGAGAACTTTATCTTCCAAATCAATAGTTTGTCAGATGAAACTTTAGTGAATGGCGGAACGCCAGTTACGACTAGTTCCAGCAGCCAAGAAGAGTTGGGCACACAAAACACCCTTTTGCGGGAAGAGGTCTCCTCAAGAGCATCTTCACCACAAACTTTCCAGATGCAGGAACCAGTTTCTTCATCTTTAAACAGCGATTTTGCCGAGCGTGAAAAGCAGCATAGCTCAAATTATAGACAAGATCAAAGTAACAACAATGGCGACAACAGTTTTGACTTAGCAGTATTTGAATCTGCTTTTGGCTCAGAGGATTTTGCTCTTCATGAAGATACAAGTAGTATTCTGACTAAAAATATTTCCCAAAGCAACAATATAGAGTTCTTAGACGACTTTGATGAATTTGACGATTTAGGAAATATTCCCTTCTCGGGATTTGACATTACGTCCAATTCTGCCTTTGATGACTCACAGCTGCATTCTAGGTCAGGTGAAACTAACGGCAGTAAAGTCTTGGAGAGTGTACCGAATACGGAAAGGAGAGATTACGCTTCTCAAAGCGCCCTAAAGCGCGATCGCGATGCGGAATTATTCAGTATGACTGGTTCACAAGAAGCAGTCCCAGTCTTTACCCAAACAGATGTTTCAAAGATAGAACCTCAAGTCAACGTCGAGCAAGGCTTGCTCGCACCATTGGAAAATGCCACTATAGAAAAGAAGCAATGGTTGATCGCTGGTACTGTAGGCATTGTCTCGGCACTAGTTGTAGCTGTAGTTAGCTTTGCTGCTGCTAACTTTTCTCCACCCCAGCAACGTGAGTCAGTGCGGAACACAGGCTGGGCAATGGCGCTAGCAGCAGGAATTACCGGCTTTGCTACCGCAGGTTTTATGGGTAACCTGACCCTGCGGCAAATTCGTCGCACAACCAAAGACCTACAAGCTCAATTTGATGCGGTGCGTCAAGGAAATCTGAATGTTCAAGCGACAGTATATTCAGAAGATGAATTTGGACAGTTATCTGCAGGCTTCAACGAAATGGCTCGTGTAATTTTGACGACAACAAGTGAAGCTACACGCAAAGCTCAAGAACAAGAGGAGGCTAAAGAAAACCTGCAACGCCAGGTGATTCGCCTGTTAGACGATGTGGAAGGAGCCGCCCGTGGAGATTTGACGGTACAAGCAGAGGTAACAGCCGACGTACTAGGAGCAGTTGCTGATGCTTTTAACCTGACAATTCAAAACTTGCGGGATATCGTGCAACAGGTAAAAGTGGCAGCACGAGAAGTTACCAAAGGGGCAACTAATTCAGAAACCTTTGCCACAGCCTTATCTAGTGATGCCTTACGACAAGCAGAAGAGTTGGCGGTAACCCTCTCATCTGTACAGGTGATGACCGACTCAATTCAACGTGTTGCAGAAGCAGCACGAGAAGCAGAAGCTGTAGCCCGTGACGCTAGCGAGATTGCCCTTAAAGGTGGGGATGCTGTGGAGAATACCGTGGCAGGAATTTTAGAAATTCGCGAAACTGTAGCGGAAACAACCCGAAAAGTCAAGCGATTGGCAGAGTCATCCCAAGAAATTTCTAAAATTGTGGCGTTGATTTCCCAGATTGCTTCTAGGACAAATTTATTAGCACTCAATGCTAGCATTGAGGCGGCAAGGGCTGGAGAAGCTGGACGAGGTTTCGCGATCGTCGCGGATGAGGTACGCCAGTTGGCAGATAAGTCAGCTAAGTCGTTGAAGGAAATTGAACAAATTGTTATGCAAATCCAGAGCGAAACAGGCTCTGTGATGACTGCAATGGAGGAAGGCACACAACAGGTCATTCAAGGTACGAAATTGGCAGAAGAAGCCAAGCGATCGCTAGAAAATATCATTCAAGTAGCAAAGCGCATTGATATTCTAGTGCGTTCAATCACCACCGATACAGTCGAACAGACCGAAACCTCCCGCGCTGTGGCTCAAGTTATGCAATCAGTGGAATTAACGGCGCAAGAAACCTCTCAGGAAGCACAACGAGTCTCCGGTGCATTGCAACACTTGGTAGGTGTGTCCCGTGACTTGATAGCGAGCGTTGAACGCTTCCGAGTAGAAACTGCTGAATCTAGGTAGTTAGTGGTTAGTGGTTAGTGGTTAGTGGTTAGTGGTTAGTAGTTAGTAGTTAGTAGTAATTAGTATCATAAATACTAACAACCAACAACTAACAACCAACAACCCGAAGGGTGACGCTACAAGCGTCGTTCGCGATATAAGTTGCGATCTTCGACGCACGAGTGCGCTACTCGTCTCCCCGAGTGAGAAGATCGCAACGCTTACACCAGTCGCCCGTAGCTCGCGAAACCCGACACAGAGGGCTGGCTCACTAACAACCAACAACTAACAACCAACAACCAACAACTAACAACCAACAACTAACAACTAACAACTAACAACTAACAACTAACAACTAACAACTAACTTTCACTATGCTGCCAGAACAACAACAGCGTATTTTGGGTTACTTCACTGAGGAAGCAAAAGACCACCTGAATACAATTGAGCAGGGGTTGCTGAATCTCCAGAGTACCTTGAACGACCCAGAAATAATTAACGAAGTCTTCCGGGCGGCTCACTCCATTAAAGGAGGAGCGGCAATGCTAGGTCTAAGTAGTATCCAGCACACATCTCACCGTTTGGAAGACTGTTTCAAAGTCTTGAAAGAACATCGGGTGCAGGTTGACCAAAAGTTAGAGTCTTTGTTTCTTGGTGTCTCTGACACATTGAAAGCGCTGTTAGAGCATTTACAAGAACCGGATGGTCTCTCGGAACAAACAGCTAACGACCTCATGTCAGAAGCAGAACCAGTTTTTAAGTGGCTGCACGAACATTTGGAGGTACTCGTAAAACAAGGAGGTGCTGGGGTATTAAATAGCACAATTGCACAAAAAACTAGTGCGATCGCATCGTCACAAATAGCACCAACAGAAAGTGATAGAGGGCAACAGATTCAAACCCAAGTCATACAAACACTCAGGGATATGTTGCAACAGTTTAAGCAAACGGCAACACCTGAAACTCGACAAAATCTTCAGGAGTGTTGTCACCAGTTAGTCAGACTGGGTAAGGAATTAAATTTGTCCCATTGGTGTAATTTGTGTCGCTCAGCCGCAAGTGCGATCGCCAATCCCGAAAACAGCTATCTAACCTTAGCTAAAATTGTCATTACAGAAATAAAACAAGGTCTAGAATTAGTCTTAGCCGGTAAGGAAGCGGAAATCGTAATTAGTCAGCAACTAGAATCACTCATCCCCATTCCAGAACTTGAATTGTTAGAAATTGATTTGGTGGATGAACTGATTAACACTGTAGCAGAACCGTTAAACACACCAGAGCCAATCGTCATCAAGAGCATAGACACTGAGAGTGACTATGAACTCTCACTAACAACTGATAATTTTACCGAGTTAGGCGTTCCGTTAGAATTTTTAGAGATTCAGCCAAAAGACAGCATTACAACCTTATCAGATCTATCCGAACAACTTAATTATGGCGGTGAAAACGACGCACTTGTTCCTCTTGACAGTACTGACCCCAATTCTCCAGAAGTAGGAATAGCCGAGTTAAATACTCTTGCCGATTTGTTTGAAGGCGAGACTCCCGACTTAGATGGAACCTGGGAACAAGTGGAAAATCTAGACATTTCTGCTGCCAACAAATCGGAAATTGAGAGGAGCAACAGCGCACGTTCTGATACTAATAGCGAATTTCAATTTTTATTTGAAGAAGAGATTAGTAGTCATCCGACGAGTCAAACAACTGCAAAAGAAGAAGAATTTACCCTGGTGCAGTTGTTTGGTGACGAGTTTTTAGAATCAGAGAATTTAAAACCAGAAAATACAGCAACTATTGGGTTAGTAAGTGACTTCAATCATGAAAAAAAATTAACAGTAACACCAAATAAAAAAACCAACTTTGAGCATCTCATAGAATCGGTTAAAAACACAGATGAAGTCAATCAGCAGTCCTTTAAAACTACCCCAGATCGGGAAAATTATCCCAACTATGAAAGCATTTTTGATGACTTATTAAGAGAAACTTCTTCATCAAAAATGGGGTCGCAAAATACTCATATTGTCCAGAAAAAAGCAAAGACCAAACCACATTCAGACGAAATATTGTCTTTAGATTATCTGTTTACTGAGACTGAAGAAGATTACAGCCCAGCCTTGCTTTATCGGGAGTCAACATCCGACGTTCTATTGAATACGCTGTCTATAACACAAGCAGATTTTTCTGAACAAGAAGACGATTTAAGCAACTTTTATCAGCAGGGAACTCAAGAGAAAGAACAAGGCGAATTTGATTCAGTGGAGGAGGACGAGGCAAAAGCGTTAGAGGAAATTTTGCATCGATGCACAGCTTTTGATGATATTTTTGGCGACCATAAAGAGCCTACATCCTTAACTACAGCAAATTCAAACTTGGAACTGGATATGAATTTCCAGTCGGAAGAGCAACTTAATCTGGTACACTTATCAGAGGCTGCAAATAATTTATTTGAGGAGTTGGGATCAACTAATTTAACAATTTCCTCAAATGTTGACAACGGCGAATCTCACCCAAGCAGCCTCAAGCTAGGCTCCTCGTCCACGGCGTTGCCTCCAGAAGCTTTGGAATTGATGCCAGAATTTACAACGCCCACAGACAATTCAGTTGCAAGTTCACCACAACCATCTCCAGAAATAGAAATTGATTGGTTCCATAGTCTATCGCAGGAGTTCGATGAGTCTTTTCCAGTCCTGCTAGAGGATCTAACCACAATCAGCTCAAACGATCTTGATCTGGAAACAGACAATCCTTTTACAGTGCAACAGCAAAGTTTAGGTGATGATTTATTCGCCACAGAAACCCCATTAGATACAATTTTTACAGATGAGCCTCTATTACAGATGCGCCAAGAGGTGGTCGATATAGAGACAATCACTAACTTGCAAGCCGTCTTTGATTTCACAGAGATGACAGTTTCGGAAAATGTATTGCAAGCAGATGCAATTGATTTTGGTGACTTGCTGAATATCGTAGAAAGTGACCAGAAAGCAGATGATAATTTCATAACTGAGGCTTTAGAACGCTCTCACTTGAAATCGTTTAATGGATTAGAGGACTCTATAGAGAATTTACTGGATCTGGTAGACGAGCAAGTAGCTAATTTACCTGATTTGTTAGCGTCAGCATCAACAAGTAAAGCGGCAATTGCTGCGCCAGAAAATTCTGAGTTGGCAATCAGATCAACTGTAGAAGTAGACGCAGTCATAGAAAATGAAGATGCTGTCTTGTCCTATGTAAGAACACAAGCAGCGCAAACAGAAATGGGAGAAACGGCAGATGACTTGTTGATCCAAGAGTTTGCTGAGTTAGATAATTTACTAGAGAAAGAATTTATATCAAGTAAAGATACTAATACAACACCAGAACAAGAAATCGCTGCATTAGAAGAATCCCTGAATTTAGCACCAAATCATGTTAAACCAGAGGTCGGCAAAGGAGACATCGACGATCAATTTAAAGAATTGGTTGAGATGGTGAAGGGAGATTTACCTCCACGTCCCTCTGTGACTCGCGCTCCCAGATTTGAACAACTAATGAAGGTTCCGGTTAAGCATTTGGATGACCTGAGCAATCTGGTTGGGGAATTGGTGGTAAATCGTAACACATTGGAACAGGATCAAGAGCGCCTGCGACAATCTCTAGATAATTTGCTCATTCAGGTGCAGCAGTTATCGGACGTGGGAGCGAGGATGCAGGAATTGTACGAGCGATCGCTACTGGAAGCGTCTCTACTAGCCAGCCGCAAAAACAATGGACATGGTTCTCACCCCGATACAGACAGGGGTTTTTCTGAGCTAGAAATGGATAGGTTTACTCCCTTCCATACCTTGTCCCAGGAAATGATTGAACTGATTGTACGGGTGCGCGAGTCAGCTAGTGACATAGACTTTGTTACCGAAGAAACTGAGCAAGTAGCACGGCAGTTCCGGCAGGTCACTACCCAGCTTCAAGAGGGAATCACGCGAAGTCGGATGGAGCCTTTTGCTGAAGTTACCACTCCCCTAGAGCGAGGAGTACGCGAGAGTGCCATCAAGTGTGGTAAACAAGCGCATCTGACGATCGAAGGTCGGGATACCTTGATTGACAAGATGATTCTAGAGCATCTGAAAAGCCCACTGACGCATTTGCTAAATAATGCGATCGCTCACGGTATTGAAACACTAGAAGTTCGACAAGCCAGTCTTAAGCCAACCGTGGGAGTTATCACTGTCCGCGCCTTCCATCAAGGCAACCAAACTGTCATCTCCGTCACAGACGATGGCGCAGGTATTGACATTGAAGGGGTAAAGGCAAAGGCAATCAAAGTGGGGATCAAGACGGCAGAACAAGTCAAAACCATGTCTCGCACTGATATTTACGACCTGCTATTCCAGCCGGGTTTTAGTACCAAAGACAAAGAAGATGAATTAGCCGGTCGTGGTGTTGGTTTGGACGTAGTACTGACTAGGATCAGCGAAATTCGGGGGACAATTACCATTGATTCCACCATAGGTAAGGGAACTACATTTACCATTCGTTTGCCCCTGACCCTGAGTATTTGCAAAGCACTCTGCTGCGTCTCAGATAAAGCTCGCATTGCTTTCCCAATGGACGGGGTCGAAGATACTCTAGATTTACCTGTAAAAAATATACATATAGATTCCCACGGGCAAAAATTTATTCCTTGGCGTGATACAGTGTTGCCATTCCGACCGCTGAAGGAACTTTTAACTTTAAATCGTCAACTTAGTCGAGGTAGCGTCTATGGTGGTATCCGCGACGACGATATGATTTCCGTTGTTGTCGTGCGATCGGCAAATACCCTAATTGCCCTACAGATTGACCAGGTACTCAGCGAACAAGAAATTGTGATTAAGCAATTTGAAGGACCATGCCCCAAACCTATTGGTGTAGCAGGTGCGACAATCTTGGGTGATGGTCGCATTATGCCTATTGCTGACGTGCTGGAAATAATTGATGTCTTCCAAGGACGAACCTCTAAACAACGTAGTTTCAGCCTTGGGGAACACAGATCTACTCCCTTTGTGCCTGACATCCCGACTGTGAAAATTGACCCGACAGTGCTGATTGTTGATGACTCAATTACAGTCAGGGAGTTGCTCTCTATCACCTTTAATAAGGCAGGTTATCGCGTAGAACAAGCACGTGATGGTCAGGAAGCTTGGGAGAAACTCCGTTCTGGTCTACCTTGCGATATCGTGTTTTGTGATATTGAAATGCCCCGCTGCGATGGTCTAGAGTTGCTCTCTCGCATTCAGAAAGATCCCAGTCTCAACCAACTGCCGATCGCCATGCTCACCTCACGCGGTGCAGACAAGCACAGACAAATGGCAATTCAACTAGGTGCTAGCGGCTACTTCACTAAACCCTATCTTGAAGAAGCCCTTTTGGAAGCAGCAGGAAGGATGCTGAAAGGAGAGAAACTGGTTATTCCAACCCCTGATAAGGATTAATACGGAGCTAATTTTGGGGTGTACTTCCTCCACATCAAAACCGCTATAATTAACCGCAGAGGCGCAGAGGACACAGAGAGAGAAATTATACCAATTTCATTAAATAATGTGACACCTGAAGTAGGGGCACGGCAATGCCCATACGTGTCAACTTAAGGTCAAACCTTTGACGTGTACCAACCGACGCTCGTTTTCTCGTTCCCACGCAGAGCGTGGGAATGCATTCCGGGAGGCTCTGCCTCCTCAAAGTGGAGGCAGAGCCTCCCAGAATGCATTACTAGGCAGAGCCTAGTAACGAGAAACGCTTGTATTTTCAAGGTTTACAGCTTAAGTTGACACCAATGGGCAATGCCGTGCCCCTACCAAGGTATTGATTTGTAGCAATCATTTGTCAGTTCTACGCGATCGCAAAATCTGTGTCCTTCCTCAACTCTAGTGAGCGAAATCCCAATACAATCTGATCTTTTGGCACACCCGCCTTGACTAATTCACTGGCAATTCCTTCCTCAGTACCATCTCGCTGAATCCAGAGTTTGCCATCAATGATGTCAATATGAATCAGACATCCATGTACTCTTCGTTTATTTTCTCGACCGAGAATCATCACCAAGTAACGGTCTGATTCCCGATCAAAAACGGTTTCAAACTGAATATCTCCATAAGCATAGGGAACTTTAGTTTGTTCAGTTAAAATTTTCCGAATTAGTTGTCGATAATTTTCTATGGTATCCATCTGAGGATAACCTCCATCTCAGGCTCAAATACAATCAGCGGAATTTTGTATTCTTCTAGCAAAAGTTGACCAAGAGATTGTTACCAATCGCTCTGCTCCAAGGTCAACATACATATCCTTGACACCCCACTTTAAGCGTAGTGGATCGTGAGTAATTTTCCATCCATCTTTAATAAGTGCATTTTTAAGGCTATAGTGGTATCTGTCGCGAGCAGGCATAGAACGTTCAGCTTTGAACTGCCTACAATTATAAAACTTAATGAAGTTATTATGACCAATGGCTCAAAAGCTTTCGTGAACGCGCCGATTTTTATTTACCTTATTGATAACAGTTATTCTGTGTAAGTGGTTTCTGCTGTTGCATCTTACCCCATCACTCCATCTTCTGAGTACCATATACACAGACGTTTATCACCTCAAACCATGTCTTCTGAAAAACACTTCACCTACCCACCCAGCAGCAAGAACGATCAAGTTGACAACTACCATAACACTCAAGTTGCCGATCCTTATCGTTGGTTAGAAGACCCAGACTCGGAGGAAACAAAGGCTTGGGTTGAGGCGCAAAATAAAGTTACTTTTGGCTATCTTCAGGAAATTCCTGCAAGGGAAAAAATCAAGCAGCGTCTTACCAAGCTGTGGGACTACGAAAAATATAGTATTCCCTTTAAAGAGGGCGATCGCTACTTCTACTTCAAAAACGACGGACTGCAAAACCAAAGCGTCCTCTACACCCTCAAAACCCTTGACGCAGAACCCCTCGTCTTACTCGACCCTAACAAACTCTCAGCAGATGGTACTGTTGCCCTTTCTGGACTATCCATTAGTGAAGACGGTAAGCTTTTAGCTTATGGTCTATCCACTTCTGGTTCTGACTGGCAAGAGTGGAAAGTACGGGATGTCGAAACTGGGAAAGATTTAGAAGACCACCTGAAGTGGATTAAATTCTCCGGCGCATCGTGGACTCATGACCATAAAGGGTTTTTCTACAGTCGTTACGATGAGCCGAATGAAAAAACCAAATTAGAAGATGCCAACTATTACCAAAAGCTTTTCTACCACCAACTTGGTACACCCCAATCAAAAGACATATTAATTTACCAACGCCCAGATCGTAAAGAATGGGGATTTGGTGGTGGTGTTACAGAAGATGGACGCTATCTGATTATTTCAGTTTGGTTGGGAACAGACCCTAGAAATCTGGTTTTCTACAAAGATTTAACTAATCCCCATGCAGAAGTAGTAGAACTCATTAACGAATTTCACGCCGATTACAGCTTTATCGACCATGATGATAGCATCTTCTATTTCCGCACTGATTTAGATGCGTCACGAGGACGAGTAATCGCCATTGATACTAAAAACCCATCCCAGGAAAATTGGCAAGAAATCATCCCCCAATCGGCAGAAACTTTGGAAAGCGTCGGTATAATTAATAACCAGTTTGTTGTTGATTATCTCAAAGATGCTCGCAGCCAAATTAAAATTTTTGACCTTAAAGGCGCGTTTGTGCGTGAGGTAGAATTACCAGGAATTGGTTCTGCAGGTGGTTTTAATGGCAAGCGACATGACACGGAAACTTTTTATATTTTCACCAGCTTTACCATACCAGGAACTATCTATCGCTACAACATGGTCAGCGGAAAAAGTGAACTTTTCCGTCAACCAAAGGTAGATTTTAACCCTAATGATTACGAAACAAAACAAGTTTTCTACCACAGCAAAGATGGCACAAGAGTGCCAATGTTTATTACCCATAAAAAGGGAATCAAATTAGATGGAAATAACCCCACATATCTGTATGCCTATGGTGGTTTTAATATCTCAATAACACCTAGCTTTTCTGTTAGTAGCGTGATTTGGATGGAGATGGGTGGGGTTTATGCTATTCCCAACTTACGCGGTGGTGGTGAGTACGGAGAAGAATGGCACCAAGCGGGAATGAAGCTGAAAAAGCAGAATGTGTTCGATGACTTTATCGCCGCTGCTGACTGGTTGATTGCTAATGGTTACACAAAGCCGGCTTCGTTGGCGATCGGCGGTGGAAGTAACGGAGGGTTGCTGGTAGGTGCTTGCATGACTCAGCGTCCCGATCTGTTTGGTGCAGCTTTGCCAGATGTGGGTGTAATGGATATGTTGCGCTTCTACAAATTTACCATCGGCTGGGCTTGGACTGCAGAATATGGTTCGCCAGAAAACCCAGAGGAGTTTAAGGCGCTTTATGCCTATTCGCCACTGCACAATCTTAAACCAGGTACAGCCTACCCAGCAACGATGATTACTACAGCCGATCATGACGATCGCGTTGTTCCGGCACATAGTTTCAAGTTTGCTGCGGCTTTGCAAGCAGCACACACAGGTGAAAAGCCAGTGTTAATCAGAATTGAGACAAAGGCAGGACACGGTGCTGGCAAACCCACAGCTAAGATTATCGAGGAAGCAGCAGACAAATGGGCTTTCTTAGTACGTAATTTAGGTGTCGCAGTTAACAATTAGCATTCCGTAGGGTGGGCAATGCCCACCACAGACTACGAAGAACACACAGACTTCTGAACCCCAAGATAATGTAGATAACGATCTGCTTCCAGAGTATGACTTTGATTATCGCAAAGCTCGTCCCAACCGATTTGCCATTCAAACAAGTAAAGCGCCCTCGCTCCAGACGTTGCTGAGGTATTTACAACAATTGCTTGCCTTTCGTCAGTAATTTGTGCCAAAATTAATAGATAAGTGGCACAAAAAGTTTATAGTGCCACATAAAAAGATAATATGGTTAAAAGCCGAGAGCAAACGGAAGTGCATATCGGTCCCCAAGGGCGAGTGGTGATTCCGGTTGAGATTCGTCGCATATTAGGCTTAGAACCAGGCACAACCCTGATTGCTCGCATTGAAGATGGGCGGCTAGTGCTGGAGAAACCAGAGAACATTTTGGCTCGGCTGCGATCGCGCTTTGCTCAGATTCCCCCTTCTGTAAGCTTAGCGAATGAACTGATTACTGAGCGTCGGCAAGCTGCGGCGCCGGAAGCCGTAGCGCAAGACCTGGCACTGCCACTGCACAAAATTACCTCCCGGTGCCACAATTATCTAGCCGAGACTACTGATAGCGGCTGTGTTATTTACAGCAGGGGGGTCAATCACTTGCGCGATCGCACTTCCTTGCACCCCAAAAGTTAAAGCCCTTAGCCGTAATGACTAAGGGCTTTTTTGTTGTCGTTCAGCCGCTCTTTTCGATCCTGTTCCTCCGTCTTAGTAAGTGTGGGACTAGTTGGGCTAGGGTCACTAGTACAGTGCGACGGAAATATTCCTACAGTTTATAATTCTCTTTGAGATGGATAAATTAACAGCTAGTAGTAATCATTACAGTTGTTTCCTCCATTGATCCAGCCCTACTAGGAGGATATCATCTAGCCAAGACTTAAACCGAGGAACAACTACATCTTCTTGCTCGTTGTATGAAAACTGGAAAACTTCACTACACAAAATACGCGGAATAAGAGAGGTAACTTCTTGCTCTTCAGTTCTATCCCGATACTCAATAAAGGCAGATGCTGCCATAATGCCGAGAAATTCAAAACCTAGAGCATGGAAAGAAAGGATAATTTCAGTTTGCCTATCCTCTTTAATTTTTAGTCTGACCCAAGAACGGTAAGTTCTAGTATCTGCGTAATACTCCAAAGCAATAGCCATTTGAATAATCTGCTGTCTGAACCAATAACCGTTACTTTCATCACTTCGTTTCACATCGGAAAAGTAACTTTCCTCTAGTGTATTCAATTCATTGTTTAGCGTGAGAGCAACTGCTCCAAATTTTTCCTCTGCAATGTCTTCTAGTTTTTCAGCAAGTGCAAACGCTTGGAGTTGCATTTGCTGGATTTGTTTCTCTTTTCTGGCTTTTAGGCGTTCTATCCCTGCTGAAATTACTTGTTTAAGTGGCTTACGATCGCTAAGAACATTTTCCGAAAGACTTAGAGCTTTGACAAATGCTTTCTTTTGAATTTTTGCAAATAAATTAATTAAAAAAGCTAAATTTCCCTTGTCAGCTTCTTCTAAAGCATCAATATATTCATTCCGCAAGTCACGATTAATGACCAGAGGAAACCAACCTGCTCTGAGAAAAATGAGTGAAGCTAATGCACGTGCAACTCTACCATTGCCATCTTGAAAAGGGTGAATTTGAGCAAATCGATGGTGTAACCAAGCAGCTTCAATTTCCGGTGTAACTCCCTTTTTTGTATGCTCTAAATGCATACTGACCAAACGTTCCATTTCAGATTGAACTTGCACGGGAGGACAATACTCATGGACTGTTCCATCCGACCGAGTTGGATTGTTGGGGTTCTGCTTCCACTGCCCATGTAGCAAAGGAACTTGTACTTTATGCCCAAAAGCATCGATAGCATCAACTGTTTCTTGATGCCTTGTAAAAACTTGGTGTAGTTCTCTAATATAGAATAGAGAAAGTTCGCGCTTCTGGGCTATAAAACTAAATAGTCCTTCTAAAGCTTCTTGTTGATCTATTAAAACAAGAACTATTCTCTCTGCTGGTTTATCAGTTGATCCATGAGCTATTAAAGCTGTTTCAATTCCTTTTTCAATTAAGAGTTGTGTCGTACCTCTATCAATAGAATAAAGATTTTCAATTATCCCTGTTTCAATAGCCCACTCCCGACTAAGTTGCTCATTAAATTTCTTGACTGCATCTGACTCTTGAAGCTTCTTTGCCTGACTTTTCCAAATTGCAGCAAGACTCTCAAGTTCTCTGGAAGCTAGTTCAATCCAACTTTCTGGCAAATCTTCGATTTGCTTCCAAGCTAATCGCATTAGTACCATATTGCCTCATTTCTGAATTATATAGCTATGCTGGTAATCCTAGTCCTTTAATTAAAATTATCTCTTGTAGACGCGAGAAAAGCTTGACTAGAGTTGATAGGTTTCCTGTATCTGCTGCTTCTAACGCTTTAATATACTCGTTTCGGTCATGTCTTTTAATCACAACCGGGAAAAAACCTTTTTGCAGAAATATTAACGATGCTAAAGTGCGAGCCACTCGACCATTTCCGTCTTGAAAGGGATGAATTTGAGTGAAGCGATGATGTAACCAAGCAGCTCCAATTTCTGGTGGTATGCCCATCTGTAGATGTGCATTGTGCATCTCAACTAAACGCTCAATTTCTGAGGTAACCTGTTCTGGAGGGCAGTATTCACAGATTGTTCCATCAGGACGCTTGGGATTATTTGACCACTCTTTCCATTGTCCAGACACCAGAGGTACTTCGACCAAATTTCCTAAGGAGTTCTCTGCCCATGTAGTTGCTTGATTTCTTGTCAAAACTTGATGTAATTGTCTTATATAAAAAGCTGAAAGATTTTTCTCTTGAGTAACAAAACTAAACAATCCTTCAATATTTGCAGGAACACTTAATTCTGCTAATCTTGCTTCCGAGCTTGCAGTTGGCAGGCTAATCTCGATACCTTGTTCAATAAAAATTTGGGTCGTACCTCGATCTGTAGAGTAGAGATATTCAAGCAGATCAACTTCGCACAGCCACTCCTGTCGAAGACTGTCCTTAAAACTCTCTAACACACTTGAGCCTTGAAGCATCTGTACCCGATTTTTCCATGCATTAATTAGTCTCTCTAACTGAGAGGGTGTTTATAAATAAAAAATAAAGAGTACCGCAGTCATTCCTCAGCAC
>CAXTSI010000005.1:0-46235 GCA_964246695.1 uncultured bacterium
CAAAATTGGCTTGTTTGCAGTTTGAAGCGTTTATGTTTGCAGTTTCTTACACCTATGGGTACAGGGTTTAAATGGCTATCCAAAATGTAAAGTTGGGTGTTGGCAATCGGACGACCAATGGGAATCGACCCGGTGTGATGCAAGCCTAGAGGAACTTGATAAGTGCAGCATCCAACTACCGTTTCTGTTGGTCCGTATTCATTGACTAAGATTGTGTCTGGTGCAAACTCTTGCCAGAAGGTAGTGCTTTGGGCTAATAAGTTCTCGCCACCGATAATAAACGCTCTAGTTTTACCAGCTGCAAGTTGAGGAGATAGTTGATGGGGCAGAATTTCCAGATGAGCTGGTGTAATTTTGACTAAGCTGTAGTTCGATTTATTTCGTAAAGCAGCGCCAAGAGAATCGATGCTCATTTTCTCCGGTAACAATTCCACCCTCCTACCGACAAGCAATGGTGAAAAAAGACCTGTGATGGTCATGTCGAATGAAATAGAAGAGTGAATAGGAGTTCCATCTCCTTGTTCGACTGCATAGGCTTGCGTACACCAAGCTAAGTAGTTGACAAGCCCTCGATGGGGAATTAAAGTTCCTTTGGGTTTACCCGTTGAGCCTGAGGTATAAATTACATAAGCTAAATTCTCAGTCATCACCCCAAATGCGGGGTTTTCAAAACTTTCAAGAGTATGCTGATTTGCAGCATAGCAGACATTCGCCTCCCAGTTGATGTCTAGACAAATTACCTGTGTTCCATGCTCGGGAAACTTCTCAACTAGTTGCGCCTCTGTCAGCAAAATTGACATTTGAGCATCGTTCAACATGAATGCTAAGCGTTCTTTGGGATACTCTGGGTCTAGAGGTACATATGCTCCTCCAGCTTTAAGAATGCCTAACAATCCAATGACCATCAAAGGAGAACGCTCCATACAAATACCTACACAAACCTCTGGTTCTACACCAAGGCTATGTAAGTAGTGTGCCAGTTGATTAGCTCGCTGATTAAGCTCCTGGTATGTCAATTGCTCATTTTCAAAAACCACTGCTACAGCATCAGGTGTCCGCTTAGTTTGTTCCTCAAATAGCTGATGGATACATATGTCGATCGGGAAATCTGTCTTGGTATTGTTGAAATCGACTAACAGTTGTTGTCGTTCAATATCAGTCAAAATATCCAATTTACTAATTTCAGCTTTTGGATTATTAAGGACACTTTCTAATAGTTTATGAAATTGCCCCGCTAAGCGTTCAATATCTTCTGATAAGAATAAGTTGGTATCGTAGTGAAACTCTGTGCTTAAAGAAGTATCTCGCTCAATACACGAAAGCTTCAGATTGAATCTGTCAACACAAGCGTACTGCTTGTAAATGGAAAATGTAAGATCGGCATTAGAGCATTTCTCCGACTGTTTGTCAAAATCGAAACAGATAGGACAATAGTTCTGTTCTGTCTGATTTTTAACCGACGCGCTAATTTGTTTCCAGGTAAAACACTCTTGCCATTCGTAAATTTCGTGCGTTAATTGTTCAACCTGCTCTAGGAGTCCACTAAATTGAGTATGTTCTTCTAAATGGCACTTAAGCGGCAAATATTTGGTAAACAACCCAAATGCTTCTTCTAGCTCCTCATCTGTCCTACCATCGCAGGCAGTCCCAATAATAATATCTGACTGTCCGATAAGTTTCCAGAGCAAAACCAGCCAGCAACTCAGTAATAATATTGAGCTTGAAGTATTAAACTGCTGAACTAAAGTTCTAAGTTTAGATGACAGGTTGGGATCAACGCTTAAATTAAAGACTTGAGGTTCAAATTTTGGTTTTCCAGAAGGCTGATTTTCAAAAGGAAGCTTTAAAGTGAAAATTCCAGAAAAATTCTGCTTGCGCCAATACTCTCTTGCAACTTCTCCATCCTCTGACTCAAGTAATTCATTTTGCCATTGAGCGACAACAATATATTGCATTGGTTCGTCAGAGAGTTTTTCTTCATGCAGGCAAGCTGTATAAGAACGATTGATTTCACGCATCAAATTATTAAGCGTTGCTGTATCCGCACAAAGAGCAGGTAGGTTAACAAGTAACATATGCCTGCATGGCGATAAATTTATCAAGGATATTTGCAAGAGAGAATCTTTTTGAAAGTCAATATGTTGCCGCTTACCTTCATCAAAAAGTGTCTCGATTTTCACCTCTTGTTCTTGAGGATCTAAACTGCTCAAATTGTACTCGTTGATTGATGGAATATACTTATCTTGGATTACCTGTAATGGTATTGCTTTTTCAGGCAAGCAATAAAAGGTAGTCCGAAGAATTTCATGTCGATTGATAACATTTACTAAAGCTTTTTTCAGTACTTTTATATCGATATTTCCATCAATTCTAATTGCAGAAGTAGCACAATAATAAAAGCTATTGTTTTCTTGTTGCAATGACCACAGATGCTTTTGTTGAGGAGAAATTTGATAACCTTTAATCAGAGTTGCCATATTTGTATAACCGTTTGTTTGTATAAAATTCCTATTTGATTTTTGAAATACACGTAGGGTGGGCGCAAGCGCACAGTTCCGGGTTTTGTAGGGCATAGCCCCACCTACGTGTATTTGTATGGTTGTGGGGTTTTGCCATACTTCTTCTCATTATAACTGGTTGATTATTGAGGCTTTATGGTCATTTCTCAACTTGCAATTTCAATCAATTAATTGGCTTTGGTTTAACGTTTTTTAACTTCCTACGACTTGCCTCTCTGAATTCTTTTTGTTTAATGATTTGTTCTTGTTTGTCTGTTTCAGCAAGCATTTCTCGTAAGATGTTAAGCCTGACATCGGGCTGTGTGACTACATGGTGTAGAAGTATTTCAAAATGTTTTAACATCCGAGTGATTGTGGCCTGCTCGAACAAATCTGTACTGTACCGTAAAGACCCAACCAGTCCTTGCTCGGTTTCCATCATGTACAAAATCAAATCAAACACTGAGACTTCATGGTTTAGTTTCAACGGACTCAGGGTTATGCCCGAAGGCTCAAGAGGCGGCATCGGGGCATTATCTAGACCAAACATCACTTGAAACAACGGGTTATGCTTTAAGTTTCGTTCTGGATTCAGAGCCTCTACCAACTTGTCAAATGGCAGGTCTTGATGGACATAGCTTTCCAAAGTCACCTGACGCACCCGTTGCAATAATTCCCGAAATGTAGGGTTTCCAGAAAAGTCAGTACGCAAGACAAGTTCGTTCACAAAAAATCCGATCAAATTCTCAGTCTCAATCCGGTTGCGGTTAGCGACATCAGTACCCACCACAATATCATCTTGTGCGGTATACCAGTGCAGCAAAGTTTTAAAAGCTGTGAGCAGCAACATAAACAGTGTTACTCCTTCTTGATAACTTAAAGTCTTAATAGCATCTGAAAGAACGTTGGGTAACACCAGAGATTGCACCGCACCTCTGAAAGTCTGGACTGCAGGTCTTGGTATATCTGTAGGCAATTGCAACATGGGCAGATTTGCTAGGTGCCGACGCCAGTAAGAAAGCTCATTCTCTAAAACTTCTCCTTGTAACCATTGCCGTTGCCATAGTGCAAAGTCAGCATATTGAATGGGCAACTCAGGGAGCAACAGGGGCTTGTTATTGCAAAAGGATTCATACAGAATTCCTAGTTCTCGCACAAATACACCTAAAGACCAACCGTCTGTGATGATGTGATGCATCACAACGAGCAGGATGTATTCCTCCTCATCGAGCTGTAGTAAGAACATTCGCAGCAATGGGTCGGAACTTAGATCAAAAGGTTGTTGGGTTACCTCCATAGCTAAATGGCGAACCTGCGCTTCTCGGTTGATCTCACTGATTTCCCGAAGGTCTAATACTGATAATGTTGAGTTAGGAGCAGAGTGAATGACTTGGACTGCTTGAGCGTCGATGGCACAGCGCACCTTAGACTCCAATTCTCCTTCAGAAGCATACGGGGAGGATTTTCCTTCTAGCAACCCTCGGGGAGCGATCGCAAAGTTAGTTCGTAATATTTCATGACGCCGGACAATTTCGTTGAGGCTTTGCTTTAGTGCCACCACGTTTAGCCTACCTGTGAGACGAACAGCAGTGGGGATGTTGTAAAAATCACTGTTAGGTTCTAACTGATTCAGGAACCAAAGCCTAGCTTGAGCATGAGATAGTGGTATATTGCCATTCCGCGCCATCCGTAATAGGGGCGGAGCAGCCATAGATAAACCACCTCGGAGTGTTGTTTCAACGTATACAGCTAACTTAGCAACTGTGGGGTTTTCAAGCAGGCTACGCAACGGTAATTCTACTGCTAACTTAGTCCTCACTCGTGAGGCGAGTTGGGTTGCTAGTAAGGAATGCCCACCCAATTCAAAGAAGTTATTATGGATACCCACTTGCTCAACAGCCAGCACTTGTGCCCAAATTCCTGCGAGTATCTCCTCAGTCGGTGTTCTGGGAGCAACAAAAGTGATGTCATCTTCCAGACGCGCCGTTTGGATGGCGTCCAGTGCGCTCCGGTCTACCTTACCATTTGCAGTTAGTGGCAGAGCATCAAGGATGACAAAGGCAGAGGGAAGCATGTACTCTGGAAGCTTGGGTTTGAGGAAGTCGCGTAAATCACTGATGCGAGGAACACTTTTGTGTTTAGCGACACAGTAAGCAACTAAGCGCCGCTCACCAGAAGGGTCAAGGGTTGCAATCACGGCATTCTGAACTACGGCAGGATGTTGAGCCAAGATTGCTTCAATTTCCCCCAACTCAATCCGGAAGCCACGCAGCTTAATTTGGTTGTCGATCCGACCGAGATATTCAATGTGACCATCTGGTAAATAACGAGCGCGATCGCCAGTGCGATATAACCGCGCACCCTGAGAAAAGCTCCAGGGGTGAGGAATAAAGTTTGCGGCTGTTTGTTGTGGTGAGTGCAGGTAACCACGCGCCAAACCATCACCACCAATGTATAACTCTCCCGGCACACCAATGGCAACTGGTTGCAGGTGCCGATCCAAAAGATAAATTTGCGTATTCCCTAGGGGACGACCTAATGGCACCGTTTGGCAATCCACAGCCGACTCTACTTGATAGGTTAACACCCCCACAGTTGTCTCCGTCGGTCCATAATGGTTGAAAATTTGACACTTGGGTGCTAAGTCCTGAATTTTGGCGACTAACTGCCAACTGCACGCCTCACCGCCGAGAATCAGCCGCTTTAGAGGCAGAATTTTTTCTGGTTGAGCCGCACTCAACAGTGCATTTAAGTGGGAGGGGACAATTTTTAAACAGTCGATGCCGTGGTGAGTGCAGTAATCTGCCCAGGCAAGTGGATTTGTGACTCGCTCAAGGGAAATTACGTGAAGACATCCTCCGGTCAACAGCGATGGGAAAATCATCGTGTTGCCTAAATCTGCTGCCAATGTGGACACGGTCGCAAAACTACAACCCTCAGTGAGGTCAAGTTTTTCCACAATACTATAGACATAGTTGAGCAGTTGCCGATGAGAAATGCTTACTCCCTTGGGTGTGCCCGTAGAACCGCTCGTATAAATCACATAGACCAAATTCTCTACCGTGGTGGAACTAGGCAAATTTTCCTCTGGTTGGATTGCGATCGCTTCCCAGTTGCCATCGAGACAAACCACTGGTGTTGCTTGTTCACCTAGTCCTGCTGCGAGGTGCTGTTGAGTCAAAATCGCCCCAACACCAGCATCCTGCAACATCATATTCAACCGCAAAGAAGGCAGTTGTGGGTCTAATGGTAAGTATGCTCCTCCTGCTTTTAGTATCGCCAGTAAACCAATTAATGCTGAAACTGAGCGTTCTACATACAATCCCACGATTGTTTCGCGGGTAACTCCCAACTGTTGCAACTGTCGCGCTACTTGGTTGGCACGTAAGTTGAGTTCTCTGTAGGTCAGTTGCTCTTCTTCATATACCACTGCGATGCTATTTGGAGTTCTTTCTACCTGTTCTTCAAATAGTGTGTGGATACACTTGTCTAGAGGATAATCAACCTGGGTTTGGTTAAACTCCACTAGTAGTTGTTGGCGTGAGCTTTTACTGAGAACTTCTAATTGAATTATTGCAACCTCTGGATTTTCAGTTGCACTTGCTAATAATGTCTGAAACTGTTCAGCCAATCGTTGAATGGTATCTGCACAGAAGTAATTAACATCGTAGTAAAGTGCTGCGCTTAGAGAGTTACTGTGTTGAGTACAGGTGAGTTTAACTTTGAATTGCTCAATACAAATATACTGTTTGTAAAGGGAAAATAATAAACCTGCGGCTAAGCGTTCTTCGGGCAATTGCTCAAACTCGAATCCAACTGGAAAAGCTAAAGTATTGTCATGTTCTATAGGTTTGGGAACGAAATAATCCTGCCATTCTTGAGCATTGTTTATGGTTTTTTCTGCCAATTCTAAAACTTCTATAAAGTTTAAGTCTGCTGTCAAATGGCAATAAATCGGCAACCATGTTGCAAAAAGCCCTAGTACTTCATGCAGTTCTGCATATTCTCTGCGATCGCTTGCTGTTCCGATGATGATATCTGGCTGTCCTGTCAGTCGCCAAATCAGTGTTTGCCAACAAGCTAATAATACCACAGCCGCAGAAGTATTATACTTTTTAGCTAAAGTTTCGATATTTTCAGTCACATCGGAAGCAAGAGCAAATTTAAAACACTCAGGAGTAAATCCTGAGCTTTTTGAAGACTTGCTTTCAAAAGGTAGGCTAAATGTAGCTAGCTCAGAAAGCTTTTGCTTTTGCCAGTATTCTTCAGCCGCCGCTGCCTCCTCATCTTCTAATAATTGATTTTGCCATTCCGAAAATTGGAGGTACTGTACAACTTCATCGCTCTTATTCTTTCCTTTTAATAAATCTTCATATGACTGACTGATTTCAGTGAATAAATTCCTAATTGTCCAGGTATCTGCACTTTGTGCAGATAAGCAAATGTACAAAACACGGACATTTTTCGACAACTTCAGTAAAGAGAAACGCAACTGTTGACTTTGCTCAAAATCCAAATTTTGATGTCTTGTGTCCCGAAATAGCTGCTCTATTTTATCTGAATATTCTTGCTCACACCAATCACTGAAATCAAGATATTGCCACAAAGGGGAGACGCTATCTGCCACCATCATAACTGGAGTTTTCATACCAGGAAGACGATGATAGTTTGTCCGGAGAATTCCGTGTTTATTAATGACTTTTTCTACAGCAGCTTTTAATATGTCTGGCTGAAGATTGCCTTCTAAAAGAACAGCACATTGAGTAAGATAAGCAGAGCTATCTTGCTGCAACAACCAAAGGCGCTTTTGTTGAGGGGAAAGCTGAAAATAGCTAATAGTTTCAGTTTGCATACTCTTTCTCCGTGACTTTGGTTATATATCTGTGCTATGAATCATTTGTCCCATTGCCACAACAATCTTACGGGAACCCACATAAGGATTGCGTTTGTGAGCAGCTAACATATTGTCCAGCATCAATACGTCTCCTTTCTGCCAAGGAAAACTCACTTCAGCTTGTTGATAAACTGCTAGTATTTCCTCAATGACCGAGTCCTCAATAGGTGAGCCATCGCCATAGTAAACATTACGCGGTAAATTATTTTCTTCAAAATCAGAAAATAATGATTCTCTCACTTCTGATTTGAGGCAGAACGTATGGTGTAGCAATATTTGGTTGAAAAAGACAGCCTCGCCAGTTTTAGGATGTTTGATAACTGCCGGACGAACTTGAGAGGTTCTCAAGTCTCCGTCTGATTTCCATTCAACACGAATTGACGCTTTACCGCAGTATTCTTCAACTTCTGCTTTGTCAGTAGTGTGAAAGAAATCTTGCCAGCTTACGTCCAAACCTTTTGTATAATTGCGGACGTACATGAGTTGCTTTTGCTCTAATTTTTCTCGCAGCTTTGGATTAAGCAATTGTAAGACTTTTCTGGAGTCAACAATTGGTGTTTCTCCTCCTTGTTGAGCAGGTTGCACGCAGAAAAACCAAATTTTTTGTGGCCAACAGTGCAGATGAGAACTTTCATGATGAAACAAGATAGTTTGATCGGACGGGTAGGGAGTAGATCCGTAAACTTTGCCTGAAACTCCTTCACGAGGTAAATCGCCATACTCGCCGAACAACTCTGGATAAATAGCCTCAGCTAAACTTTCAAATTCAGTAGGCTCAGCAATATTGAAATTACGGAAGAGGATACCACCATGTTCTAGCAATTTTGTTTCTATAAAACCTCGGTTGTTATTAGCCCAATCGAAGATATCAATATCATCAACATTAGGCGTTATTACTAAAGGCAGTTTCTCTCCAGATAGCAAAAAATCAGTTTTAATTAATCTCTCCTGTGATAAGTCCATAGCCTTGGGTTGTACTGCCATGAACTTTTTGAACTTAGAGGCTTGTTGCTGCATTTTTTTCGCTGCTTGTTGTTCTTTTTCGGATTGATTTAACATTTCTAATCTATTTATATTGCTATCAGGTCGGGCCACGATGCTGTTTAGTAAAGTTTGAAAATGCTCTGACATACGATTAATAGTGTTGTTCTCAAAAAGGTCAGCATTATATCGCCAATTTCCTAAGATTCCCTGCTCTGTTTCTGTCAGAAATAACGCCAACTCAAACTTTGCGACCTCAGTATCGACTTCCAAATTGCTTATGGTTAGTCCAGGTAACTCCACAACTGGCATTGGGGTATTTTGAAGGACAAACAACACTTGAAATAGTGGGGAAGTGCTGCTAAAACTTCGTTCCGGTCGCAGAGTCTCTACTAATTTCTCAAAAGGCAAATCCTGATGGGCATAGGCTCCTAATGTGACCTCACGCACTCGTTTAAGCAATTCACGGAAGCTAGGGTTACCACTCAGGTCGGTGCGTAAAACAAGTAGGTTGACAAAAAAGCCAATTAAGGGTTCAATTTCAGAACGATTACGGTTAGCGACATCAGTACCAATAATAATGTCATCCTGATTAGTATAGCGTTGTAGCAACACTTGAAAACTTGCCAACAAAGTCATGAACAATGTAACACTCTCTTGACGGCTCAGGACTTTGATTGCTTTGGAAAGGTTGGAAGGAATGATAAAGGAGTTTGTTGCACCTCGATTGGTTTTAACTTCTGTTCGTGGACGAGTTGTAGGCAATTTCAATACAGGGAGGTTGCTACCTAATTGCCGCTTCCAGTATGCAAGTTGGTTTTCCAGTACCTCCCCTTTCAGCCACTGCCGTTGCCACACAGCAAAGTCGGCATACTGAATAGGCAGTTTTGGTAGGTCATTGTAGAAACCTTGGTAGATTGCTAATAACTCTCGCACCAATACATCCATTGACCACCCATCAGCAACGATGTGGTGCATAGAAAGTAGCAAAATGTGTTCTGTTTCTCCTAGCTTCAGCAATTTGGCTCGCACTAAGGGTGCCGTTGTTAGATCAAAGGGAGAAACTGCTTCTTGTTTTGCTAATCGCAGACGATAAGTTTCTTGTTCTGCTTGAGGTAGCTCTTGCAAGTCTATGACTGGTAGTGTTATTGATGTCTGGACAATCACCTGTACTGGCTGGTCGTTCCGAACAACGAAGTTGGTACGTAAGACTTCGTGGCGGCTAATGACTTGATTGAAGCTGTCTTCCAGGGCAATGACGTTGAGTTTACCTTCAATACGTACAGCACTTGAAATGTTGTAAAGGCTACCATCTAATTCTAGCTGATCTAGAAACCACAAGCGCTGCTGGGCAAAGGACAGCGGTAGATTTTCATTCCGTGCCGTTGCTAACAGCGGTGGAGCAGTTATGGATGGACTTTCCTGGAATGCGGCAATGCATTGAGCAAATTCTGAAACTGTGGGGTTGTCGAATAGGCTACGCAATGGTATTTCTACTGCCAACTTAGTCCGCACTTGTGATATGAGTTGGGTCGCGAGTAAAGAATGTCCTCCCAAGGTAAAGAAGTTGTCATGAACACCCACTACTTCAATTCCTAGAACTTCAGCCCAGATTTCCGCTAATATCTCCTCAATCGGTGTTCTTGGAGCAACAAAAGTGATTTGATCTCCGATATGTGCTATCTGGGGTACGGGAAGTGCCCGACGATCCACTTTACCATTTGCTGACAGTGGCAGAGTGTCTAGAGTTACGAATGCAGACGGGATCATGTATTCAGGCAACTGTTTTTTCAGGAAACGGCGCAGTTCACCGACAGTTGGTACTGGCTGCTGTTTTGCTACTAAGTAGGCAACTAAGCGTTTATCTCCCGGTACGTCTTCTCGGACGATCGCAACAGTTTGGTGTATATTTGAGTGCTGACCAATTACCGCCTCGATTTCTCCCAACTCAATCCGGAAGCCGCGTATTTTTACCTGATGATCGGTACGAGCGAGGTACTCAATGTTGCCATCGCTCAGGTAGCAGGCTATGTCGCCAGTTTTATACAAGCGGGCTGATGACTCGTTGCTAAAAGGATTGGGAATAAACTTCTCGGCTGTTAGGTCTGGGCGATTTAGGTAGCCCCTAGCTAGTCCATCACCGCTAATGTACAACTCCCCTGGAACCCCTATGGGTACTGGCTGAAAGTGTTTATCTAGTAAGTATAATTGAATATTGGTAATGGGGCGACCGATGGGGACTAGCCGATCTACGGGCAGTTTAACCTCAGTGTTTTCAAAATAGCAACTATCAATGGTGGCTTCAGTTACCCCATAGGAATTAATCAAGCGAGTTTGTTGACCACAGAAATGCTGAAATTCTTCATACTCCTTCACATGCCAGCTATCTGAACCTACCACCAGCAACCGCATGAAGTTAAGACATCGATCGGTTTTCTTCAAATAAGAAATCAAGTTGCTCAAAACTGCTGGAACAAACTCGGCACAATCAATATCTTGCTCTCGGATCAGCCCATACAACTTCTCAGGAGCCAATAGCCACTCCCGTGGGCAAAGAACTAACTTGCCTCCAGAACACAAAGCACGCACCAGATCCCCTGAAAATACATCAAAAGCGATACTAGCCATTTGTAGATGACTGCTAGCTATGGCTCTAAGCTGATAGGAGTCTTCCCATGCTAGATAGGTGTTAACGAGACTGCGATGAGCGATCGCCACCCCTTTGGGTATTCCTGTAGAACCTGAGGTGTAAATTACATAAGCCAAGTTTTCGATTTTAAGCCTACTAACTGTGTTATACTGGCTCTCGTGAGAGATTATACTCCAGCTTGTATCTAAACAGACTACGTGTGCTGTCAGTTCGGGAAGTTTAACGACCAGATTTTCCTGAGTCAACAGCACTGGTACTTGTGAATCAGCCAACATAAAGGCTAAACGCTCTTGCGGATATGCGGGGTCGAGTGGCATATATGCTCCACCAGCCTTGAGAATGCCCAGCAGTCCTACTACCATTAAGAGCGAACGCTCGACGCAAATGCCCACCAACACCTCTGGTCCGACACCCAATTTCTGTAGGTAGTGTGCTAATTTGTTAGCGCGATTATTCAGTTCTCGGTAGGTGAGAATCTGATCTGCAAACACCACCGCCACCGCATCTGGAGTTCGTTCCACCTGAGCCTCAAACATCTGATGGATACACAAATCTTTGGGGAAATCCGCTTTTGTATCGTTCCACTCTACCAATAACTGCTGTTCGGCAGTACTCAAGATAGGTAAAGAAGATAGTCTTTGATGAGGATAGACAACAATTCCCTCTAACAAAGTCTTGAGATGCCCTAGCATCCTTGCGATGGTAGCAGCGTCAAAACGGTGAGTATCGTATTCCAGTTGCAAAGAAAACTGGTGATCTGGCACAGCTACCAGCGAAAGTGCATAGTTGGTCTTCTCAAAGGTACGAACCTCACGAAGGTGTAGATCAAATTTTCTCTCCCGTAAAACTTCATCTACTGGATAGTTTTCAAACACTACAATACTTTCAAATAGAGGCAATCCTCGCGGGACTTCACTCCATCCTTGAACCTGTACCAGTGAACTGTACTCGTATTGACTCATTTCCACCTGCTGGTTATGAATTTTTTTGAGCCAGGATACTATAGATTCATCAGTATGCACTGATACCCGTAGAGGGAGAGTATTAATCAACAGCCCAACAATTGATTCCACTCCCTTAATGATACCTGAGCGACCGGAGACAGTGACACCAAAAATCACGTCAGTTTCTCCACTGTATCGGCTTAAAAGTAAAGCCCAAGCACCTTGTACCAAAGTATTTAGGGTCAATTGATGTTGTCGGGCAAAAGATACCAGAGATTTTGTTGCTTCAGAGGATAGCTGAATTTGCTGCTCGCCAAGCAACTCTGTGGAACATAACAGATTAGTTGTGGATTTATCTACTACCAGAGGTGTAGGTGCAGTAAAACCTTGGAGTACACTTCGCCAGAATTGTTCGGCGTCAGCTTTGTTTTGCTTCTGTAACCAAGCAATGTAGTCTCGATATAAAGCCGGAGATTCTAAGTGTATATCTTGACCTTTTGTCCGGGCTTCGTAACAAACTAAAACGTCATGGAGCACCTTTGACACTGACCAGCCATCTATCAGTAAGTGGTGACGGCTCCAAACAAACTCATATACGTAATCATCCATTTGGATGATAGTCAAACGCATCAGCGGAACCTGAGATAGTTTAAAGCCACGCTCTCTGTCAGATTGAAAGAAAGCTGACAGTTGTTGTTGCTGGTTTTCGCGAGATACTCCACGCCAGTCATATATCTCTAAAGGCAGTTGCACTTGCCGATACACCGTTTGTAGCGGCTGAGATTGACCCTGCCAAATAAAAGCAGTCCTCAAGACTTGATACTCTGCTAATACTTGCTCCCAAGCTTCCTGGAATGCCTGCAATTGCAAGTTACCTTCTAAAGTACAGCTCAACTGGTCAAAATACACCCCCGATTTTGAATCGTAAAGGGTATGAAAGAGCATACCTTGTTGTACGGGAGACAAAGGATAAATATCCTCTATATTTTTTCGGTTAGTCTGGCTAATTGCTTCTAACTCCAGGCTTGCCAGTCCCCGTTCCAGTTCATCAAAGCTCAGTGCCGCCAGCGGAAAATCTGAAGGACTATAGCCGCCTGCAAACGGAGACAAACAATGAGCAATCAGTTCATGCAACGCCGTAACAAACTGCTGTGCTAGATTTTCAATAGTGGAGTGTTGATGTAGGTTCGTGCTGTACGTCCAATTAATTTGCAATTGACCGCCAAGGATGTGTGCGTTGACATCTAGCAAATAGCTGCGTCTACCTTGTGAACTGCGACTTTTACCAAAGGATTCAGCAGCAGGTTTGAAAATGGAAGCAGCAGATAGAAGCTGGTTAAATTGCCCCAAATAGTTAAAACAAATCTCTGCGGGTGGCAATTTCTGCAAAGCGGAGGCTTTCGCCCGATCTCCACTTGAATACCACAGCAAGCCGTAGTCAATTCCCTTGTTAGGAATTGCACGCAGTTGTTCTTTGACCGATCTTAAAATATCTCCCAAATTGTCTGTGGTTGCCAGTTCTAAAAGTACAGGAAAGACACTAGTCAACCAACCGACGGTACGTGACAAATCTACGCCAGCCAAAATTTCTTCTCGCCCGTGACCTTCCAAATTCAGGAGTACAGAATTAGAACCGCTCCACTGGCAATAAGCTTGCAACAAAGCTGTCAGCAATATATCGTTGATTTGAGTGTTGTAAGCTTTCGGCACTTCTTGCAATAGCGCACGGGTTTCGTCAACAGACAGGGAAACTGAGGCGGTGTGGGCAGAGGCTTCGGTGTTAGTACCTTCTACAAAATCAATTGGAAGGCGAGAAACGAGTCGCTGCGATGATGCTAGCCAATAAGTCAATTGCTGTTCGGTAAGAGAACGTGCATACTCCGTCAAACGTTCAGCCCAATCTTTGAAAGAGGTGGTCTTCGGTGGCAGTTGAATATTTTCACCTAGAGCGAGTTGTTGGTAGCCAGTGTGCAAGTCTGACAGCAAAATCCGCCAAGAAACGCCGTCCACTACCAAGTGGTGGATGACTATCAGCAGTCGGCTACTCATGCCTGCCCCTAAAGTCAACAATGCTACTCTCATGAGTGGGCCGTTTGAGAGGTTTAAGCTAGCTTGTATTTCAGTTGCAGTGGATTCGATGGCACTTTTTTGTTGTGTTTGTGGCAGTGCGGATAAATCGAAAACGCTGAAGGGGATGGTATCATCTGGTGCTGCGTTCGTTTGCTCCCAACCATTCTCATTCGTCAGAAAACGCAAACGCAGAGCATCGTGATGTACTAGTAACTGCTGTACAACTTGCTCTAACTTCACCGGGTCAATATCTGGTGGGACTTGCAGCAATACAGCTTGATTCCAATGTTGCGGTTGTGGTAAATTCTTCTCGAAGAACCAGTGCTGGATCGGGATCAGGGGTAATGACCCAGTGACCATACCTTGTTCCATCTCCACAGCCTGTGTTGTCCCTACTACTGCTGCTAGCTTTGCGATCGTTTGATGCTCAAATAGCTGCTTGGGAGTGATTTGAATTCCTGCTTGATAAGCTTTGGCAACAATTTGAATACTGAGGATGGAATCTCCACCCAATTCAAAGAAGTTATTATAGATACCCACTTGCTCAACAGCCAGCACTTGTGCCCAAATTGCCGCGAGTATCTCCTCAGTCGGTGTCCTGGGAGCAACAAAAGTGATGTCATCTTCCATACGCGTCGTTTGGATGACCTCCAGAGCGCTCCGGTCTACCTTACCATTTGCAGTCAGTGGCAGAGCATCAAGGATGACAAAGGCAGAGGGGAGCATATATTCTGGAAGCTTGGGTTTGAGGAAGTCGCGTAAATCACTGCTCGTCGGTGCTTTTTGCTGTTTGGCGACACAGAAAGCAACTAAGCGCCGCTCACCAGAAGGGTCAAGGGTTGCAATCACGACATTCTGAACCAGGGCGGGGTGTTGAGCCAAGATCGCTTCAATTTCGCCCAACTCAATCCGGAAGCCACGCAGCTTAATTTGGTTGTCGATGCGACCGAGATACTCAATGTGACCATCTGGTAAATAACGGGCCTTGTCGCCAGTGCGATATAACCGCGCACCCTGAGATTCGCTCCAGGGGTGAGGAATAAAGTTTGCTGCTGTCTGTTGTGGTGAGTGCAGGTAGCCACGCGCCAAACCATCACCACCAATGTATAACTCTCCCGGCACACCAATGGCAACTGGTTGCAGGTGCCGATCCAAAAGATAAATTTGCGTATTCCCTAGGGGACGACCTAATGGCACCGTTTGGCAATCCACAGCCGACTCTACTTGATAGGTTAACACCCCCACAGTTGTCTCCGTCGGTCCATAATGGTTGAAAATTTGACACTTGGGTGCTAAGTCCTGAATTTTGGCGACTAACTGCCAACTGCACGCCTCACCGCCGAGAATCAGCCGCTTTAGAGGCAGAATTTTTTCTGGTTGAGCCGCACTCAACAGTGCATTTAAGTGGGAGGGGACAATTTTTAAACAGTCGATGCCGTGGTGAGTGCAGTAATCTGCCCAGGCAAGTGGATTTGTGACTCGCTCAAGGGAAATTACGTGAAGACATCCTCCGGTCAACAGCGATGGGAAAATCATCGTGTTGCCTAAATCTGCTGCCAATGTGGACACAGTCGCAAAACTACAACCCGGAGTGAGGTCGAGTTTTTCCACAATACTTTCGACATAATTGAGCAGTTGCCGATGAGAAATGCTCACTCCTTTGGGTGTACCAGTAGAACCTGAGGTATAAATCACATAGACTAAATTCTCTACCGTGGTGGAACTAGGCAAATTTTCCTCTGGTTGTTGAGCGATCGCTTCCCAGTCGCCATCTAAACAAACCACTGATGCACACCCAGACACACTACTTGCCAGGTGTTGTTGGGTCAAAATCACCCCCACACCAGCATCCTGCAACATCATATTCAACCGCTCAGTTGGCAGTTGTGGGTCTAATGGTAAGTACGCTCCTCCTGCTTTGAGAATTCCCAGCAAACCAATTAATGCTGAAACTGAGCGTTCCACATACAATCCCACGATTGTTTCGTGAGTAACTCCCAACTGTTGCAACTGTCGCGCTACTTTGTTCGCACGAGCGTTAAGTTCTCTGTAGGTTAGTTGCTCTTCTTCATATACCACTGCAATGCTATTTGGAGTTCTTTCTACCTGTTCTTCAAATAGTTTGTGGATACACTTGTCTAGAGGATAATCAACCTGGGTTTGGTTAAACTCGACTAGTAGTTGTTGGCGTGAGCGAGCGTCTAAAATCTCTAACTGGCTAACTGTCGCTTCAGGCTTGTCAATTACACTTTCTAACAAAGTCTGATATTGTCCTACCAAGCGCTCAATATCTTCTAACCTGAATAAGTTTGAATCGTAGTGGAACTCTGCAATCAAAGAATCATCCCTACGAACGCAAGAGAGTTTCACTTTGAATTTTTCAATACAAACGTATTGCTTGTAAATAGAAAATAATACGTCAGCAGCAGAATATTTAGCAAGCTGTTCCTCGAATTCAAAACAAAAGGGAAGGAAGGATGAATTTAAAGGGTTTTCTGTTGATTCTACAATTTGTTCCCAATTTAAATACTCCTGCCAGTTCAAGCTATCGCGTATTGAATTGCTAGTTTGGTTTAATACTTGAGAGAGGAGAAAATTATCTTCTAAATGAGAAAAAACAGGTAAGTATTTTGCAAACAGACCCAGCGCTGACTCTAGTTCTTGATGGTTACGACCGTCACAAAAAGTACCAACAACAACATCTGACTTTCCGGAAAGCCGCCAGAGCAGAATTTGCCAGCAAGCCAGAAGAACTACAGAAGTAGAAGTTTCATATTTATGGGCTAGTGCTTCTAGCTTGGCTACCGTATCAAAATTTATCTTGAAGGTAAATAGTTCGGGTTTAAATCCTGATTCAACAGTAGATTTTTTTTCAAAATTTATTTGACCTGTGCTTAAACTAGAAAAATTCTGTTTCTTCCAGTAATTTTTTCCTATTTCCGCATCTTCACTTTCAAAGAGTTCATTTTGCCATTCTGCAATATCAGCATACTGCAATGGTTCGTCAGACAGTTCCTTGTTATCCAAACACGCTGCGTAATAAATGCTGATTTCGCGCACTAGATTTTTGAGAGTAACCGTATCCGAACAAAGAGCTGGTAAACCAACAAGCAATATATGTTTGTTTATTGAGAGAGTAACTAGAGAAATATCTAAAACTGGACCATGCTCAATGTCAATAACTCGCTGAATAGCATCCTGAAAAAGTGATTCCAGATTTGCATTTTGTACTTCGGCTTTTAAACCACTAAAGTCATGGTGAAAAAATGTTGAAATATTTTGCTCGGCAATGACTTGAACCGGAATAGTCATTCCCGGTAATAAATGAAATGTGGTGCGGAGAATTTCATATTTATTAATAACATTTTTTAAAGCTAATTCTAAAATTACTATATTGACATTTCCCTCAATTAAAATAGCACATTGGTTACGAAAAGGTTGACTGGAAGCCAATTCCTGCAACAACCACAAATGCTTCTGTTGAGGTGAGATTCTAAATCCTTCGATAGATTGATGATACATATCTTTAACCTCTAATTTTTTTACGTTCTATATTTCTTAATTTTTGATAATGTCCTTGTTTAAAATTTTCATTTTTAAGCATTTGTGTTTGCGTATCTGCCACATCTAAAATTTCTAATACACGGCTAAGCTTGATATCAGCATCTTCAACAATTATAGTTAAAATAATTTCAAAAACTTCCGTCATTCGAGTAATAGTATAAGTTTCAAACAAGTCGGTTTTATACTCAAAGAAACCTTTAATTCCCTCTGGCGTTTCTGATAAGTCGAGCTTCAAATCATACCGCACTACTTGGCTTTCATAGTCTAACAAGCTAATAGTGAGTCCTGGAAGCTCTAGGGGTGGCATTGGGCTATTGTCAAGGACAAACCACACTTGAAACAAAGGCATTTTACTAAGATTACGCTCTGGTTGTAGTTCTGCGACCAACTTCTCGAAAGGTATATCTTGGTGAGCGTATGCTCCTAAGGCAACTTCACGTACCCGCTGCATCAACTCTCTAAAACTGGGGTTTCCTGAAAGGTCAGTACGCAAAACTAAAGTATTGACAAAGAAACCAATTAGCCCCTCAATTTCAGTTAGGTTGCGGTTGGCAATGGGGGTGCCTACGCAGATATCATCCTGTCCTGAATAGCGGTAAAGTAATATCTGATAAACTGCCAACAGCGTCATGAACAACGTCACACCTTCACGCCGACTGAGTAAAGTCAACGCCTCAGTCAGTTCTTTTGAGAGTGTAAAACATTGACGCGCTCCTTGGAATGTCTGAATTGCAGGTCGCGGTCGGTCAGTGGATAGTTTCAATAATGCTGGAACACCATGAAGTTGTTGCTTCCAGTAAGCGAGTTGGGACTCTAATACCTCTCCCTGCAACCATTCCCGTTGCCAAATTGCAAAGTCAGCATACTGAATCGGTAATTCTGGTAGCTGTGGAGGCAAGCTGTTGCACAACGCTGAATAGATGATTGCTAATTCCTGCACCAGTATGCCCGTTGACCAACCATCTCCAATAATGTGGTGCATACAAACTAGCAAGACATGTTCTATCTCTGTCCGCTTGAGTAATTTAATTCGCACTAAGGGTTCAGTTGTTAGGTTGAAAGGGCGGTGCGCCTCTTGTGTGGCTAATTGTTGGGTGGCAATTTCCCGCTCAGTTGCAGGTAAATTTTGTAGGTCTACGACTGGTACTGTCAAGTGTAAAGTTTCGGCAATTACTTGTACTGGGTGACCGTTTTTGGTAACGAAGTTGGTACGCAAGGCCTCATGGCGACTGATGATAGTGTTGAAGCTTTCCTCTAGAACTGAAACATTGAGCTTACCTTCAAGACGTACAGATGAATAACCATTGTAAAGACTATTACCAGGTTCTAAATGGTCAAGAAACCACAGCCTAGCTTGAGCAAAAGAAAGAGGAAACTCGTGAGAATTTGCCCTTGGGGAAATTGTCTGTGTCTGTTTCAAGTCATCGTTAGACATAGTATTAATTTTCTTGAGAACCCTCGCTATCTTTTCTGTCTGCCCTAGCTTTGTTTCATAGGAAAGAGCCATCTGTGAAAGTTCTGCTACAGTGCTTGCCTGAAAAAGTGTTTGCAAAGGTATCTCCATATGAAAGCTGTCGCGCATTCGTGACATCACCTGAGTTGCTAGCAGTGAGTGACCACCCAATGCAAAAAAGTTTTCATGTATACCCACCTTCTCTAACCCCAAGACTTCTGCCCAGATTCCTGCTACTACCTCCTCAATCGGATTACGAGGTGCTACAAAGGTTTCTAATTCGCGGCAGTTTAGATTGGCTACAGGCAGCGCCTTGCGGTCAACTTTACCATTAGCATTTAGTGGTAGAGCATCCAGCATGACAAAGGCAGAGGGGATCATATAATCTGGCAACTGCTGCTTTAGGAAGTGGCGTAAGTCACTTTGGTCTTGTGTTGGCTGGGTTAGTGGTGGCTGCTGTTTAGGAACTAGGTAGGCAACTAAGCGTTTATCTCCTGGTACGTCTTCTCGGACGATAACTACACTTTGGCTAATTGAGGGATGTTGGTGAAGTTTTGCCTCAATTTCCCCCAACTCAATTCGGAAACCGCGTACTTTGACCTGATAATCAACACGATTAAGAAATTCGATATTACCATCTGGGAGATAACGAGCTCTATCTCCAGTTTTGTATAAGCGTTCACCTGGCGTTTGAGCAAAAGGACTTGCGATAAAAGCAACAGATGTTAATTTTTGATTGTGTAAGTAACCGCGTCCCACTCCGACACCACCAACATAGAGTTCTCCTACAACTCCAATTGGTACAAGTTGTAATTGAGTGTCTAGAATATATAGTTGTGTGTTAGAGATTTGCCGACCAATAGGTAGATTAAGTACTTCAGGTGCGGGTGGTTCATAAATAGGATAAAGAGTAACATCATCCGAACATTCCGCAGGTCCATAGGCATTCATCATCGGGATGCTGGGATAGTACTTTAACCACTGATGGCATAATTGCGGTGGACAAGTTTCACCTGTTATCAGTAACCAACGTAAGTTATACACTTGTGCTTGAGTTCCAGGATCAAGTTCCATTTGCTCAAGTTCTATCTGTTGCAGTATCATGCGTAACAACGATGGTACAATTTCCAGAATTGAAATTTGCTGGCGTTGTAACAGCGATCGCAGTTGGTCAGGGTCAGCAGCTATTTCAGTAGGGACAATCTCTACTCGTCCACCTATTAGTAATGCGACTAGAAATTGCCAAACACTGATATCAAATGTTTGTGTTGCTGTCTGCGCTACCACATCAGTAGCACTCAACTGCAAATTCGTCACCATTGCGTACAAATGATTTAACATTCCGCAATGTTCCAGCATTGCCCCTTTGGGTTCTCCTGTGGAACCACTAGTGTAAATTACATAAGCTAAGTTCTCTGGATAGCAACGTATAGGTAGGTTTTTATCTTCGTAATTTTGAAAATCAAGCTTTTCTAAATATAATATTTGTGGGGATATATCAAGCCTAGCAATCATCGACTCAATCATCGATGCCCAACACTCAGATGCTAATACCAATGGTACTTGACTTTGTGACAATATTTGCTCTACCCGTTTCGGTGGATGATGAGGGTTAAGAGGTAGATATGCACCACCCGTTTTGAATACAGCAACATCGCAGTTAAGAAATCTATATTGCGTTCAGACACCAAAGCGACAATTGTTTCCGCACCAACTCCTTGTTCAACTAAATATCTTGCCCAAATATTAGCACGTGCATTTAACTGTTGATATGTTAGTTGCTGGTCTTCAAATATCACTGCAATCGCATCTGGGGTAAGTGCGACTTGTGCTTCAAACAATTGGTGGAAGCATTTATTTATAGGGTAGTTGGTTTTCGTTTCGTTGAACTTAATTAGCAAAAGCTGTTGCTCAATATTGCTGAAAATTTTTAACTCGCTAATGACAGCTTTTGAATTATTGATAATACTTTCCAGCAATCCCAAGTATTTTTCAGAGAGTATTCTAATATTCTCAATTGGAAATAAGCTGGAATCATAATTAAAATCTAGAGGTAGAAAATCATTTCTATAAATACAAGATAGCTTTACTTTAAATCTTTCAATACAAATATACTGTTTATCAATTGAAAATGATACATTAGCCTCTCTATATTTGGCAGGCTGTTCTTCAAAATCGAAATGGAAAGGGAAAAATAGAGGATTGGGTTTACCATTTGTTTCTATAATTTGCTCCCAGTTAAAATAGTCCTGCCATTTCTGGACATTGGATAAGGATTCAGTAACACTTTCCAAAGCTTCTTTGAATTGCAGATTCTCATTGAGATGAGAATGAGTGGGCAAATATTTCGTAAACAGCCCGAAAGCTTGTTTCAATTCCTGATATTTTCGACCATCGCAGGCAGTGCCGACAACAACATCTGCTTGTTCGGTGAGACGCCAGAGAAGGATATGCCAGCAAGTAAGTAATAATACAGAAAGCGAAGTATTATACTCATTAACAAGTGTTTCTATTTTTGCTAGTGTGTCAGGGCTAATTGTTAAGGTTAGAGACTGAGGTTTAAATTGCCCTTTGCTTGAAAGTTGATTTTCAAAAGGAAGTTTTAAAGTGAAGCTAGAGAAAATATCCTGCTTTTGCCAATACGTTCTTCCTGTCTCTGTGTCATCCGACTCAAGTAATTCATACAGCCATTCGGAAATATCTGCGTATTGCATCGATTCATCAGCTAGTTCCTTGCCATGCAACAAAGATGCATAGACATGACTGATTTCATGTACTAGATTATTGAGCGTTGCCATATCCCCACAAAGAGCTGGTAAGCTAAGAAGCAGCATATACTTCCATGAAGAAATTCTGATTAAAGATATATCCAAAAGCGTATTTTCTCCAAGGTCGAATGGCTGCAGACTTGTCTCTTGAAAGAGTGCGTCAATTTTAGCCTCTTGTTCCTGAGATGTAAAACTACTCAAATCATAATCATGAAACGATAGCACACCGCTTTCGTTTATGAATTGAAGCGGGATGGTCATCCCAGGCACGCAATGAAAAGTGGTACGGAGAATTTCATGTCTATCGACGACATTTTTGATAGCTACTTTTAAAATATCTGTATTAATATTTCCCTCAATTTTTATTAACGCTTTAATCCCATAAGCATGATTTTTATCAGCTTTATTTAGCAACCAAAGACGCTTTTGTTGAGGCGAAATACGAAAGCCATTGGAAATTTGATTTTGCATAATTAGTTCGACAAAATTAAATTCATTCGTTCAGACAGGAGTCAGGAAAACAGTTTGTGTAATTAATTCTGTGGAAGTACTTAATTACATCCTTATTAAGTTAAAAATTTTGTATTTACCCAATTAGGACATACCTACCAAAACCTTTCTTTCACCTGAAAATGGCATCCGCCCATGTGCAGCCAACATATTATCTAGCATCAATATATCTTTTTTATGCCAAGGAAACATAATCGCTTCCTGCTGATATATTTCACGAATTTCATCTAATACAGAAGTTTCAATTGGAGAGCCATCACCGTAATAGGCATTGCGAGGAAGCTCATCTTCTGCAAACACTGATAGCAATGATTTACGTACTTCTGAGTTCAAGCTCGAAATGTGGAATAAATGAGCTTGATTGAACCACACCATTTCATCTGTATCAGGATGTTTAGCAACAGCTTGACAAACTTGGCGAGTTCTTAAACTATTACTGCCTCTCCATTCAAATTCAATTCCTACCTTACGGCAATAATTTTCTACTTCTAATCTATCCGTGGTTTGAAAAACATTTTGCCAAGGTAAATCCAATTCGCCATAGTTTCGGACGTACATCACTTTCTTTTGTATGAACTGTTCTCTGATAGCTGGATTAATCAGTTGGAAAACTTTCCGACTGTCGGCAATTGGCGTTTCTCCTCCCTGTTCAGCAGGTTGAACACAAAAAAACCAAATTTTCCTCGGCCAGTTGGAAGAGTAAGCGTTCTCGTTATGTAGAGGGATTGATTGTTCGGGAGGGTATTCAGTTGAGGTATAAATTTTCCCACTAACTTGGGTGCGCGGTGTTGAACGATAGTTATATTCTAACAGATCCGCTTGGGAAATTGTCTTAATAAACTGCTCAAATTCTTCTAATGTTTTTACATCAAATTCTCGAAAAAGTATGCTCCCGTATTTTATTAGATTATTATTGATAAAGTCAAGATTATTTCTAGACCATGTGATGAAATTTAACCCATCAATTACTGGTGAAATTACGAGAGGATATCGGTCTTGGTTGAAAAAATCAACCTTAACAAATCCTTCTTGATTTGTATTAATGACCTTTCTTTTAATACTATATAACTTCTTGATACTGTTTTTTTCAGAATCTATGCTACTCATTTTTTATCTTCCGTATTTCATTAATAATTTGCAATCATCTTTCGCTTAACTTTTTTAAGTTTATGGATGATAACTGCTTCAAGTTCTTTTTCTTTTTCAAGCTGTTTTTGTTTGTCAATTTTAGCAAGTATCTCTTCTAATACATTCAATGTGGTATTTGGTTGTGCCACAATATTTTGTATAAGTGTTTCAAAATGTTCCATTAGTCGTGTAATGGTATCAGCTTTAAACAGGTCTGTGTTGTATTGAAATGACACATAAAATCCTCTCTCTAACTCCACTATGTCCAAGAGCAAATCAAACTTTGCCGTACCATTATCAACCTCTACAAAGCTCAGAGTGAGATCCGAAAACTGTAGAGTAATCGGGGCCTTTTGAAGGACAAACTTTACCTGAAACAGTGGTGCACGGCTGAGATCTCGGTTTGGTTTGACTGCATCCACTAGTAAATTAAATGGCAAGTCCTGGTGGTCGTATGCTTCCAAAGTAACTTTACGTACCCTTTCAAGCAAATTTTTAAAGGTCGGATTCCCACTTAGGTTGGTATATAATACTAGCTGGTTAATAAAGAACCCGATTAATCCTTCAATATCTGCTTGGTTGCGGTTAGCTATGTCAGTGCCCACGACAATATCATCTTGACTAGAGTAGTAGTGTAGCAGTATCTGAAATATCGCCAGCAACGTCATGAATAAAGTAGCCCCCTCCTGATGACTCAATTCCTTAAGCGACTTGGATAAAGTGCTAGACAGCACAAATGATTGAGTAGCACCTTGGTAGGTTTGAATCGCTGGTCTTGGGAAGTCTGTAGGCAATTCCAACAGAGGAATATTGTTCAGCTGTTGCTTCCAATAAGCTAGTTGGGACTCTAGTACCTCTCCCTGCAACCACTCGCGTTGCCAAATAGCAAAGTCGGCGTACTGAATTGGTAGTTTTGGTAACTGAGGTGACAAGCGATCGCAGAAAGCTTTGTAGACAGATGCTAACTCCTGCAACAGTACCCCCATTGACCAAGCATCAGTGATAATGTGATGCATGCACAACAGCAAGATATGTTCTGCTTCTCCCAGTCGTAGCAATTTCGCTCGCAACAAGGGTAGAGTTGTCAGGTTAAAAGGTTGTCGTGCCTCCTCAATAGACAATCTTTGCACTTCAGCTTGTCGCTTCATCTCCGGTATTTGCTGGAGATCTACTAGTGGCAATGTCAAGGTCAAAGAAGGAGCTATGAGTTCAACTGGTTGCCCTTCCACTGTTGTAAAAGTTGTGCGTAATATCTCATGACGCTTGACAATTTCATTGAGGCTGTGTGAGAGTGCTAGGGCGTTTAACGAACCTGCGATGCGAAAAGCTGCAGGCAAGTTATAAAAGGGATTATTAGGTTGCAATTGATCGAGAAACCACACCCCAACTTGAGCAAAAGAGAGTGGATAATGGCTTTGCTGTGGACGCTGCGGAATAATATTTAAAGCTTTGCGATGACCTCCCATCCACTTTTCCAGCAAGGCTCGTTTGGTTGGTGAGAGACTAGACCGTTGTTTAGAAAGACTATCTAGTTTAGACATATTGCACCTTTAAGCTGAAAGTAATGAAAGAAGTTTTACAAGAAAAAAGGCACACAGCAGAAGGAAATTTTTACAAAAATTGTTGAGCTTCTTGTTCAGTTAATTCTTTTATTTTCTCTATAAGCATCTCTTCAATCAGTTCAGCCATCTGTGCAATAGTAGCTGTTTCAAAGAGACTGCTTAGGGGTAACTCCACCTGAAAGACTTTGCGTAGGCGGGATAAAAGCTGCGTTGCTAGTAGAGAATCACCTCCAGCCTCAAAGAAGTTGTCGTAGATGCCCAATTGCGCGATTCCTAATATTTCTTCCCAGATGAGAGCTATTGTTTCCTCAGTGTCGTTACGAGGAGCAACATAAGGATTCGGCAAATTCGGTCTCAAGTGAAGTGAAGATGAACCTACTTTATTGAGATTTGTATCTGGTAAAGGCTCTTGCTTCATCCATTGATCGATTCTAGCTTGTAAGTTTCCTGTAGAAATAACGACTTTTTGGATAGTGGGAATGATAGATAAAAGATTTTGAAAGACTTCTGCACCTTCTTTTGGTGTTATAGCCAATTGAGCCACAGTTGCTCCAAAAGCTACATTTTGTTCTTGTTCTTCTTTAAATTTCCAGCCATCCCAGTTCACAGTCATCCAAGGTATGGTGTTTGTTTGGTTGCACCTGTGAACAAAGGCATCCATGAAAAGGTTGGCTGCGGAATAAGCTACAAACCCTAATCCTCCTAAGATAGTTGATAGGGAGGATGTGAGCATACAAAAATCAAGTGCCTTGTCCTGTAAAACTTTTTTCAACACCAATAGTCCGCGTACTTTGGGTTGAAATTGCTGTTCGCACTCAGATTGAGTTGTTTGCTGAATGGTGCTAAAGACATTTTTTGCTGTAATACCTGCTGCGTGGATGACACCATGAATTTCGCCAAAGTTCTCGTAAGCTTGGGTAACTGCTGAGAGCATCTGTTCGTGATTGGCAACATCTGCGCTTTTTACCAAAACTTCTGCACCCAGCTTTTCAAGTGCCTGTAATTTTAATATCTTGCGGCTGACCTCATTATCAGCATCATGGGTTTCTAGCCATTTTCCCCAGTTATCTCTTTCTGGTACAGCCGAACGTCCGATCAATATTAATCTTGCCTGCACAGTTTGCGCCAGATACTCTGCAAGTACAAGACCAATTTCTCCTAACCCGCCTGTAATCAGGTACACTCCTTTGTTATGCAACTTTAACATTTTAGCAACAGGCTTTTCCAATCTGACTGGCTCAAATGTCTGCACCCATCGATGTCTGCCACGGTAGCTCACATCTTGCACCATCGGCAGAAACCGGGTTTATTGCGAATCTGTAAAGCTGAAACCCTTAATTTATCGTTTATAAACCCGGTTTCTCTCGCCTTGTTGAGAATGGTGCAAGATCTCAGGTAGGCAACAATTGAGTCAAATGGTTTGGTGAACAACTCTGATAATATCCCATCGGTTAGCGTTTTCTCATACCCGCTTTCCGATTCTGAAGTTACAATATCAATGCTTTTACAGGTGATGTACGGGTATTCTTGTGGAATGACTCTACAAGGTCCTAGTAAAGTTGCTTTCTCCGGACAAAGCACCTCTGAGCCTGTCACTTCCTGCATATTGTTTGACACTACCACAATTTGGATAGCATGTGTCAAATTTTGTTCTGCGATCGCCTGTACCAAAAACAGCAAACTGTAGAAGCCTAAGTATTGAGACTTTTCAAAAAACTCTATTTCTAATTCTGTTGGAGTATTTGCTGTCACACTCCATAAATGCAAAATCTTTTTTGGAGTTTTGTCGAGTGCGTCAAGTTCCTTGAGCAAGACTTCGTAATCATCACGTTGTCGAGGGTTAATTTGATATAAATTTTCTCCGTGCTTAGTAAACTGTTCGCCTGCCATCACGATAGTCACATCATTACCTTTTTGCTCCAGTTGTTTCACCAATTGAGAACCCAAACCACAAGTATCGACAAACACTAAATAGCAAGATTTTTCAGCCTCTATATCTTCTGCTAATGTCTCTACAAACGAGATAGAACGTTTCCAAGAAGGGACATAAAACCAGTCTGCAATATCCGGCTGTTTATTTAATAAGACTTGAGAGGGATTTTCTTGTTTTTGAGGTTCAATCCAGTAACGTTGACGCTCAAATGGATACGTCGGTAAGGGGAGCCGGTGGCGTTGCTCATGGGTATAAAATCCAGACCAATCTACTTGTACACCTGCAAGCCAGATATGACCCAGTGTCGTGAGCAAGAACGCTACATCTGACTGTTGTTCATGCGGATGGCGCAACGAATTTAGCACGACTTGCTCAGCAGGCTTATCTGGATGCTGTCTGGCTAAAGTAGCCAACGTTCGCCCCGGACCCACCTCTAACAAAATCCATCTCCAATCTTTATACAACTCTTGGAGACCATCTGCAAAGCGCACGGAGGAGCGCAAATGCTTCACCCAGTAGTTGGGACTAACCGCTTCTGCTGCTGTTATCCATGTGCCTGTAACATTGGAAATAAAAGGAATTTGCGGTGGCTTCAATTTGATTTTTTTCACCTGTTCAGTGAATGGCTCCATGATGGGGTTCATCATGTGAGAATGAAAGGCATGAGAAGTATGCAGAAGACGACAGTTAACAGCTTGTTGAGCAAGCTTGTCTTTTAGTTGTTCCACTGCTTCCGTAGAACCGGAAACGACGCAAGCAGATGATCCATTGATCGCAGCCACAGAGAGTTGATTATTCAGAAGTGGTTGCACTTCATTTTCTGAAAGTGGCACGGCTAGCATACTGCCTAAGGGCAGTTTCTGCATTAGTTGTCCCCGTGCAACTACCAGCGCTAAAGCATCTTCTAGAGAGAAAACATCACTCAAACAAGCGGCTACATATTCACCTATACTATGACCGATCATTGCCTGAGGATGCACCCCCCACGACCTCCATAATTTAGCTAGGGCATACTCAATGACAAAGAGTGCTGGCTGTGTAATCGCTGTCTGTTTAAGTTCTGAGAGTGCAGCTTCAACCTGTTCTTCGCTTGGATACAGTACATGGCGCAAATCAATTCCTAGGTATGGTTTCAGGAGTTCTGAGCATAAATCAACCTGCTCGCGAAAAGTAGGTTCATTTTCGTATAATTCCACACCCATATTTACATACTGCGCTCCCTGCCCTGAAAACATAAACACCACAGGTCGCTCTTTGGATTCTTGGAAGCTTGTGAAAACTCGTTTGGGGTCTAAGCTTGAGAGTGCGATCTCGGCATCTTCAAGGTTTTGACAAACAAGCATCCGTCTATAGTTGAAAACGCTTCGACCAACTTGATAAGTGTAAGCCACATCAGCAAAGTTAGTATCTGGATGCTGCTCTAAGTGCTTAACCAGATTTGTCGTTGCAGTATCGAGTGCAGAATCGCTTTTGGCGGATAGCACTAGCAAAAACCAAGATCTGGATTTTCCAGAAACTTCTACAACAGGACTTTCTTCTATAATAACGTGTGCATTAGTGCCACCGATACCAAAGGAACTGACCCCAGCTCGACGAGGCATACCATTTGTTTTCCATTCGCAAAGCGAAGTATTGACATAAAAGGGACTATTCGCAAAATCAATTTTGGGATTGGGTTCTTCAAAATGCAGGCTGGGCGGCAGTAATTTGTGTTTGAGCGCCATGACTGTCTTGATTAAACCAGCCACACCAGCAGCAGCATCTAAATGTCCGACATTTGTTTTCAGCGAACCAATCGCACAGAAGCCCTTAGCGTCAGTTATGTTACGAAAAGCCTGTGTAAGCGCAGCAATTTCAATCGGATCGCCCAGAGTTGTTCCGGTTCCGTGGGTTTCTATATAGGTGACTGTATCGGGTTTGATCGCACCTATAGCTAGAGCCTCAGAAATCACTGCTTCCTGACCATCTACACTAGGAGCTGTATAGCCAACTTTTAGAGAAGCGTCATTATTGATTGCTGAGCCTTTAATAATCGCGTGAATGCAGTCGCCATCAGCTAAAGCATCTACTAGGGGCTTCAAAACGACAATTCCCACACCATTACCGCTAATGGTTCCTTGAGATCGGGCGTCAAAAGCTCTACAGTGCCCGTCAGGCGAAAGAATCCCACCTTCTTGATACAAGTAGCCAGTTTTTTGTGGAAGGCGGATTGAAATACCTCCCGCCAAAGCTATATCAGATTCGCCACTTAGTAAACTTTGGCAGGCTAAGTGAACCGCAACTAATGAAGTGGAGCAGGCTGTTTGAACATTGATACTTGGTCCTTTAAGGTTCAACTTATAAGACACACGTGTCGGTAGAAAGTCTTTATCATTTCCGATGAGTACTTGGAATCTGCCGACTGATTCCAAAATGTTTGGGTTTTGATTAAGATTGAACAACAAATAATTACTGATACCTACACCAGCGAAAACAGCAATCGCACCTTTGTATGTTTCAGTATTGTAACCAGCACTTTCAATAGCTTCCCAAGCACACTCCAAAAACAAGCGGTGTTGTGGGTCCATGATTTCAGCTTCTCTAGCATTAAAGCCGAAAAACGAAGCGTCAAACAGTTCTACATCTTCTAGTACAGCACCTGCTTTGACATACTGATTGTTACTAAGCATAGCCGGGTCAATGCCTGAAGACTCAAGTTCTCTATCGGAGAAAGTTGAAATCGACTCTACACCATCTCGCAAATTTTGCCAAAATGTATTAACATCTTTGGCACCTGGGAATCGCCCAGACATACCGATAACGGCTATCTCTGTATTCTCACGAGACTTTCGTTTAAATTGACTTTTTTGATTGATTGAATTTCCATCAACCCTAAGGTTATCTGTCTGGTTTTTACTTTGCTCCTGAATTAAATATTTTGCCAATAAGCTTATAGTGGGATATTGAAAAAGGTTAGTTATTGATAGCTTTTGCGGAAAAATTTCTTGCAATTTACTATAAATCTGAACTAGGAGTAATGAATGACCTCCTAACTCGAAAAAATTGTCATAAATACCAACCTGTTCTATTTGAAGCTTCTCTTGCCAAACAGCAGCAATGAGATGTTCAATTTCGGTCTGCGGTGCCACGTAATTCGCTTCCACATCCAAACGTGTTATTTCAGGTACAGGCAAAGCACGAAGATCTACCTTACCATTGGGCGTTAGTGGCAGTTGATCGAGTATGACAAATGCTGATGGCACCATGTAGTCGGGCAATTTATCTTTCAAGAAGTAGCGCAGTTCGTTAGCAGTGGCTGATTGCTGTTGATTGGATACCACATACGCTGCTAAGAACTTACTACCTGAACCATCCTCTCGAACCATCACTAGGCTCTCTAGCACTGCTGCATGTTGATTTAATGCAGCTTCAATCTCTCCTAGCTCGATACGGAAGCCACGGAGCTTCACTTGGTCGTCGCTGCGACCTAGAAACTCAATGTTACCATCTGGTAAGTAACGTCCCAAATCTCCTGTTTTGTAAAGCCGAGTCCCAAGTTCGGCACTAAAGGGATTGGGAATAAATCTTTCAGCAGTTATATGGGGGCGGTTGAGGTAGCCCCTAGCCAGACCAACACTACTAATGTATAGATCGCCTGGTATCCCAACGGGAATCGGTTGCAGTTGGGCGTCCAGCAGATAGACCTGTGTGTTGGCAATTGGGCGACCGATGGGCGGCTTCTGGTCACAGAGGCTGCATTCGCTGGCGGTAGCACAGACAGTTGCTTCCGTCGGTCCATAGGCGTTGAAGAACCGTCGGTTTGGTGCCCATCGAGCCACCACATCGGGTGAACAGGCTTCTCCCGCAACGATAATTGTCCGCAACGCGGTCAGTTCCTCAGTCGGTAAAACCGCTAGTACTGACGGTGGCAGAGTCACAATTGTGATAGCTTGCTCGCGTAACACCTGAATCAAAGTCGGTCCAGGCAGCAGGTTCTCCTGCGTTGCCAGACACAGAGTCGCTCCCGCTATCAGAGCCATGACAAATTCCCAGACCGAGGCATCAAAGCTCAAGGAGGCGAACTGGAGGACGTGGCTGTCTGGTTGCACATCGAATAGCCTCTGCTGGGCTACAGCCAGATTGCACAGCCCCGAATGTGCCACCAAAACTCCTTTAGGCTTCCCAGTTGAGCCTGATGTGTAGATGACGTAAGCCAAGTTGTCAGATGTCACGCAATTGGCTAGATTCTCCTCACTATAGCTAGCATACAGCATAGTGGAACAGCAGACATCTGCATCCTTGTCAGTGTCCAAATACACTACCTGTGCTTTATGCTTAGGTAGCCCCTCAACTAGCCACTGTTGAGTCAGCAGTACTGAAACTTGAGCATCTTCAAGCATAAACGCCAATCGCTCTTTAGGATAAGCTGGGTCTAATGGCACATAAGTTCCACCAGCCTTGAGAATTGCCAATAATCCCACTACCATTTCCAGTGAACGTTCCACACACAGACCAACTAATACCTCTGGCTTCACTCCCAATACCTTAAGATAGTGTGCGATTTTATTGGCGCGGCTATTCAACTCCCGGTAGGTGAGTTGCTCGTCTTCAAATACTACTGCTATGCTATCAGGTGTCTGCTCAACTTGTACTTCAAATAGCTGATGAATGCACTTTTCTTGGGGATAATCGGTTTGGGTGTCATTCCACCCTACTAGTAACTGGTGTTGCTCAATGGCTGTCAGCAGGGGCAATGAGGAAATCTGCTGTAAGGGATTTGCTACAATCTCCTCTAGCAACCTCTGGAAATGCCCACTCATTCGGGTAATAGTTTCAGAGTTAAATAAATCAGTGTTATATTCCCATCCACCCTTCAGTGAACCACCTGTATCCAAGATTGTCAAGTTGAGATCAAAGGCAGCACCCCTCTGTTCCAAGGCGAAGAAATCTGCTAGCAAACCCTTTCTTTGGCGTGGCTGATCCCAGACGAAAGCAACCTGACAAAGTGGTGAGCGACTCAGGTCGCGTATCGGTTGGAGTCGTTCGACTAGCAGGGGAAAAGGGTACTGCTCATGTTCTAAAGCTTCTAGCACGACATGACGTACTCGACGAAGCAATTCCGGAAATGTGGGATTTCCGGAAAGATTAACTCTTAAGACAAGTGGGTTGACGAAATAGCCCACAATCCTTTCAAATTCAGCCAAGCTCCGACCAGCCACGGGAGAACCAATCAAAATATCTTCTTGATTGGTGTAGCGTAATAAAAGTACCAGAAACGCTGTCATTAAGGTCATGTAGAGAGTAGCCTCTTCTCCCTTTGCCAGTTCTCTGAGCTTGGAGGTTAGTTTATCATCCAATTCAAAAAAGAGGGAGGTGCCACGATAAGTCTGCATCGGCGGTCGAGGTCGATCCGTTGGCAGATTCAGCACTGGTAGTTCACCAGCTAATTGTTTCTGCCAGTAAGCCCACAGTTTCTCCCCTTCAGGACTGGTCAGCATCTCGGCTTCCCAGCGCACGTAATCCTGATATTGGAGACTTTGGGGAAGAAGTGATGCTACTTTACCTGTCTTGGTTGCTTCATACAGCACACTAAGTTCATCTATGAGTATTTCAAGTGACCAGAAATCGATGACAATGTGGTGTGCTGTCACTAAGAAAATGGTTTTCTTTGCTCCCAAAGTGTCTGTTACCGAGAATTGGGTCAGCAAATTTATACGCAGTAAGGGTTCTTGTTCTAGATCGAAAGGACGATCTGCTTCTTCAGCCAACCAAGTGTTCAAGTCATCCTGGCTCCAATTTGAAGCATCTTTCACCTTGAAGTGAATTTTCTGATGTTTCTGAACCTGCTGAAAGGGTTCACCATTTTTTGTGCCGTAGGTAGTACAAAGAAGTGGATGTCTCTCAACCAGAGTTTCAAAAGATTTTTGCAAAGCTAAAATGTCTAAATCTGACTGAAGGTACGCTCCATATATGATATTGTAGGCTGTACTCTCTGGCGCAAGTTGGTGCAAAAACCATAAGGCTCGCTGACCGTGGGATAGGGGATAAGCTTTAGAGTTGTCAGCGCGTTCGTGCAGCAGTTGTAATATTTCTGCCTTATGTTGCTTAATTTGGGTTAAAAGTGTGGAAGTTAATGCGTCCTTTGGGGCACGATAGCACAGTTGGTCACCATCACCCCACAATTCCACACCCTGTGCTGATAGGTTCTTGACAAACTCAACTAAATTCATACTTTTCCTTCTATCCAATCACTATGAAAAGTTACTTTTTGGCTAAGTCTCTCTCCATTTTCTGGGTGGACTTCTTTGCTCACATCAAAACTTAGTCTAGGCGGTGTGTTAAGAGATGCATTGAAGGGAGATCGGACATCTGTCAGTTGCTTGCTCAAGAGTGTTGCCAGACTCGCAACACTGAAACCCTCCATAAATTTCACCATCGGTACGTCAACTTCTAACTCGGTTTTTACACGATTCCTCAGATCGACAGCCATTAGAGAGTCAAGTCCCATACTATTCAGAGGCTGCTGCACGTCTAGTTGTGATGGACTTAGCCTTAGAACTTTGGTAACCAGAGTTTGAACGTAATCAATTATGAGTGAGTGGCGATCGCCTGCGGTTGCTTCCTCCCATTTTTGTAAAATATCTGGTCGCTGAACCGACTGTTGCTCATCTGTCTTTTCAGATGGCTGCACCAAAATCTCTTCTAACAGTAGCCGTTTGCCCCGGACTTCATATACATTCTTGAACTGACTCCAATTCACATTGGCCACTGTTGTCTGGACTTCACCAATGCTTAAAAGATGACCTAATGCATCAAAGCCTTGTTCCGGCTGTAATTCCTTGATGCCGATTTGCTGCAACCATTGATGGTATTCTCTTGTAACCATACCACCTCCTGCCAACAGTCCCCAATTGACGCTCAAAGCTGGCAGTCCGATGGAACGTCGATAATGAGCCAAGACATCGAGAAAGTGGTTTGCCGCGTCATAATGTCCTTGACCTTTAGCACCCCATACCGATCCAGCCGAAGAAAAGCAAACAAAAAAGTCAATCTCCAAATCTTTAGTGAGTTGATGTAGAAGCCACGCACCCACTGTCTTAGGGCGAAGCATAGATTCAACGGCACTAAGTTTCATGTCTTGTATAACTTCATATCCGCCAACACCTGCAGCATGAATTATGCCCTTTAAGGGTAACTCAGCAGTATTAATTTGGTCGAATACCCAGGACATCTGAGAGCGATCGCTGACATCAGCCTGAAGCAACAATACGGTAGCTTCCATCTCTTCTAGAGACTGAATAGCTTGAACCTGTTTCCATGTATCAGTGTTTTTTGGCAGGCTTGCCCAGTCGTCACGTTTGGGAATTGTTCGCCGCCCTGTTATTACCAAGTGCCGTGCTCCTTGTTCTATCATCCACCGAGCAAGTCTAAGTCCCAAGAAACCAAGACCACCAATAATTAGGTAGATGTTATCAGATTGGAATTGCAAGCCTTGTAGTTCTGTTTGGCTGCTGTGTACTAAGCGAGCTACGTAACGTTGTCCATGACGAAAAGCTATGTGGTCTTCACCTTCTGAATCATAAATTTCTGTCAACAACCTTTTTGCTGCTTCATCATTAGTAGCATCAGGGTCTAAATCTAACATTCCCCCCCATAATTCGGGGTGTTCTAGGGAGATGACTTTCCCCATACCCCATAAGGGTGATTGAGCTAACCCGGACAAATTAGGCTCTACCTCCACTGGTACAGCTCCTCGGGTAACTAACCACAGGGAAGGAAGTTCAGAAAATTCTGACTTAACTAATGACTGGACTAAATGCAATATGCTACCACATGCTTCTAGAGAAAATGCTTCTAAGTCTTCCCCTGTGAGGACTTCTGCTTCTTTTGCATCTAAGCTCCAGCAATGTATCACCCCACGCAAGGGGGGATGATTTCTAACAGCCTCCATAAGTTGCTGAAAGTCACCAGGGCTAGCTGGATCTATCCTGAACTCTTGCTCAGTGAGTTGCTCATATTGCTTTCCGGGGAAAATGAGGGTACACGCCTCTCCTTTGGACCTCATCTGCGCTATCAACTCCTGACTCATCCCGCGCTCATCCGCGAAAATTAGCCAACTCCTCGGCTCAGGAGTCGCCTTGACCTGGGCAGCTTGAGCCACAATTACGGCTTGGTGAGATAGAGCTTCTTCACTCTCCTTCTCAGGCGAAATGACTACGGCTCCCTTAAATCCACTCTCCTGCAGCAATTCCTGCCATTGATTAGCAGCAAGCAATGGGTAGGAGGATCGCAAATCCAAGTCAGTAAACCTCCACCAGCCTTCTGTTAGTCCGAAAATCAAGTCTATCCATCGCTTGCGAGCGGTTCCTTCCAGCAACACGAGCATACCATTTGGCACTAACAACTGCTGTATATGCTGCATGGTCTGACGCAAGTCTTTGGTAGCGTGCAGCACATTCGCTGCCACAATTATATCGTACTGATGAGACTGGAATCCTTGTAGTTCAGGATCTTGTTCGATGTCTAAAACATCATAGCGGACAAAGGTGTAATCTCGAAATTTCTCCTGTGCCTGAATGGCGAATTTGGGGGATAAGTCCGTAAAGACATATTCGGTCTGATGAATCGGCAAAATAGGCAGGATGTAGGAGGTTGTTCCCCCAGTTCCAGCTCCAATTTCTAGCACTCGTACCCCATGTCCAGAAGGCAAATGCTCCAAGACTGATGAAACCACCTTTTGTACTAAGGTGTTCATCACCTGTGCCCCAGGAGAATCCTGATAGATCTGGCTGGCGGTGGTTAGATCTCCCTCGGGAAATAACAGTTGTCTTGGGTCACACTCTCCTCGAAGCACTGATGCGAGACTTGAACCGCAACGTCCTAGTAGACTCAGTTCTGCTTTAGCGCTAGAATACTTCGCCGCCAAGAGGCTCAATTGCTCTTGTGAGTTTATTCTCTGGGGCACTCGAATCACATCCCACTGAGAGTCATTTGGCTGAAGTATACCTACTTCAGCTAGCATCTCTAAGAGACGACCCAGTAACCGCCGATGTTGGTTGACTACGCCCAACTGTTCCGCCATAAATGCTGTCGAGAAGCGACGCCCTTGCTGGAACTCCCACCCCATTGTCTTAAAGGCATTTAGCACGTAGGCAATACTCAAAGCTTCCATCTGGGTCAATGCTTCCCCATAAACTTTGAGGTCTGACTGGGCAATCAATTCAGCCAATTGGCGGCGGAAGTTGACGCTAATTTCTTCAAGCGTTGGCAAGTAGTTGGGAGATAGTAGCTGACTCCCAAAACGCAACTTTTGACGCCACTCTACCTTATAAAAGCTTTCTTGGAGAGAGGCAGTTGCAACCTGTTGTTGCTGTTGCTGCACTAAGACGTCCACAAACTTAGACAAGAATTTCATCTCGTCTAGTGAGAACTTGCCTGTTTTACCGAGCAGCTGAGCTAACTGGTCAGTCTCGCCCAGACTCAACAGGTTCATAATAGGTGTAGTTTGAGGTTGCTGTTTAGAAGTCGATTCTGGGGTTTGGTAGGCAGACTCAGCCATCTCAATCCAGTAGCGTTGGCGCTGGAAGGGATAGGTCGGCAACCCGACTTTGCGCCGGGGATAATCCCAGTCAAACCCAGTCCAATCAACAGCGACTCCCCGCACGTATAATTCCCCTAAACTGCTTAGGAGTTGTTGCCAGTCGGATCGGCTAGGACGCAACGAGGGCAGCCACACTCCCACTCCCTTGGGTAGGCAAGAGCAACCCATTCCCAATAACGTCGGCTTCGGACCGCACTCGACAAACACCTCAACTTCTTGTTGGTGAAGTGTTGTTATCCCCTCTGCAAAGCGCACTGGCTGCCGTAGGTGGTTGACCCAATACTCTGAGGTAGCTATTTCATCGGAAACTAGGTCACCTGTAACATTAGAAATTATACTAATTTGAGGCGTCGAGTATGTCACAGTTTTAGTAATCTGCGCAAATTTCTCCATCATTGGCTCCATCAAGGGGGAGTGAAAGGCATGGGAAACTTGCAAAGGTTTAGTCTTTAGTCCAAGAGCTTCTAGGACAGTACAGACGTCTTCTATCGCTTGACACTGACCGGAAATAACCACACTTTTGGGACCGTTAATGGCGGCAAGGGAGACCTTCTGGGCATAGGGTTTGATCGCAGCTTGCACTTGGCTCACATTAGCTAACACTGCAACCATCTTACCATCTTGGGGCAGAGCTTGCATTAAATGTCCCCTGGAAGCAATCAGCTTTAAACCATCTTCTAAGCTAAAGACTCCCGCCACACAGGCGGCCACATATTCTCCCACACTGTGACCCATCACTACAGCAGGCTCTATGCCCCAAGACTTCCATAATTGGAACAGAGCGTACTCCAAGGCAAATAAAGCGGGTTGGGTGTAGGCGGTATCATTCAGGGGGGAATCAATCTCAGGTTCGGGATAGAGGACTTTGAGCAGGGGTTTTTCTAAATAAGGACGCAGAATCTCATCGCAACGGTCGAGGGTTTGGCGGAAGATAGCCTGGGTTTCATAAAGTTGTCGTCCCATATCGACATATTGAGAACCCTGACCGGTAAATAAGAACGCTATCTTCGGACGCCCAAACCCACGTAACTGACCGCTCACCAGTTCGGCAGTCTCCTCAACAGCGACAAAAGCGCCAAGCTGCTCGCGCAACTGCACAGTAGATTCAGTTACAATAGCTAGCCGTTGCTCAAAATGCGATCGCCCGGTATTGGCAGTGAAGCAAATATCTGCAATTGAAACTTCAGAGTTGTCAGCTAAAAATGCTTGATAATCTCTTGCCAGTTCCCGCAGAGCATTCTCATTTTTTGCTGACAGTGTCAAAAGGTGTAGAGGACGTTCGATAACTTCTTTCTTTTGACTTTCTGGAGATGCCTCCTCCAAGACTACATGGGCATTAGTGCCCCCGAAACCGAATGAAGATACACCTGCCAACCGTCGCTGTTTCCCGCCTGACCAGATCTGGCGCTTGGTCGGAATAGACAATGGGGTGTCTTCTAGGTCAATATGTGGATTTAGCTGCATCAGATGTAGGTGAGGTGGAATTTCTCCATGTTGTAACGAGAGTACCACCTTAATTAAACCAGTAATTCCAGCAGCGGCTTCTAAATGACCAATATTGGTCTTAACTGAGCCGATCCAGCAGGGTTCTGACGCATCTCTTCCCTGCATCAGCACTTCTTTTAAGGAATTCACCTCGATTGGATCTCCCAAAGAGGTTCCTGTACCGTGAGCTTCTACATAACTAATTTGGGCTGGTTTCACCCCAGCATTTTTCAGAGCTTGGCAAATGACCTGCTGCTGGGATAATCCATTAGGCGCTGTCAGTCCATTACTGCGACCATCCTGGTTAACAGCTGAGCCTTTGATTACAGCTAAGATATTATCTCCATCCCGTTGGGCATCACGGAGGCGCTTGAGAACTACTACCCCACACCCTTCTCCTCGCACATAACCATCAGCACTGGCGTCAAATGTCTTACAACGACCATTAGCAGACATCATCTGTGCTTGAGAGAAAGCGATGGTCAATTGAGGGGTCAGGATTAAATTGACTCCGCCAACTAAAGCTAACTGACATTCACCAGAGTGCAGACTTTGACATGCTTGGTGAACTGCCACCAGCGATGAAGAGCATGCCGTATCCACAGCCCAACTAGGACCCCGTAAATTCAGGATATAAGAAATGCGGTTCGCAGCAATGCTAAAAGCACTGCCGGTGCCGGAATAGGCATCAGTGCCAGTAGGATGATTGACCTGTAATCGAGAATAATCATAGTTGCTGATGCCGATGAATACCCCAGTTTGGCTTCCTGAAAGTTGTTCGGGTATCTGTCCAGCATTCTCTAGCGCTTCCCAACTCACTTCCAGCAATAGTCTTTGCTGGGGGTCCATGCTCTCGGCTTCCCGTGGGGAAATCCCAAAGAAGTGAGGGTCGAACCGATCGACTTGTTCTAAGAAACCACCCCACCGGGTGTTCATTTTGTTAGGATTTGCTGAAAGCGGGTCATAAAAAGCATTGACGTTCCAGCGTGATGGGGGCACTTCCTCAATGGCATCAATCCCATTGCGTAACAGATGCCAGAAACTTTCTGGGTTTTTAGCTCCCGGAAAACGGCAGCTCATTCCTATGATGGCAATATCGTCAGTTTCTGTTCCTGCCGTTGGATCAATGTCAACTTTTAAATGTGCGGGACTTGGTGTATTAGGGGTAACAGTTGTTTCCCCTGCCAGATGTTGTGCTAGGACTTCAATTGTGGGATAATCATAAAACAAGGTAGGAGAAAGCTGGCGTCCAAGCCATTCTTGTAGCTTACCGGAAAGCCTTACTGCTGCCAACGAACTCAGACCATAGTTGACAAACGGTTGCCGAATGTCTATCTTCTCTTGAAGGACTTGCAGTTGCTCTGCAACTTTTGAGATTAACCAAGAGGCGATCGCTTCTACGCTTTGAGATTTCTGCTGAATGTTTGCTAGTGTATTAAATTGATCTATTTTTGAGGAGTTTCCTAGCTGCTGACTTGTTTTTATATGTTGCAACAAGGATTCTACGTCCGATCCCAAACGTTGGAATTGTCTTTTATGTTCAGGTTTTACGCTCCAATCTGCCACCACGTCTAAACTTCCATTGAGAAACCCAGCGCGACAAGCACTGCGCTGGATTTTGCCTGAAGAAGTTTTAGGAATGCTCGCAGTCTTGAGTAGCAGTACTGCATAAACTTCTATATCGTACTCTTGGGCTACGACTCGACAAATTGTCTCAATCACTTCATTAGCGTTCAGCTTCCGGAGGTAAGTCCGTTCTACCTCTTGGGCAATCACCAAATTTTCTTGACCGTTGAGTTCCACCGAAAAAGCTGCTCCACAGTTTGGACGTAGTGCAGGGTGGCACTGTTCTACTGTAAGTTCAATATCCTGGGGATAATGGTTGCGACCCCGAATAATAATCAGATCCTTAAGCCGACCCGTGATAAACAGTTCGTCACCCTGCTTGAATCCCAAGTCACCTGTACGCAGAAATGGTCCGCTGTCAGTGTCTCGCAGTTGCGCCCGAAAGATTTGCTCCGTCTGCTCTGGTCGATTCCAATAACCCTGAGCGACACTCGAGCCTGATACCCAAATTTCTCCGACTTGGTCTGGAGCACACTGTGTCAGCAATTCTGGGTCAGCAATGACAATTTTCGTATCCAGCCATGAGTGCCCACATCCTACTAGATGCCTAACATTGTGAGTGTCACTAGATGCCTTTACTACTCGATTCTGTTCCAGTCCATCTGCCGCAACTGTATAGTAAACTGGTTCATCTTTCACGTAACCACCAGAAACCATCAGGGTAGTTTCAGCCATCCCGTAACACGGATAGAAAGAGCGAGCTTGGAAACCACAGGACTTAAATGCAGCTGCAAACCTCTCAAGAGTTTCTTTACGAATCGGCTCGGCACCACTGTAAGCACTACACCAACTGCTTAGGTCTAAAGTATCCCGTTGTTCCGGAGTAATATTGCTAACACAAAGCTCGTAGCCAAAGTTAGGACCGCCGCAATGGGTTGCTCTGTAGCGTGAAATAGCTTGCAACCATCGAATCGGTCGCTGAACAAAGGATGCTGATGCCATCAGGACACCTAGAAAACCGGTATACACGGGTTGAATAATCCCGTCGATCAGTCCCATATCATGGAAGCTGGGTAACCATGATACAGAAACGCTGTCTGGTGTTAGTTCAAAGGCTTGCTTGATGTACTCACTATTGTGCAGCAGGTTGCCATGACTCACCATAACCCCTTTCGGTGTCCCTGTAGAACCTGAAGTATATTGGAGAAAAGCTAGTGTCTCGCTACTCACCAGTGCTTCCTGCCACGCGACCACCTTTTCGCTACCAATATTATCTGTAGCTAGCCAGCACAACCTTGGCAATTCTGGAGTCTCGGCAAAGCGACTCTCAATGTTGACCAGCAGTTCTTTTGTAGTCAGAGCTACGGTTATCTGAGCATCTGCAACAATTGCCTGTAGCCTAGACATCTTCTGATTACGCCTAGGGGGGTAGGCTGGAACTGCCACAACTCCCGCATACAAACATCCGAAAAAGGCGGCAATGAATTCCAAACCCGATGGATATAGCAACAAGGCTTTAGATCCGGGGACTACAAGAGACTGTAACTGAGCGGCGATCGCCCGCGCATTTCGATCTAACTCTTGATAAGTCAGGTTATCTGATTCTGTTTCTCCATCCTTGAGAAAGGTAAAAGCTATTTTGCTCGGCTGCTGACCGGATCTGTAGCGCAGGAGGTCTACTAACGTAGTGATACATTGGTTACCTTCTAAGTTCAAATTGTGACACCAGATCATTTAGATTTCTCCACAAAGGAAGTACAGGATTAGCGTTCCATCTTCAAGCGTAAACTTAGCGGTCTCATATCAGTCCATACTTCTTTAATGTATTCTAGGCATTCCGCTTTCCGACCACTTTTACCGACATCTTTCCACCCAAGTGGGTTTTCTTTATCAACCAGCCAAATGGAATATTGTTCTTCATGATTCACAACTACCTTATAGATTTGAGTGTCCTCAAAGTCATCCCAACTCATTGCTTCTATCTCCTAGTAAGTCTTTATTTGTGCATCAATGGAGTATTAACTTGGTATTGCATAATAAAGGGATAGAATGTTCACACTGTGCGCTCCGTTCTGAAAGTTATAACTTAGGCCTCGCCCACAGCTAGCAGTGCAAGTAAGTCTACTTCACCCCTGTATTGGTTCAAGATGTCCCTTCCCCTCTAGCGTTTCCAGGTCAATGTCTGCAATACATCTAACTTTCACATAATTCAGAGTTAGGTCTCCTACCAGATGAACCAAACCTACTGACTGAGTAAAGTTAGCCTCATTCCAATTAGAGGCTTGTGGATCTAACCGGACTCCTAAATCTGTCCCTCCCTTAGTCTGAGTAAATTTGATATGAACATACCCACGATCAATACTTTCTTTCAAGGCGGCTACTGTTCTTTGAGGTTTTAAGCTAGCCTTAACAGGATGCTCTCCAAGCGATAAGCGTTGCACTAGTTCGTTCATAAGCGTCTCTTTCTATTGTTGCTAGTTTTCACTGACCTTGATCCCAACCGTTACTGACTAACTCTGCTTTTGAGTACCTGAGGTGTTTACAGTCACAGGCTCATAAACGGGAATCTCAAATAAGAGCATCTGGTGACAAAATTCCTTCCATTCTGCCGTGACATTGTCGAAAATAGTGTTTTTGTCTAGGAAGATGCCATCCGTGACCACATAGTTCTCTTGCAAATACAGGAAGTCATCGTCTGTTAACTTCCTTGCCACCTCGACTTCCTGACCATCAACATCTTGCTTGTCTTTTCTCATGTTCTCAAGCCGCTCCGTCCAGTGACTAAATTTACGAAGCTTTTTGAGTTGGTAGGCTTTGCAGTACTTTCCCATTGTTGCCATATTCATTGCTTTCTTACTCTATTTTAGTTTTGGTATTACTTACCTAGGTCATATGAAAGTCGGAAGCTGTTGTAGGAGCCAGAGAAATGCACCCGACAACATTTTTGCTTCCACATATACTTATTAGGTATCACTTAGACGATGATTATTCACTTACTCAGCAAGGTAAATGCATTTTGTTTTTAGGATGCTGACTGGGTAAAAGTTTCAGACATTGTTTACTTTTGTTACTAAGATTTTCATCGTTCGCGCTATGTCCAGCAAAAAACAAAATATCCCAGTCATGATTCCTAAGTTAAAAGCAATGTTACCGATACTTGAACCAAAAAGTGTCTCTACACTATCCCACTGGGCATTAAATGCGTCCAACAATCGGCAGCGGTTCAAAGGTTTTTGTCACCCCCTCAGCTTGCCGAGTTATAAATATTAGTAATTCGATTAATGTGACATGCTGTCATTAAAAGCTTTTTTGATAATTGAACAACCTTTTTTTAAGGTAGACACATCAATTACCAAAGGAGGCAAAATTTTAATTACAGTATCATTTCTACCTGCTCTTTCAACTATTAATCCTAGCTCAAAACAACGCGAAGTTATACTTTTAGCAAAACTTTTACCGCCAAAGTTTAGAACATCAATACCCCAAATCATGCCAATCCCACGTATTGCTATCTTTTCACTAATTGGCGCTATTTCTTGAGTAAGAAAATTTTTTAATAAAAGCTCTTTCTCTTTGACATCCAGTTCAAACTTACTAATTTTTCTATACTCTAGAGCAGCTGTTGCTCCTACAAATGCCAATTGATTACCCCGAAAAGTACCATTATGCTCACCCGGTTCCCATATATCCAATTTTGGTTTAATCAATAGTAGTGACATAGGAAATCCGTATCCACTAATAGATTTAGAAAGTACTACCATATCGGGAACGATATCTGCTCTTTCAAAAGAAAAGAAAGGCCCCGTTCGACCACAACCAACTTGAATATCATCGCAGATTAATAAAATATCATTTTCGTCACACAACTTCCTTAGTTTTTGCATCCACTCAATTGGAGCAACAACAACTCCCCCCTCAGCTTGTACTGTTTCAAAAATAATCGCAGCTGGTTTTTCAATTCCTGAACTAACATCATTTAAAACTGACTCCATATATTTTATAGTATCAAAGCTCTCCATGAATCCATAGGGATAAGGCATAAATGTTACATCATTTAATGTTCCAATTGCTCCTGCTCGAATTCCGGTGTTAGCAGTAATTGATAAGCTACCCAAAGTCATTCCATGATAGGCGCCCATAAAGGAGAATATACCAGGTCTTCTTTTTACTTTTCTAGCTAATTTTAAAGCTGCTTCGACAGCATTTGTTCCAGTTGGACCGCAGAACTGAATACGATAATCTAGATTTTTTGTACTTAGTACAACCTCATTAAACTTAGCTAAAAACTTCTCCTTAGCTGAAGTATACATATCCAAACCATGTGCTATTCCATCGGCCTCTAAGTATGAAATAACTTTCTCTTTGATATAATCATGATTATGCCCATAATTTAAAGCACCTGCGCCTGCAAAAAAATCTATGTATTCTTGACCTGATTCGGCATAAATAATAGAACCTTTAGCCCGATGAAATATGGCAGGAAAACTACGGCAATAGCTTCTGACGTTTGATTCATACTTTTCAAATGTATTCATATAACTTCCCTTCACATACTACTATTGTTTACTCTGTTTTAGGGTATTACTTACCTATTACTTACCTAGGTTATATGACAGTTGGAGGCTGTTGTAGGGGCTAGAGAAATTCCCCTAACGACATTTTTGCTTCCACATTTACTTATAGGTATCATTCAGACGAGATTATGCACTTATTCTAGCAGGGCAAACGCATTTGTTTTTAGGATGCCCGTTGATTAAAGGTTTCAGACATTGTTTACTTTTTTTTGTTACTAAGATTCTCATCGTTCGCGCTATGTCCAGCAAAAAACAAAATATCCCAGTCATGATTCTGAAGTTAAAAGCAATATTACCGATACTTGAATTAAAAAGTGTCTCTACACTATTCCACTAGTCATTAAATGCAGGGCTATTTCATTCTAAAGAGTTGCTTGAGTGTGTCTAACCCAAAGGAGCATAATCGTTGTAGCTCCAGCCATGTTTTCAAACATTTGGTGACGATATAAGTTAAGAGTAAAGTTACGAGCTATAGCAAAAATCTGAGGGAGAGGTAAGGTGCGAATCCTAGAGCCATCCTCTCCCTGGGTCACATCTCTAACATAATGTACCACAAGGTTCGCACACCCCAATAACCACGGATGCGAGCACGAAGGTGCAAGCCCCCTTGGGGCATCGCCAAATTCCCGTGCTGTTTCACTCAGTGAAGAGATGTAATAACGTGTTTCTTTTTCAACTTCTATGTGATTGTGCCTGATAATTTGACGTTCTGATTCCACTCGAATCAAAGTTTTCAGCCCAGGCCAAGAGCGCAGACCATCAAGAGTTTGACAAATACTGACGCTACGTTTTTCAATTCGACCGTGCCCCTTGTTTACCTGTTGGTAAGTAGATTCCGCTGTAAAATTTGTTTTAACATCCTTGAACAGATTTGGTTGGTTACCCTTAAGAGCAGCAATGTAATCATTGCTACTTTCAACTATCAACTCACAAGTTTTTTTTGGGTATTAATTGCATCAAAGGCGAAAACCACTCCTTTGAGAGCCAGGTTTTGAACAGCTAGGGTATTGCTTTAATTTCGTTTGTTTTGGCATCTACTTGGAATGGTTCTAAAATTAAGCCCCGTTCGACAATATAAGCGCTGACTAACATAATTGCTGGGTGTCGGTCTGAATTTAGATTATCATCTTCAAGTTGATAGGAACTTCTAAGGACTTTGCCATCTAAGGAGATGGTTTCTCCTGCTTGAGGCTGAACGTTAAAGAACTTGGCAAGACACGCAGAATACTGTGAGTCATTAATGTGTAACAAGGCACGACGAAGTGTACTATAGCAAGGCAGTCTATTTTTTGGGGGTTTTAACAGATCAATCAACTGTTCGCGGTAGCTTATAATCCAGTCCCCAATTGCTAAAAACCCTTTATTGCCTGCGGCGATCGCTCTTGGTAAATAGTGCTAGACACAATGTCCGAGTATGGCGTTGTCCTGCACGACGACGCGGGTCTTCTAGTTCGGCAAAGGCTTCTAGAATTGCGATTTGGCTCACGGGAGTAAATGCGTTTTCTTTGGAGTCGCGCTGGATTATACCATACATTCCCTAATTTTAGAATGAAATAGCCCTGGCTTTCAGCAGATCGCCCGCGTCACTTAAGTTTCACTACGTTGGCTTCATTTAATATTACGTAAACCAAAAATACTACCAAGTTCCTAAATTTGTGGAAGTGACTAAAAAAAACCAGGTCGGCTGATGATCCAGATGGATGAGATGTGGTCATATGTAGGGTCGAAAGCTAACAAACAATGGATTTGGCTTGCCATCGACGCTACAACCAGAGAAATTGTCGGGGTACATATTGGCGATCGCTCCAGCCAATCAGCAAAACAATTATGCCCATTGGGGTTTAAGACCCCCGCTACTATAGCGGTCTTCGATTGGGTGGAGTCGGAATCCCCATCCAATCGCCTTCTGCCCTCTGCCTTCTACTTGGTGCCTTCTTCAATCAGAGTGACAAAAGCGGTTGACGGACGAGGTTGTGTCCGCAATGGATGAAAGAAACCAAAATGAAGCTAGAGCGCCGGTCAAGTCAGCAATTCTCATTATGAGAATAATTATCATTACGATTCGGAACTATGCA